>DATISY010000131.1:0-28673 GCA_035468285.1 Acidimicrobiia bacterium | reverse complement strand
AGGGCACGGTACGGGGGTGCGGTCCTCACCGAGCGGGCCGACCGCGCAGTGGGTCATCAGCGAGAACGCCAAGCCCGGCACGACCGCCTGGAACGTCACCAATAGCGGGAAGCCCGGGGACGTCGAGGGCTACGCCAGCGCGGTGAGCGCCCAACAGGGCGAGACGGTGACGTTGTACGTGTCGACGACCGCGCCAACCTTCCACGTCGAGGCGTACCGCATGGGCTGGTACAACGGCTCGGGCGGTCGGCTGGTGTGGCACTCCACGGAGATGCCCGGCACGAAGCAGGCCGCGCCCACCTTCACGCCCGGGGTCAACATGACCGAGGCCCGCTGGAACCCGTCGCTGAAGGTCACGATCGACAAGCAGTACCCGCCAGGGGTGTACCTGTTCAAGATCGTCGGCTCGAACGGGATCCAGCAGCTGGTGCCCCTCACGGTGCGCGATGACAGCAGCACCGCGACGTACGTGGTGCAGAACTCGGTCACGAGCTGGCAGGCCTACAACGACTGGGCCGGGTACTCCCTCTATCAGGGCCAGAACGGTGCGTTCGCGACCCGGGCCCGGGTCGTGTCGTTCGACCGGCCCTACGCCCGGGGTGCCGGCCAAGCCGACTTCTTGGGGTTGGAGTTCCCACTCATCATGATGATGGAGCAGCTCGGGCTCGACGTGACGTACATCACCGACGTCGACACGCACGTCCACCCCCAGCTGCTCCTGAACCACAAGATGTGGTTCTCGCTCGGACACGACGAGTACTGGTCGAAGGAGATGCGAGACGGCGTCGAAGGCGCCCGCGACAAGGGTGTGAACCTGGCGTTCCTCGGCGCGAACGCGGCCTTCCGCCAGATCCGGTTCGAGCCATCACCGATCGGACCGAACCGGCACGAGGTCTGCTACAAGTCCGCGGCCGAAGATCCGATCCACACCTCCAACCCGGTGCTGACCACCGTGAACTGGCGGGACGCTCCCGTGTCGCGACCCGAGAGCGAGATGATCGGTCAGCAGTACGAGTGCAACCCCGTCAACGCCGACATGGTGATCGTCGACCCGTCGGCGTGGGTGTTCAACGGGAGCGGCGCCAAAGCGGGCCAGAAGCTCCCCGGCACGGTCGGTTCGGAGTACGACCGGTTCGACCCAGCGCAGGCGGGCCCGAAGAACGTGCAGATCTTCGCCCACTCCCCCGTCGTGTGCCATGGCCGACCGAGCTTCGCCGACATGACCTACTACACGGCCTCGTCGGGAGCGGGGATCTTCTCGACCGGCACGATCAACTGGATCACCAAGCTCGTGCCACCAACCGCCGACGCGGTGATCGTGCATGTGAACCCGGCGAATGATCCGGTCGCGACCCAGGTCACGAAGAACGTGCTCGCGGTGTTCGGCACGGGGCCCGCGAGACGACAGCATCAGGCTGTGCCCAACTACGACGCGGTGGCCCGCCAGTACGGGGCACCGTCCGGTCACCCCGCAGGAACCGACTGAGCGAGCTCCCCCGGTCCTCGAAGCGGGGGCGCAGCCCGGATCAGTCGAGGGTCAGTCGGGGATCCAGGAGCCGTGGAACCCGAAGGGGACCCGTTGCGGGAGCGACACCGTCGCGACCGCCGGCGCGGTGAAGTCCTCGGCGGCCAGGATCACGAAGTCGCTACCGTCCCGGGCGGCGTCGTAGACGTACGTCATCAGGTACCCACCGTCCTCACCGCCGGCGGTGCCCGGCGCAACGACGGCCTCCGCCGGCTCCCGGCCCGGCCCGAAGTCGTGCACCTCGACGGTCCCACCCTCGAGGTCGTACTTCACGAGCGCGGTGTGCTCCTCGCCGATGCCGTCCACCGTCTCGACGGCGTAGCCGTACCGGTAGGGCCGGCCCACCACCGCGGGAGCGACGCGGGGGAACTCGGTGGCCCGGTCGTCCAGCGGCTCCTCCTTGACGGTCCCGGCGCCGGTGTCGATCGTCCAGCGGGTGAGGTGCGCCGGGTCGAACTGGTCCCCGGAGCGGTCCCACAGCCTCGCGTACCGGACGACGTCGAGGACGATGTCGCCGCCAGCCTCGTAGGCGTTCATCGGGTGGAACACGTAGCACGGCTCGATGTCGAACCAGCGGACGTCGGCGTCGGTGCCGCCGCGGGGCATGACCCCGAGCCGGGCGCCGTAGCTGTCGTCCCACCGGTAGGGCATGGTGCCCTGCATCGCGAGCTCGAAGTCGAACACGAGCGGCAGATCCATGAACACGACGTGGTGCTCGGTGAGGTTGAAGTCGTGGATCATCGTCGGGCCCGCCACGCCGATCGCCTCGCTGCGGATCAGGGTGCCGTCCCGGTCGGCGACGTGATACGTGAGATACGGGGGCGCGAAGGAGTAGCCGAAGAAGTGGAGCTCACCGGTCGCCGGGTCCAGCTTCGGGTGCGCGGTCATCGCGGTGGTGAGACGGCCGCCGAAGTCATAGCAGCCGACCGTGTCGAGCTCGGGCGTGACCTCCCACGGGAAGCTGCTCTCGACGAGGGCGAGGATGCGGCCGGCGTGCTCGACGACATGGGTGTTGGCCACCCCGACCGTGAGGTCGACGTGGCCCTGGTCGTCGACGAAGACACCATCACCGGCGAGGGCCCTGGTGCGAACGTACCGGTTGCGGTACCAGCGGGCAGCGCCGTCACCGAGCTCGACGCCGTGCAGCATCCCGTCGCCGAGGAACCAGTGCCCCGACGTGCCCGTCGCCGGGTTGGGGCCGTTGCGCAGGAACCGGCCCGACAGGTCGGCCGGGATCGCGCCCGTGACCGGAAGGGATTCGGCGGTGACCTCCTCGGTGACTGGGGCGTAGTTCCCGCGGAGGAAGAAGGGCTGGTGCTCGGCGGTGGTGCTCATCGAGTCACGGTACGACGCGGAGCCTGACCTGGCAACGGGTCTCGGGCGGCCACGCGCCGCCGCGCCGGTCGCTTCTCGACGCTCGTCTGCACCACCAGGATGGCGATGTCGTCGTGGGGGTCGCCCCGGGCGTGGCCGATCGACGCGTCGAGGATCCGGTCCGCGATCTGGTCGGGGGTCAACCCGGCACAGGAGCGCAGCACCTCGACGACGCCGTCGTCGCCGAGCATGCGACCCTGTCGGTCCCGAACCTCGGTGACGCCATCGGTGTAGAAGACGACGGTGTCGCCGGGTCCGAGCATCACGCTCTGGTCCACCAGGTGCACGGATTCGGCCATGCCGAGCAGCGTCCCCCGACACTCGGACACCTCGACGGTCCCGTCCTGGTGCAGCACCAGCGGCACCGGGTGTCCCCCGCACGAGACGAGCAGCTCGGCGCGTCGGGCGCCGCGCCGGCGACGGCGCCACGACGGTCGCGTCTCGAGGAACGCCATGCACACCGTGCAGAACCGCTCCCCGGTGCTCTCGTCACGGCGCAGCGCCTGGTCGAGCAGCCGCAGCAGGCTGCTCGGCGTCCGCTCGCGGAGCGCCCCCGCTCGCAGCGTGTGGCGGGCAAGGCCGGCAACCGCCGCCGCCTCGGGGCCCTTGCCGCTGACGTCCCCGATGGTCAGGGCCCATCGGGCCGGTGAGATCTCGAAGATGTCATAGAAGTCGCCGCCGACCTCGTTCCCGCTGCCGACCGGCCGGTACCGGGCGGCCATCGCGATGCCGGGGATCTCGGGCAGCGACGGTGGGAGCAGGCTGGCCTGGAGGACCTGCGCGACATGCGTCCGCTCGGAGAACAGGCGGGCGTTGTCCAGCGCGAGCGCCGCCCGGGACGCGAGGTCCTCGACGAGGGTCAGGTCACTCGCTTCGAAGCGCCGCTGCGAGCCGGAGGAAACCAGCGTCAAGGACCCCAGGATGCGGCCCCGGGCGGTCAGCGGAACGCACATGTACGAGGTGAAGTCGAGGGCTCGGACGATCCGGTAGTGCTCGTCGTCGCGCGTCGTGGACCGCAGGAACGAATCGGGCATCTCGGAGCGGACCTCGGGGCCGCCACCTCGGATGACGCGGACCGCGGGATGGTTCCCGAACGGGTCCGGCGGATACTTCTGTTCCAGCTCGTGGACCAATCGCTGCTTGGCGGGGTCGGCGTGCGCCGCGGCCACGCGTCGGATCAGCAACCCATCGGCCACGTCGATCAGGCACAGGTCGCCCAGGACGGGAACGAGCAGCTCCGCCAGCCGCTGGAACGAGTCGCTGTAGTCGAGGGAGGACGTGAGCAGGGTCCCGACGTCGGCGAGGAACTGGGCGAACCCGAACTGGCGGGTGAGCTGCGCTTCGCGGTCGTGCTGCGCCGTCACGTCGAAGGCCAGGCTCACCACGCCGGTCAAGGTGCCGTCGGGTCCGAGAAGCGGGGAGTTCACCGCGTGGACCGCGAGGAGCGAGCCGTCGGGGCGTCGCACTCGAAAATCGCCTTCCCAGCCGCGGCCGCGGGCGATGGCGGCGCCGATCTCCTGGATCAGTGAGGCGGGGACCGGGTCGGCCGCGTAGTCGCCGGCCTGTCGACCCACGAGCTCGGAGGGTGATCGGCCGTACAGGACGTCGCAGTAGCGGTTGGCGTAGAGGATGACCCCGTCCAGGTTGGTGGCGATGACGGCGGCCTCGACCCGGTCCAAGAGGCCCCGCTCGTCGAGGCGGACCAGCCATCCGCTGGCGGGGTCAGCGGCCATGCCTCAAAACTGTAGGCGTCGCCCCGATCAGCGCCGCCGGTCGGTCCTGTGGCCGCCACCGTGCCCGGCCGGGCTCAGACGGCTTCGAGCTCGAACCAGACCCGCTTGCCGTCGCCGGGGATGAGGTCGTAACCCCACTCGTCGGCGAGCGAATCGACCAGCGGCAGCCCGTATCCGCCCGGCTCGTCGGGGCGGGTGGCCGCGCGTATGGGCGCCTCCCGGCTGTCGTCGTTCACCTCGACGCGAATCGTCGAATCGAGCATCGCAACCCGGAGCTGGACGGGCGAACGTCCGTGCACGATCGCGTTGGTGACGAGCTCGCTCACGAGCAGGGCGGCGACGTCGGAGTGGCGCTGTTGGTGCCAGGACAGGAGCGCGTCGCTGAGGAACGCTCGAGCGACGCGTGGCCCTTCCAGGTCGCCGGCGAGATGGAGTTTGCTGTCGCGTCGAAGCACTACTACTGCGCGTGCCCGTCCTGGGTCGCGCTCAAACCTCGTCGGTGCGATCGCCCACCGCGGGTCCATACGTAGCAACGGGCCCGCCTCCGGAGAGGCGGGCCCGCGCCAGTCTTCTCGAAAGAATGTCCGGTATCGGACGTTAGAACTTCAGTGCCTTCGCCGTCGGCGACACGAAGCTCGGCACCAAGATGTCGAGCCCGACGGGCTTGCCGTTCACGACCTTGAAGATCGTGGTGTCACGCGGCGGGTTCCGGTTCGCGGCGGACGACCCGTACAGGTAGTCGCCGACCAAGTTCTGGAACTTCAGCGTCCCGACCTGCTTCAGCGCCTTCTGGATCCCGGCCTTGCTGAGGTCGCCGTTCTTCACGGCCTGCTCAAGGACCTGATCCATCGCCCACGACTCCGCGTACCCGAACGCGAAGTACTGGTCCGGCTTCTGGTCCGGCGAGTACTTCTGCAGGTCACCCAGCATCTTGGCCATTCCGGGCACCGAGGTGTCACCCCAGTTCGGTCCTTCCGACAGCAGCCAGAAGTGCTGGGCGTAGAAGGCACCCGAGTCGGGGCTGGATTCGAACCCGGAGAGCCAGGAGGGCGCCAGCGCCAGGATCTGCGGGGTGAAGCTGCGGCCGATCATCTTCGACACGATCGAGCCGGTCACGTTCGGCAGCGAGGCGAGGAACACCGCGTCGCACTTGGCGTCCGCGAGCTGCCCGACCTGGGCGCTGACGTCCGTGGCGGTCGCGGCGAACTTCGCCGTCGACGCCACCGTGAACTTCAGCTGCTTCGCCGCTGCGTTCAGACCTTGCAGCCCGGCCGTCCCGTAGTCGTCGTCCTGGACGAGGGCGCAGATCTTCTTGCCCTTCCCGCCGCCCTTGTTGATGTAGTAGTCGAAGCCGTTCGCCGCCTCGACCTGGTAGGGCGCACCGATCGGGACGAGCTGGGGAACCTTGACCCACAGCGAGTCCAGCGTGGCCGGCGCGGCCGTGAGCTGGTCGGCCTTCAGGCGTTGCAGGACGGCTTGCATGATCTGGGTGCCAAGCACCTGCTGGAAGGCGACGACGTCGGTCTTGATCTGGTCGTAGCCCTGCAGCGCGGTCGCGGTGTCGTACTTCGTGTCAGACGCCGCGGCGGTGTTCGGGTCCTTCGTGCTGAGCTGGACCTTGTACTTCCCGCCCACGCCACCGGCCGCGTTGACGGCGTCCCAGTACGTCTGGTTGCCGTTGGTGAGCGGCTTCCCGATGACGCTGGCGATCCCGCTCAGCGGGGTGAGCACCCCGAGCTTGATGGTCTTGCCGTCGAAGCCGGGCACACTGGGTGGCGTCTTGGCCCGCGAGACGCTGGCCCCCGCGGCTGGCAACGCGAAGCCAACCGCGAGCGACATGGCGGCCAGCATCCACAGGAGCCGGCCCAGGTTCTTCCGCATTCGTTCCCCCTCTGTCTTGGCGGTGCGATGGCCCTTAGTACGAGAACGGCCAAGACCTGAAGTATGCCTGAATCCTGCGCCAGATCCCGGCCAGGCCCCGCGGTTCGAACACGAGGAAGATGATGATCAACAGGGCATAGATGACGGTACCCAGGGCACCTCGGGTGAAGCCGCTCTTCGTCGGGTCGGTCGTCACGATGTTGCTGACGAACGGCAGCGACGTGGCGTACTGGTCGATCAGCCTCGGCAGGGCCCCCACCAGGACGGCGCCGAGAATCGGGCCGTAGATCGTCCCGATGCCGCCGACCACGATGATCGCCAGGAACTGGATGGACAGGGTCAGGCCGAGCGACTGCTCGTCGGGGGTGAGGTAGCCGAGGTACAAGCCGTAGAGCGCCCCGGCGAGCGCCGCGATGGCGCTCGAGATCACGAAGGCGCTGATCTTGTAGCGGGCCAGGCTGACCCCGACGATCTCGGCGGCGACGTCGCGGTCGCGCACGGCCTGGAGGGCTCGCCCGGGCCGGGTCCGCACGATGTTCTTCACGAGGAGCGCGACCACGGCGGCGAGGCCCCACGCCAGGTACATCAGTCCCTGTTTGGGTCCGAGGACCTTGCCGAAGACGGTGAGGTTGTTCAGGAGGTCGAGCTTGTGGCCGCCGACGTTGTACACGACGGCCCGGTTCGGCATCGCGGTCCCCGCGTTGCCGCCGGTGATGGTGGTCCACTTCTGCCAGAGGTAGAGCGCGGCGAAGATGAGGCCGAGGGTCACGATCACGAGGTAGTTGCCTCGCAGGCGCAGCGCCGGCAGGCCGATGATCAGCCCGACGAGTGCGCCGAGGACCATGGCGACGAGGAGATAGACCCAGAGGTTGAGGTTGTAGCCCGCCGGGGCCCGCCCACCCCCGAGGTACCCGGCGGTGAACGCGCCGAGCCCGATGAACGCGGCATGCCCGAGTGACGGCTGGCCGGTGTAGCCGGTGAGCAGGTTGAGGCTGAGCGCGCCGACGGCGGTGATCCCGGCGAGGGCGAGGACGTTGGCCCACACGTCGTTCAGCAGGAGCGGGACGAACAGGTAGAGCAGCGCCAGCCCGAGGAGGGCGGCCCGCTTCGTCCAGGTCGGGAAGAGCCGCAGGTCGTCGCGGTAGTTCCGAACCATCGCTCGATTCGCGCGTGGCATGGTCAGACCCTCGTGACTTCGCGTTCGCCGAAGAGGCCGTACGGTCTGACGAGCAGGACGATGAACATGATGATGTAGGGGACGACGTCAGCGAACTCGCTGCCGAGGGCGGGGATGGCACTCGGGATGTAGCCGGCGGCCATGACTTGGGCGACGCCGATGGTGAGGCCACCGACGACGGCGCCCACCGGCGAATCGAGGCCTCCGAGGATGATGGCGGGGAACGCCCGGAGCGCCAGGAGGCCCAGGCTCACGCTGAGACCGGGCGCGGGCCCGGCGCCACCGGCGAGCATCATGCCGCCGACGACGGCGACCGCGCCCGCGATGGCCCACGAGATCGAGAAGATGCGGCCCACGCTGATGCCTTGGGCGAGCGCGGCCTCCTGGTCGACGGCGGTGGCGCGCATCGCGAGGCCGATCTTGGTGTAGCGGAACAAGGCGAAGAAGGCCCCGAGCACGACGATGCCCATCACGACCGTCGCGATGTTGACTTCGAGGATCTTCACCGACCCGATCGAGACGGTGTGGAGGTGCCACGGTGTCTCGACCCCGCCCGGCGGGTTGTGCCAGACCGTGGTCGTGATCGGCTCGACGAGCAGGAACAACCCGATGGTGATGAGGATGATCGCGAAGACGGGCTGCCCGATCATCCGTCGGAGCACGACTGATTGGAACGCGGCGCCGATACCGGCGCCGCACGCCATGGCGAACAGCGCGGAGACCCAGAATCCCCAACCCCACGTGTGCTCGGCCTGGTAGACGAGGAACGCGCCGAACACGACGAGACCCCCCTGCGCGAAGTTGATGACCCGCGTCGCCCGATAGATCACGACGAACCCCAACGCGACGAGGGCGTACACCGCGCCGAGCGCAAGGCCGTTGCTCAGCAGGTTCAAGAACTTCGTCACGGCCGACTCCTGTCAGGCAGCGGAGTACATCTGGTCGATGAGGTCGGAGCAGTGCTCGGTGACCTGTTGGCGTCGTACCTTCTGGGTTGCGGTGAGCGCGCCGATCTCGTCGAGATCGAAGGGCAGGATCTCGAAGGCGCGGATCTGCTCCGTCTCGGACAGTTGCCGGTTCACGTCGGCGATGATCCCGTCGACGAGGCGCTCCACCTCGGGCTGGCTGACGAGGTCCCGGTGGCTGGTGAACTGCAGGGCGTGCTGGTGGGCCCAGTCGGTCACCGCGGCCGGTTCGATCCCGATGAGAGCAGCCAGGAAGGGTCGCCGGTCGCCGATGACCATCGCCTCCCGGATGAACGGTGAGACCTTGATGAGGTTCTCGAGCCGGCTGGGGGACACGTTCAGGCCACCCGCGGTGACGATGAGCTCCTTGGTGCGGCCGGTGATGGTGAGGTACCCGTCGCGGTCGAGCTCGCCCAGGTCGCCGGTGTGCAGCCATCCGTCGTCGTCGAGCACTGCTCGGGTCGCGGAGGGGTCGCCGAGGTACCCGACGAAGTTGCCGGGGCTGCGCACGAGGATCTCGCCGTCGTCGGCGACCCGGAGGGCGACGCCGGGCAGCGCCACGCCGACGGTGCCGACGCGGACGTCGTTCTCGGGGTTCCCGGTGGCGAGCGCGGTGTCCTCGGTCTGCCCGTAGGTCTCGCGCAGCGGCACCCCGAGCGCCCACCAGTACTCGAGGACGCCCGAGGCGATCGGTGCGGCGCCAGAGAGCGCGATCCGGATCCGGGCGAGGCCGAGCTTGCGGCGGAGGCTGCGCAGCAGGAAGAGCCACGCCAATCCCTGGCTCAGACGCCCGCCCCGGCCGCCGTGCCGGCGGGTCTCGGCGGTGCGGGCCTCCTGGCGCTGCCAGAACCGGTACATCCAGCGCTTGAGCGGTGTCGCGTTCGCGACGCGAGTCTGGACCAACCCCATGAGCTTCTCCCAGACCCGCGGGACGCCCAGGAAGAAGGTCGGCTGCACCTCCTGGAGGTCGTTGATGAACGATTCGCCCCCCTCACCGAAGTTCACGACATAACCGACCCGGATGGCGGTCGCGACCGACACGAGACGCTCAGCCACGTGCGACAGGGGCAGGTACGAGAGGACCTCCTCGTCGCGCCGGGCTCCGTAGAACGACGCCAGCACCTCGGCGGTGGCGATGAGGTTGCGGTGCGAGAGCATCGCTCCCTGGGGCGGTCCCCCGACGCCGGACGTGTAGACGACCATCGCGGCGTGGTCGCCGCCGGGGAGGCCAGTGACGGTGTCGCGCCAGATGTCGACGACGTCTCGCGCGGGGGCTTCGCCAAGGTTCTCGAGCTGGTCGAGACTGATCGTCATCGGGTCGTCGAGGGCACGGATCCCGCGCGTGTCGATGACCACGATGGTGGCGAGCTCCGACAGTCCGGCGCGAACGGCGATGACCTTGTCGAGCTGCTCTTCGTCTTCGACGATGACGACCTTGGCGCCCGAGCTGTCCAGCACGTCAGCGACGTCGGGTTCCGAGCTGGTCGGATAGACCCCGACGCTGATCGCGCCAATGCCCTGGATGGCGAGATCGGCGAAGAGCCACTCGGGACGGTTCTCGCTGAGGACGGCGACCCGGTCACCGGGTGCGATCCCGAGGAGGCGCAGACCCAGGGCAGCGCACGCGGCCCGGTTGGCGTACTCACGCCAGGAGATCTCGACCCAGCGGCCGAGCCGCTTCACCCGCAGCGCGGTGTCCTTCGGGTGCGTGTCGGCGTGCACGAGGAGCAGCCCGGGCAGCGTGGCTGGTGTCGTCGCGGCGGGCGGGACGTTGGCTGTGTCGACCGTCGTGGTCATGGGGTCCCCGTCGGGTCGACGGTGGTCACGACGGCTGTCCGAGGTAGGCCTCGATGACTTTCGGATCGGCCTGGATCTCCGCCGGGGTCCCGGTTGCGATGGGGATCCCGAAGTCGAGAGCCATGACGGTGTCGGCGATGTCCATCACGAGGTGCATGTCGTGCTCGACGAGGATCATGGCCAGCTCGAGCTCGTCTTGGACCTGGAGCAGGTACCGGGCTGTGTCTTCGGTCTCTTCGAGGTTCATGCCCGCGACGGGCTCGTCGAGGAGGAGGACCTTCGGTTCCATCGCCAGCGCCCGACCGAGCTCGATCCGCTTCTGGACCCCGTAGGGGAGCAACCCGACGGGCTGGTACCGGTAGGGGCCGAGGTCGATGAGCTCGATGATCTCTTCGACCCGTCGCCGGTTCTCGATCTCTTCACGCTTGGCCTTGCCGACCCAGAGGGCACCGGCGAAGAACCCGGTCTTCATGAGGTGATGGCGGCCGAGCATGAGGTTGTCGATCACGTTCAAGTTGACGAACAGGCCGAGGTTCTGGAAGGTGCGGGCGATCCCGAGCTGCGCGGTGACCGAGGGTCGCTTCCCGATGATCTCGTTGCCGTCGAAGCGGATGCTGCCCGTCTGGGGCCGGTAGACCGCGTTGAGGCAGTTGAAGATCGACGTCTTCCCGGCCCCGTTGGGTCCGATGATCGCGAACAGCTCGTTGCGGTGAACCTGGAAGGAGACGCCGTCGAGGGCGGTGACACCACCGAAGCGGAGGGTGATGTCCTGGACGTCGAGGAGCAGCTCGTCGCGGTTCGGGGCCGCGCTCATGCGCTCCACCGCTTCTTGCGCCGGTAGGTCTTGAGGTCGCGAAAGGACCGGCCGGCGCTCTCGCCGACCCCGAGGTAGAACTCTTGGATATCGGAATCGGCGAGGAGCGCCTGCGCGGGGCCGGCCTTGGCGATGACGCCGTTCTCGAGGACGTAGCCGTGCTGCGCGATGGAGAGGGCCATGGTGGCGTTCTGCTCCACGAGCAGCACGCTGGTTCCGCCCTTGTTGATCTCGACGATCAGGTCCCGGATCTGCTGCACGATCAGCGGCGCGAGGCCGAGGGACGGCTCGTCGAGGACGAGGAGTCGGGGCGCGGCCATCATCGCCCGGCCCATCGCGACCATCTGCTGCTCACCACCGGAGAGGTACCCGGCGGTGGAGCGGCGGCGGTCGGCGAGGATCGGGAACAGCTCGAGGACCCGCTCGTAGGAGACCTTGATCCCGGATCGGTCCCGGCGGGTGTAGGCCCCCGCGCGGAGGTTCTCGTCGACCGTGAGCTCGGCGAAGATGCGGCGGCCCTCCATGACTTGGGAGATGCCTTTGCGGACGATCGCGGCCGCGTCGAGCCGGTCGATGCGCTCGCCTTCGAACTCGACGCGGCCTTGGGTGACCGAACCGCGATGGAACCGGAGCAACCCGGAGACGGCCCGCAGCATCGTGGTCTTGCCGGCCCCGTTGGCGCCCAGCAGGGCGACAATCGTGCCGGTCCCGACCTCAAGGCTGACACCTCGCAAGACGTGGATCGCCGAGCCGTAGACGACCTCGAGGTCCCGCACCGTGAGCGCCGGCGTGGGAACGATCGGCGTGTGCTGTCCCCCCGACGCCACGTCCCGCACACTAATGACGGAGGTGGGGGTCCTCAAGGGTCGCAGCGGTCCTCACGCTGCGACCCTTGGCGCGCGATGGCGGTCGGGTCAGGACTCGGGCGCGGCGCGGTCGGTGTCGGGCGCGATTCGGAAGGCGGGATGGTCGGGGGCGATGCGACGGAGCTCGTCGTCGGGTGCGTCGGCGCCCACGCCGCCGAAGAAGACACCGACCTCGGCCTTCCATCGTTCCAGGTAGGCCCGCAGGATCGGGACCTTCTCATCGTCGGTGAGCTCGGCGGCCTGGAACGGCTCGCGGCGCCGCCCGACCCGGAGCTCGCCGCGGCGCGCCACGCGCAGGTTGCGGACCCATTGGGTCACGCCGCGGGGTGCGACGAGGTACTGCTGGCTGTCGACGGTCAGGAGGTTCACCGGGGTGCGGCGCCACTCGCCGGTCGTGCGTCCTCGGACGCGCAGCTCGCGTGAACCCCAGACGCTGACCCCGGCGCGGGTCAGGGCCGCGACGAGTCGGTTGAAGATGTGTGTCGTGAACCAGCCGGGGCGGACGTAGCGGGGGGCCTCGTCATCGGTGGGCATGGACGGTTCCTTGCTCGGATCGTGACGGATGGTCGGGTCAGCCCCATGGGGCGAGCTCGGGGAGGTCGGGTCGGTGCAGTCGTCCGTAGAGCCAGGCGAGCTCGTCGCGGTCCTCGAGGGTCCGCGGCGGCGGAGCGGCCGCGCCCGCCGGGAGGCGGGACGCGACGGTGCCGCGCCATACCGGGAGCCAGGCCTGGACGAAGTCGGCTGGCCAGTCCCGAGGGGTGACGCCGGCGTCGAGATCGACGACGTGGACCTCCAGCTCCTGCCAGCGGCGGGCCGGGAGCTCTCGCAAGGCGCGCTCGGTGCCGGAGACGTCCCGCGAGATGGTCGCCCACGCGCCAGGGGGCACCGCCCGCCAGGCGGCGCGCAGCTGCGTGGCACTGTTCACGAGGTCATCGAGGAGCTCGGCGCGGCCACACCCCGAGATCTGTTCGATCTCGGCCGCTCGGCCGGCGAATCCGCCCGGGTACTGGTCGATGATCTCGCCGCGTCGGGCGGCGTCGGCTCGCCGACGATGGCTGTCGGCGTTGCGCGCGACGTGGGCCACGACGTGCGCGCGAC
Source organism: Acidimicrobiia bacterium (assembly GCA_035468285.1). GTDB lineage: Bacteria > Actinomycetota > Acidimicrobiia > IMCC26256 > PALSA-555 > PALSA-555. The sequence continues at coordinate 15,443 of DATISY010000131.1, read as the reverse complement.
GCCAGCCGGGAAGCAGGCTCGGGTGGCGCAGATCGGCATCGTCGAGCTCGGCGACGACGGCGACGAACCGGCGCTGGGCGTCCGCCACCCGTTCAAGGTCCGGTTCCGGTGCGCCCGTGACGGTCACGGCGTCACCCTATGAGTTCCGGGCGCCAGCCGGGCCGAGGATGGGTCAGGCGCGGGTCAGGATCGCGTCGACGCGCCGCCACGCGTCAGGGGCCCACCTGTCGTCGTCGGCATCGGTGGATGCGGCTGTCGCCAGTTCCGCTTCGAGGGCCCGGAGCCGGTGGTGGGTGTCGTCGGCGAGGCCCTGGAAGTCCTTCCACGGGGGCGGCTCGCCGAGGGGGCGGCCCACCGCCACGGGAACGAAGATTGAGCGGCACGGCGACCCGAGGCACACATGCGCCAGGGTCCGCCGGTTCCGGAATGGTCCGGGGAGCTCCGCGATCACCGCCGCGGTGGTCGCGAGCTGGTCGCCGACGTGCATGCAGACGGTGAAGCCATGCTCACCGGTGGTGTGGTCGCGGAGGTGCGCCTTGAGGTTCGTGACGGTGACGGGCTCGGCCGCGAGGACCGTCTCGCTGGCGTGCAGTCGCGGATCGGCGAATTCGGTCGGCATGGCCGGGTCGCGGTGCGCGGCGTCGAACGTGGGGATCGTCAGCCGGTTCGAGATGGCCCGGGTGTGGGCCACGTGCTCGGTGGCGGTGAGCGTCCCCGACGTCTCGATGATCCACGCGTCGGCGGCGTCGGCGACGAGGAACGACGACCAGTACGGGTCGTCCCGTCCCTCGTAGCCGCTGCCGCCCTGTCCGTATCGCTCGACGAGCCCGATGATGACGTCGACCGCGGCAGTCGCGGTCTCGGCGCGTTCGAGCGCCAGTCGAACCAGGTCCATGCCGACGAGGGCGGGCGGGGCGAGATGCGGATCGTCGGTGGTGTAGACGGCCTCGTTCCCGACGGCGACACCCGCTTCGTTGACGCCGTGCTCGAGGCCCCACATCCACGCCGGACGTGACGCGAGGACGCCGAGGGTCCAGCCGGGAGCGGCATCGATGTCGAGGTAGGTGGTGCGGACCGGACCGGCGTCGCGGCGGGGTGGGAGCCACTCGAGCTCTTGGGCTTCGTCCGCGGGTCGATCCGAGTTCTTCGCGAACAGCGTCCGCGCCGAGGCCGTCGTGTTGGGGAGCGCCACCAGGCAGTCGCACACCGCGGTCACGGTATCGGACGACCGGCTGCGCCGGTTCGGCGGGCAGACCGCCTCGACCGGTGTGTCGGGCATGCGGCTAGCGTCCGCGCACAGTGGACGTCGAGGTCGTGATCGTCGGCGCGGGCCTGGCCGGTCTCGTCGCGGCACGCGACCTCACGGCGGCGGGCCACTCGGTGGTCGTCGTCGAGGCGCGCGACCGGGTCGGCGGCCGGGTGGTCAACATGCCGACGGCGGACGGCATCATGCTCGAGCTCGGCGGGCAGTGGGTCGGGCCGACCCAGGACCGAGTGCTGGCGTTAGCGACCGATCTCGGTGCCGCGTTGTTCCCGACGTACGACGAGGGCGACAACGTGGTCGTCTACCGGGGCCGGAAGCGGCGGTACCGGGGCGCGATCCCGAAGCTCCCGGCGCCGGTGCTCGCCGACATCGGCCAGGCTCAGCTGCGTCTCGACCGGATGGCGAAGACGGTCCCGCTCGACGAGCCCTGGCTCGCGCCCCGCGCCGCGGCGTGGGACGGCGAGACCGTCGAGACCTGGTTCCGCCGCCACGTCCACACCCGGGGAGCGCGCGAGATGCTGCAGCTCGCGGTGCGGGCGGTGTTCGCGACTGAGGCCGCGGATCTGTCGCTGCTCCACTTCCTCTTCTATAGCCACTCGGGTGGGTTCCTCGACCGGCTCCTCGACGTCCGCGACGGCGCCCAGGAATCGCGCATTGTCGGCGGATCGCAGATCCTCGCCACGGGACTCGCGGAGCGTCTGGGGGTGGTGCGGTGCGGCGTTCCAGTCCGACGGGTCGTGCAGGACGGAGACGGGGTCACCGTCGAAGGGGTCGGCCTGACGGTCCGGGCCCGCCGGGCTGTCATCGCGACACCGCCCGTGCTCGCCGGTCGTCTCGACTACGAACCGGTGCTGCCACCGTGGCGCGACCAGCTGACCCAGAAGCTGCCGATGGGATCGGTCATCAAGTGCATGGCCGTCTACGACGAGCCGTTCTGGCGCGGCGACGGCCTCACCGGCCAGTCGACCTCCGATCAAGGACCGGTGCAGCTGACGTTCGACAACACACCCCCGCAGGGTCGCCCCGGGATCCTGTTGGCCTTCGTCGAAGGGGCCCACGCACGCGCGCTGTCGCGGGTCTCGGCCGTGGAGCGGCGCGCCGCGGTCGTCGGGTGCCTGACCCGGGCGTTCGGGCCGGCGGCCCAGAACCCGTCCGAGTTTCTCGAGGTGGACTGGGCCGCCGAGCCGTTCAGCCGCGGCTGTTACGGCGCGCACCTCGCGCCGGGGGTCCTCACCCAGTTCGGTCCGGCGCTGCGCGAGCCGTGCGGTCGGGTCCACTGGGCCGGCACGGAGACCGCCACGGTGTGGGCCGGCTACATGGACGGCGCGGTCCGCTCCGGTGAGGCGGTCGCCGTCGAGGTCGCGGCGGCGCTCGCGGGGTAGCTCCGCCGACGGTCGGCCGGGCGCGGGAAGGCTGGGGTCAGGTCAGGAGTGCGATGCGGCGGCGGCGAATCGTTCCGCCCCCGACGAGTACGGCGTCTTGGGGAAGTGGACGCCGTCAGGGTCCCGGACCCGGATCTGGCCTGCTTGCTCGGCGCCGCACCCCAGCGCGGGCGTTTCGGACGCCTGGCAGGGCAGGAAGTAGGTGAACTGGCCGGTGGCGGTGAGCACCGCTTGGCCGGCGTTGTTCACCGGGAGATGGAGCTTGGCGGCCACGTCCAGCTCCGCCTGTCGGGCCCACGCCAAGGAGTCGGTGGGCGTGGGGGGCGAGATGACCATCGTGACCGGGACACCCTGGCCTCGCCAGAAGTTCACGATCGTGGTGAGGTCCTGCTCGTAAGCGATCTGGGGGTCCCGGCCGTTGAGGCACGTGGGACTGTTGCCGATGAACTGCACGAGCACTTCGTCGGGCGTGAAGTTGGCGTGGTCTCCGGCCAAGGTGTTCACCCAGTTGCACGGCGCGCTGCCGCCGTAGAAGCGATTGCCCACGGAGCCGTGCTGCGCCAGGTATGGAGCCGTCTGCTCGGAGAGCGAATCGCCGTACAGCAGCCAGTGCACGGTCTGGTGCTGGGGCGCCGGCACGAGGCCACACGCTGCGGTCATGAGCGCGAGGAGCACCAGACCGAGGACGAACGCCGCCCGGTTGCGCATCACGATCGTGGTCCTCACCCTCGGCCCATGCCCCTGTGCCCGGGGCTCCCGCGACGAGAAGGATCGTCACGCGCCGGGCCCGACTTGAACACGGGTTCCATCATGGCGGGGGGTCCCGCGAATCACCGATCACGGGCCGAGCGTTCACCTGCTGGAGACTCGCCCGTCCCGCGGCTCGCGGAACACGCGGCCCGGTGGCGTCGGCGTGTGTCAGGAGCCGGACAGGCCATGGAGGAGGGCGTACAGCAGCGCGGTGAGGGAGAGCCCGTCGACGACATCACCGTCCCGGGTGAGGCGTCGGACGTCGTCGAGCGCGACCCACTCGACGCGCTCCGCCTCGCCCGGGTCGCTCGGCTCCCCGACGTACTCGGCCCCGGTCGCGATGAAGAGGTGGAAGACCTGGTCGGAGAGCCCGTTGGTGGGCTGATAGCTGACGAGGGGCCGGAGGCGACCCGGCCGCCAGCCGGTCTCCTCGAGCACCTCCCGGCTCGCCGCGAACTCGAGCGTCTCGCCCGGCTCCACCCGTCCGGCAGGGATCTCCCAGCCCCACGTGTCCGTGATGAAGCGGTGCCGCCAGAGCAGCAGCACCCCGCGCGCCGGATCGTGCACGACGACACCGCACGCGGCGTGCGGCACTCGTACCACGTGGTGCGCGAAGCGGGCGCCCCCGGGTATCTCGACGTCGGTGAGTGCCAGCTCGACCCAGTCGCTGGCGTAGATGGTCTCCTCGCCGTGCACCGTCCAACGCATCCCCGGACGGTATTCGACCGGTGCTGGCATTCCCGTCGCGCCGACGACGCGGGGCGTACCCTCCGGGCATGGCGGGCATCCGGGGTCGCATCTTCCATGTGAACCTCAACTGCTCCGACCTGGACACCTCGGTCGCCTTCTACCGAGACGACGTCGGGCTGACGCCGTCGGTGCGGACCGCGCCCGAACAGCCCCAACCCGGGGGGGCCTTCGGGCTCGACGCCGCGCAGTGGGACGCGTGGATCCTGCACGGCTCGGGTGGGCCCGACGAGGTCGTGCTGGACCTCCTCGAGTGGAAGGTCCCCCGCCCGAGCCGTTCCGAAGCGCTGGCTGGCTTCCAGCAGCTGCGCGTCGGTGTGCACCCCGACTCGGCGGTGCGCGCGTCGGCCACCGTCGACCCGGATGGGACGTCCCTCGAGGTCGTGGCGCGCGACCGGCCGCGGATCGCGGGTGTGGTCGTCGGTTGCTCCGACGTCGACGCGTCGCTCGCCTTCTACCGGACGGTGCTGGGCCTCTCCGTCTCGGCCCCGGCCACGTGCAGCGACGCGCGCGGACCCGAGCTGTTCGCGATCGAGCTCCGATCCGTCCCGGCGCCGCCCACGCCGCGGGTGGCGACCGACCTCGGCCTCTACCGGCTGGCGCTCCTGACCGACGATCTCGACCGCGACTACCAGGGGCTCCTCGCCGCCGGGGTCCGCCCGTACTCCCCGCCCGCGACCCTCGACATGGGTCCCGGGCTGCCTCCGTTGCGGGCCCTGTGCTTTCCCGACCCCGACGGCACCACCTTCGAGCTCATCGAGCAGCCAACCGTGCCCTGATCAGGCCACCTCACGGTTGGCAGAAATCGTCAGGAACTTGACATTGCTGCCGAGGGCAGGGGGGCGGATGATGTCGGCGTGACCCGCCCCGCCCACGCCGTCGTCGTCGTGGCGTTCGAGGACTGCCAGCTCCTCGACCTCGCCGGCCCCGTCGAGGTTCTCCGCAGCGCGACCCGCCTCGGCGCCGACCCCGGATACGAGATCCGGGTCGTCACCCCGGACGGGGATCCGGTTCGCTCGGAGAGCGGCGTCCAGCTCGCGGCCGACGGGTCACTCGCGGCGCTCGCCCGGGCGGGGACGCGCGTCGGTTCGCTCGTCGTCGTCGGCGGTCACGGCACCCGCCGTGCCCGGGAGAGCAGCCCGCTGCTCGCCGACCTCGCCACCGTCGCAAGCAACACCGAGCGCGTCCTGTCGGTGTGCACCGGAGCGTGGCTGCTCGCCGGGGCCGGTTTGCTCGACGGGTACGCCGCGACCACGCACTGGTCCTCGTGCGAGGACCTCGCAGGCCGCCATCCCGACGTCACGGTGCACGCCGACCGCATCTTTGTCCAGGACCGCGACCGCTGGACGTCGGCGGGCGTCACCGCCGGCATCGACTTGTTCCTCGCCGTCGTCGAGCACGACCACGGACCGGATCTCGCCCACGAGGTCGCCCGCTGGCTGGTCGTGTTTGCCCGGCGTCCCGGCGGTCAATCGCAGTTCAGCGCCCAGCTGCGGGCCACGCCCGCGGTGACGCCCTCGATCGCCGAGTTGCAGCGATGGCTCACCGATCACCTCGACGAGGATCTCCCCGTCGACGCACTGGCGGCGCGGGCCGCGATGAGCCCACGGACCTTCGCCCGGCTCTTCGTCCGCGAGACGGGCCTGACGCCGGCCGCCTACGTCGAGGAGCTGCGCATCGAAGCGGCACAACGGCTTCTCGAGACGAGCGACCTGACCGTGGCCGCGGTCGCGGGCCGTGTCGGCATGAAGCATGCCGAGATCCTCCACCGCGCCTTCCGGCGACGCGTGGGCACCACCCCGGACCGCTACCGGCAGCACTTCAGCCGGCGCGCGTCCTGACCCGAGGAGACCCACCATGCAGATCGCCATCGGCCTCTTCCCCGGCTTCACCGCCCTCGACGCGATCGGCCCGTACGCGGTGTTCACCAACGTCCCCGACGCGACCGTCGTCGTCTGCGCGGACCGCATCGGTCGCCTGTCGGACGAGAGCAACCTGTTGCACCTCGAGATCGAGCACCGCTTCGAGGACGTCCCGTCCCCGGATCTCCTGCTCGTCCCCGGAGGGCTCGCCACCCGGCGGATCGCCGCCGCAGGCGGCCCCATCGTCGACTGGATCCGCGGCGCGGACCCCACGACGGCGTACACCACGTCGGTCTGCACCGGTGCGTTGCTGCTCGGCGCGGCGGGCATCCTCGCCGGGCGGCGCGCCACGACCCACTGGATGGCCTACGACCACCTGCGGCGGTACGGCGCGGACCCGACCGAGGAGCGTGTCGTGACGGACGGCAAGGTGATCACCGCGGCGGGTGTGTCCGCGGGGATCGACTTGGCACTCACGGTCGTCGACCGCCTCTACGGCCCGGAGACGGCGCAGGCCATCCAGCTGGGGATCGAGTACGACCCCCAGCCGCCCCACGACACCGGGGCCCCGTCCAAGGCTCCTCCCGAGATCCGGGACCTGGTGGCCGGTGTCATGACCGCCGCCGAGGCTCAGCTCGCGCCGACCTGACGCCACCGGGCCGGGTCACGGGGTCCCTTGCCGCCACGGGTGCGAGAGCTCCGACCACATCCAGGTTGACGGATCACGGGCGTTGAGCGAGGCGTAGGTGCCGGCCGCGACGCCGCCGTCCGCCGCGTTGGGGCCGTTCCAGGCGAGCACCTGCGGGAGGACCTGTTCGGCGATGATCGGTGACGCGTTCGACCCGACGTGGTAGCCGTCGGGGCGCATGACGACACCATTGACGGTCTCGGGGCACACGGACATGGCGCCGGGGCAGATGATCGGCGCGAGGTCCACGACCTGGAGCTGATGGAAGGCCGCGTAGAGCCGTAAGAGGCGGTTCAGCTCGGCGAGACGCGGGTTGCGGGTCGGGTCGGCAGCGAGCTGACTGCCGCGGTCGGGCGCTGCGATGACGAAGACGAGCCGCGCGCCGGTGGCGGTGAGCCGCTGGGCCGACTGGTCGATCAGCTGCAGGATGATCCGGTTCCCCGCGACGGTTCCGATCTGCGCGCCGGCGCCGTCGACGAGGCGGTCCCGCTCATCCCACGCCGCGCTGAGCCACAGCACCACGTCCGGGCGCAGATCCTGGACCGCTTGGGTCTGCCAGCCCGGTCTGGAGTCGCTGCACGCCTGGCCCCATGGATACGGCTGGCCGGTGGGGTCGATCGGGATGCCGGTGAGGAGGCCACATCCGCCGTAGGCGCGCGAGAAGAGCGAGACATCATGCGCCGCCGCGCTCGCGGCCAAACCGGGGAGCAGGCTCTCCGCGAGGGAGTCCCCGATCACCAGGACCCGATGTGGCGGCGCGGCCGCCCCCACGGCGGGAGCGGAGGCGGCCGGTGTCGCGGCCGGCGCGGTCGGCCGCGACGCGCCCCCGGCGGCGCTCGTCCCCGGGCCGACCATGATCACCGCCGCGGCGAGCACCGCGGGCGCGACGGCCAGCGCAGTCACGGCTCGCAACGGTCGCGCCGACGTGGTTGTTTCCCCCACACCGCTCCTGGTCGTCACGGTCACCGCGTCGTGCCCGGCGCAATCCCGTCCGAAACCGTCCCCTTCGGCCGACGGCGCCGGGAGCGTAGTGGTGGGCCGGACGGGTCGGTCAATCGCGGGGAAACCGGATGTACTCGTCGATGAGGCGCAGGCCCAGGGTCCGGTCCTGGTCGACCTCGCCGCTGACCCGGCCTCGTGCGCGTAGGTCCTCGAGGAGGCGGCCCACGATGGTGTCGTAGTCCAGGTCGTCGGTGTGGTGCTGCCAGGCGTGGCGTTCGGCTTCGTCGCGCAGGCAGTAGGCCTTCCACGACACCGAGAAGCGAAGCTCGTCCCACGCGTACGTGGCCAGCTCGGCGCCGGTGGCGTCACGCAGCGACCACGTGTCGGCGCCAGCCGCGGTGAGGGTCACGCCGGTCGCGATCGGTGGCAGGTCCTCGGTGGCGACGCTCCCAACCGACGCGACGCCGTGGAAGACGCTGTCGGTATCGAGGACCAGGGCCGTGTTCGGGCGGATCGGGTGGGTCCGGCCGGGTGCTATCGGGCCGTCCGGCCAGTACAGGAGAGCGCCGCCCTCGCTGCGCTGGAACCAGGCGATTCCGGTCGCGATGGGAAGGCGCCACTCGTCGAACAGGCCCGAGTGGTGCATCACGACGAGCAGCCATTGCGGCACGCTCTTGCGGTTCGCGCCGCGGAACTCCGGGACGTCGGTGTGGACGGCGAGCTCTTGGCCGGGGACGAGCAGGTTCGCGTAGGCGATCGACGGCGCGACGATCGGCCGGCCGTGCACGGCTCGGGCGGCGTCGGCGAGACCGGCGTGGCCGAGGAACGGCTCGATCCCGGGCACGAGTGGCGTCCCGTCGTACGCGTACTCCTCCCGGAAGTAGCTCGTGCGCGCGGTGAGGACGCGGGTCGATTCGCCGCGGTCGCGCTCGTCGGCGAGGCGAAGGAAGTTGCGCATGCTGTCGTGGCGCTGGGCGAGACCGCGACCGAGCTCGGTGTCGATGTGTTCACGTGCCGCGTAGGTCCGATACGAGCCGTGCCGCGTGCAAAGGTCCAGGACGGCCGCGGCCCCTGCCTCGTCGAACAACGGATCGAGCGCGACGACCGGGGCGGTAAGCGACGAACTGGTCATCTCGACCCCCGGTCGGCGGCAGCGGGCGTCAGCGTAATCCCGGCCTGGTCCAGCGGAGCCGAGGCCCGCCCGTGACGGAGTTCACGGGGCACCGTCCGCGAGGCGTGACCGCGCCCGCAGTACGGTCGCGCTCGAATGGGCACCGACCCGGGCGGAGGTATCCGATGATCGATCGGTCAGGTCCGACGACGACAGGCGACGACACCGAGGCGGGCGCAGTCGTGGCGAGCCTCCAGAGCCGGGCGGGCGACGACCTCCCCGAGACCGGCCTCCGGCCAGCCGTGGAACGCAACCTCGCCCGCTTCCAGAGCGCTCGGGTGCGGGACTTCGTCCCGCTGCTCGTCGAGCGACACGTCCGCTCCGAGCTGCTGGACCTGTCCCGCGCCGCGCCATCCGCCGGGGCTGATTCGCTGTAGGCAATCGGGCTCCTCGAGGTCGCGAACCAAGGACCCGTCGCGTCGGCGATCCACGATCCTCGTCTGAGTCACGACCGGGTTTCACCCTCCGGTCCGGCCGGGTTGGATCGCTCGGCACTGCGCGGCCTTGGCGGGATCGACAGTCGCCGCAGGGAGGGTGGGCGGCTTGCGGAAATGCGGGTGAGCGAAGTCGAAGTAGTCGAGCAGCGCATTGGCATGCGCGTCCCGCTTGGTCAACGGGGACAGCTGGAACCGGTGTTCGATCAAGCTCAGGATCGACGTGTGATCGCTCACCTGGTGCGAGACGAAGTGCGGCTTCGAGAACGGTGAGACGACCAAGACCGGGACACGGGGACCGTACCGGTCGAAGCTCGCCGAGACATCGCCGGTCTGGAGCATCGGCGGGATGGCGTCGGGAACGACCGCCGGCGGGGGCGCGACGTGGTCGTAGTAGCCGCCGTGCTCATCCCAGGTGATGACGAGCGCCGACGACGACCAGTTCGGGCTCGTCGTCAGCGCGCGCACGACGCTGGCGCTGAACTGCTGACCGAGCTGCGGATTGGCCGGCGGGTGCTCATCGGTTTCGGTTGCCACGGAGCCGATGTAGGTGGGCTCGACGAACGCGACCTGGGGCAGCGTTCCCGCCGCTGCGTCGGCCAGATACTGCGAGAACGGCTTCACATGGTCCATGTGTGCCTGGACGTCGGCGAAGAACGAGGCGGTCGGGAACTGCGCGTCGTACACCGCCCAGCTCACCCCCGCCTGCTGGAGGCGCCCGAAGATCGACGGCTGCGTGTAGCCGCCCGCCGGTGGGAGATCGTTCTTGATGTGGCCGAAGGAGGTGCCGGTCATCTCGTAGAACCGGTTCGGATAGGTCGGGCCCGGGACGGACGCGAAGTACCGGTCCCCGATCCCGAACGTGTTCGCGAGCCCGTAGTAGAAGGGAAGGTCGGACGAGTCGTACGAGCCGAAAGCCCGGCTCCCGGTCGGGTCTGCCGGAACGACGTTCTGGGTCGCGAACCCGTCCATCCGCCCGTTGTCGATTTCGGCGTGCGTCCCGGTCCAGGAATGGTTGACGTCGGCGACCTCGCACAGGGCGCTCTGATGGAAGGGCACGATCGAGGATCCCGCGGGCTTCGGGACCGGCCCCGACGCCGGTTGTCCCTCGCGGTGCAGGGCTCCGAAGTAGTTGTCGTAGGACCGGTTCTCTTGCATCAGCACCACGATGTGCTGAAGCGCCGAGAGGTGCGGGACAGCGCCTGCTCGGCGGTCGGGGGCCGCCGACGCGGCGCTCCCGCCGACACTGGCGGCGGTGACGACGATGCCGACCAGCACCGTCAGAATGCCGCCCGCCCTCACCCGCATACCACCACCTTGTCAGGCTGCCCGTTGGGCCGCATCGTGGACCAAGACGGCTGGCGCTGTCGAGCGCGCCGGTTCGCGCGCGGCTCGGTCTCGGTTAGAAGTGGCCGAGCACCGGGTGGGGGACGTACGGCTCCTCGAGCCGCTGGATGATCTCGTCGCCGAGCTGCAGCTCTTGGGCCGCGAGGGCGTCCTCGAGGTGGCCGAGGCGCGTCGCGCCGACGATCGGGGCGGTCACACCCGGCTTGTGGAGCAGCCAGGCGAGCGCGACCTGCGCCGGCGGCACGTCGAGCTCCGCAGCGACGTCCGTGACCCGCTCGACGACGTCGAAGTCGGTCGGCTGGTTGTAGAGGTAGTCGGTGAAACCGTCGGTCTCGGACCGGGTGGTCCGCTTCTCGCCGCTGCGGCTGCGGTTTCCCGCGAGCACTCCTCGGGCGAGCGGACTCCACGGGATGACACCGACCCCCTGATCGATGCACTGGGGAATCATCTCGCGCTCTTCTTCGCGGTAGATGAGGTTGTAGTGGTCCTGCATGGAAACGAAGGGTGTCCAGCCGTTGCGCTCTGCCACGTGCTGGGCCTTCGCGAACTGCCAGGCGTGCATGCTGCTCGCGCCGATGTAGCGGGCCTTCCCGGCCCGGACGACGTCGTGCAGCGCTGCCATCGTCTCCTCGATCGGCGTCTGGTTGTCCCACCGGTGGATCTGGTAGAGGTCGACATAGTCCATGCCGAGCCGCGTGAGGGATGCGTCGATCGCCGACAGGATGTGCTTCCGGGACAGACCTTTACCGTTCTCGCCCGGTGTCATCGGCATGTACACCTTGGTCGCTATGACCACTTCGTCACGGGTCAAGAGCTTGGAGACGAGGTGACCGGTGGCGACCTCGCTGGCCCCCGCCGAATACGTGTCGGCAGTATCGAAGAACGTGATGCCACCATCGACGGCGGCTTTGATGATCGGCTCGGCGGTCCCCTCGTCCAGCACCCAGGGGCGCTCGCTGTCATTCCCGTAGCTCATCATCCCGAGGCACACCCGGGAGACGATCAGGCCGGTCCGGCCAAGATTCACGTAGCGCATACGACACCTCGAATTCCGCGGGGGACGCGGCGACCCTACTGCCGTGCGCTCGACCGACCGCGCCCGAGGCGATGGTCCGACGGGGCGGTGTCGCGACTCACCGGGCGCGAACCGACGACCGCACCGTGTGCGCGTTCCGGAGGTGACCCGAGCGGCCCGGGGGTGCGACCGTACGCCTCGGCTTCCTCTCTGCACCCAGGCTCACGGGGTCGTTTGCGGCCGCTCGGGACGCGGAGCCAACAGGAGGGTGACGATCGTGTAGCGGCGGCCGTCCGTGATCGGTGTGACCTCGTGCCAGGTGTCCGCGAGGAACGCCACGAGCAGCCCCTGGCGGGCGGGCACCGGCCAGGCGCGCTCCGCGGCGAGTTCGGATGCGTCATGCGAGGCGAGACGGAGGATCCCGCCGCCATAACGCGGCGCCGGTTCCGCGGCAGGCAACGCCGCAGCGCGTTGGAAGTCGAGCGTGTCGTTGAGGAAGATCACGACCGACACACGGCGGCGGGCGATCGGGTCGGGAACGACCACGTCCCGGTAGAGATCGCGGTGGGATCGGTAGAAATCTCCGGGCCCGTACACGACGAAGTGAGGGGTCTCGAATTCGGCGAGGTCCTGGCCGAAGTGCGCGGCAAGGCGCGGCGCGAGGTGAGCGATTCGCCGGCCGATCGCGCGAACCGTCTCGTCGGAGACATCACAGTCCCGGGCGCTCCGACCGGAAGGATCGATGCTGTCCGCCTCGGGTTCGTCGGGCGTCCGGACAGCTCCGGTCACCTGGCGGGCCATGTCCATCTCCGTGCGCAGCCCGAGACACTCGAGGTCCGTCAGGAAATCGGGGAGCACGAACACGTCGACGGCGGCCCGTTCCGCGTCGCGGTACGCCGACCCGGGGTGCTCCCCGGCGTACGGGAGCCCGGTCGGACGGCGACGCGTCCGGGTTCTCCACCGCACCGCGTCGTGAGCGCTAGTCGAGGGTCGGCGGTCGGGGCGGGCTGGCACGGGGCCGGGTGATCTCGAAGAACCCGGTCTCTTGGGAGAGCACCTGGATGGCGTCCCAGAGGCGCGCCGCGGAGGGCCCGGTCGGGGCGGGAGCCATCACCGGCCCCTTGAAGCCATGGGGAGGTTCGTCGCGCACGACGATGGTCGGGGTCTGGGTCTTCGGGCCCCCAAAGGCGTACGCGACCTCCATTGCCTCGACGATCGGGGCGTCCCACTTCTCGTCGTCGGCCGCGGCGACGAGGCCGGTCGTCTGCCCAGACGCGGCGACCGTCTGCGCGAGCAGATCGTCGTCAGCGGGGCGGTCCTCGGTGAAGAATCGACGGCCCCATTCTGTGTAGAGGCGGTGGACGGCGTCGTCACCCGACTCGGCACGGGCCGCTTCGAAGATTCGGAGCATGCGGTGAGAGACCGCGTGCGCGGCGATGACGAGGTCGCGGAGCCGTTCCGGGACGGCCGCCGCGACGCCGTAGTCGTCGCGGATCTCGAGGCAGTACGACCGCAAGACCACCGTGAGGTCGCGTTGGGGAGCGACGTCGCGGGCCCATTGGGCGGTGATCCAAGCCCACGGGCAGCTCGGGTCGATGAACAGCTCGACGCCGGTCATCCGACGAGGTTACGACCGCAACCGGGTCGGGGCGCCCGATGCTAGGAGGGAGCCAGGTCGTGCGGGCCCGACGCCAGGTAGCCACCGGCGGCGCGGATCGTAGTCCCCCACGGAGTGAGGAGCGCGACGAGGGTCTCCGCACCGTCACCGAGCGCATCGACGATCGGGCGGCATTGCCGGTCGGTCGCGCGCTCCACGTCCTCACGTTCGGTGCGGCCCGCGGGGGTGAGAGCCCCGTCGGCGAGCAGCCCCCGGTCGACGAGGGACGCCTCGGCCGCGTCCAGGTCGTCGTCGGTCCAGGCTCGGGTGCGCACGTAGGAGCGGCTCGGGAGCCCCCAGTACAGCTCGGTGAGCAGGCCGATCTCCGCGGCGTCGAAGCCTGCGGACGTCCACGCGGCGGTGTGGGCGTCACCGCGGTACTCGCGGAGACGGTCCGCCAGCCGCCAGAGGTCTCCCATCGGGTCACCTGGCAGGCCGAGGCTGAGGAGCCCCGCGTAGAGCGGACGCCCCTCGGGTCGGAGCGGCTCGTTGGCGTCCGTTAACAAGGCCGTCGCGTCCGCTAGCCCGTCCGGAGTCGCGCCGAGAATGCGCACGAGCTGGGCGATGGCGCCGTCGGTCCGAGCGTCATTGATCGTTTCGGCATCGGTCAAGGTCCATCCGTAGGTCACGGCCGGTACGACCGCCGCCGGGTTGAACACGCCGAACGCCGCCGCGATGACCTCGCCCGGCACCTGACCCATGACGGAGCCCCGGCTGCAGAAGTACGCGGCTCCGTCAGGCAGAGCGACGTTGCCCACTGCGCCCGGGCTGTGCCCGAATCCCAGCGCCGCGTAACCCGCGTGGCACTCGGGCGAGAAGTACACCTGGCCCGCGACCGGCTCGAGGGCCCCGGCGATCGCTCGGGCCCGCGCACTGCCCTCGTCGTGACGCATCCGGGTTCATCGTAAAGGCCGCCCGACGGTCGCGTGGTCGGGCCACCCGCGCAATTCGTCGACAGGAACCGGCGACGACCTTCCGTCGCCCGCCGCGGCTCCTTCCTGGCAGTACCGGGCCCGGCGCGGCCCCTCCAGGAGGAGGCAGCGTTCACCGTCGAGCAGACGGTTGCCTCAACGGGTGGCGGTTCGACGGACGGGCCCCCCGATGGGCGCGTTGGGCGGTCACAGGATCGTGGTCGCGCTCGCCGCGCTCGGCGCGTTGCTGCTGATCGCGCCGAGAGGGCGTCACGGCGGCGGCCCGAGGAGCGCAGCCGTGGCCCGTCTCCCTGGGCTTGTGACGACCGTCACGATATTGAGCGTTCACACATCAGTCGCGGTGACGCCGCACACGCGTGACCGGATCGACATGTCGGCGGTCGACACTGACGGTGACGCCAACCCGAGGAGCGACAATGGAGGACCCCACGACACCGACGACGTGGTACTTGAGCCGGCGAATACAGCTGCCCCTGGAAGCGGCGACGACCGCGCTCGACTTGCTCACGGGTCAGCTCTCCCCCGGGCGGGCCTTGGGGTCCCTCCGGCTCCGCGAGGCCTTGGACGCCGCGCCGCCGGGCGTGAGCCGGCGGCTTCCCGGGCGGCTCTTCCTCGCGGGGCTGGGACGGCCGGTGCGCGTCGAGCTCGAGCTCACGCCCTGGTCGCATCACGAATCGGAGCTCGCTCTCCGCCCGATGAAACGGGTCCCGTCGCGCCGCGCCACCCGCTACAGCTCCACCGCGGTGACGACGCTCGACGCCGTCCGAGCCGAGCTGGGTCGCGCGGAGCGACCCCGTGGCCGTCCCGGCGGCACGACTCCGTCGAGCCTCGTAACCGGCGCTTCCGGGCCGACGCGGTGTACCGGTGGTCGGGCGGCCAGGGCCCCCGCGCGCTCGGCGGAGGGATCGGCCGCCGGGCTGCGGGTTCCGGCGACGACGAGCCAGGCATCGCGGCGCGCGGCAAGAAGCGCGCGTGTAGGGCCGAGATGATCTTCGTCGCACTCAGCGTCGTCGGACGGTGAGACAGCGCGCAACCAGATCCGTGCCGGGTCTCGTCGGGACGGCCCCCGAACGTCGCTCCTGCGCCCGTCACCTGGTTGGGGGCAGCGGCAGGGGGGCGTCGACATCCGCTCGTGTCGTTCGCCAAAGGATTCGGCGGGGTCGTGCCGTCACGAGGAAGGCGATGAGGAACGACGCGGTCGCGGCGGCCAGGATGCAGAAGCTCGGCGGTAGTTGAGGCTCGGCGTACGACA
>DATISY010000130.1:0-3695 GCA_035468285.1 Acidimicrobiia bacterium | reverse complement strand
CGACTTGGTGCCGTCGTCGAGGCGGTACCCGTCGATCTCGGCGACCCCGCCGTCGGCGATCTGGGACTGCAGCTTGGTGATCTCGGGGATGTAGCGCTTCAGGTCGGCGCCGGTGAAGAAGGCGTCCTTGACCCCGGTGATGATCGCCACCCACGCCTCGGGGTCGGCGTCGAAACGCTCCCAGGCCTCCCGGAGCAGCTTGAAGTGCTCCATGTCGGCCGAGTTCTTGGCTTCCGGCCGGTCAATGGTGATCAGGACGATGTGCTCGTCGTCCCGCTCGTAGTGGATGGGCATCGTTCCTCCGCCGCCGCCCCGGGACCTGACACGGTAGTCAGGGTTCTGGGGGAGCCGCCTCGGCCCTCCGCGGGCCCCTGTGACCTGACACCCGCGTCAGGGGCGGGTCATATGATCCCCGCGTGAGCGACCGCCCGACTGCCCTGGTGACCGCCCCGTTCCGCGGGGAGGGCCTCGACACGCTGCGATCCATCGCCGACGTGGTCCTGGATCCCTGGATCGACCAGTCCCCCATCCGGATCCTGAACGGGGAGCAGCTCGCCGAGCGGGTCGAGGCCGAGCACGCCGACGTCCTCATCGTCGAGTCGGACTTCGTCCAGGGCCCGGTCCTCGACGTCGGGTTGCGGGTGATCGGCTCGTGCCGGGGCGACCCCAACAACGTCGACGTCGCGGCCGCCACCGAGCGGGGGATCCCGGTCCTGCGGGCCCCGGGGCGCAACGCCGACGCCGTCGCCGAGCTCACCGTCGCGCTCCTCCTCGCGGTCAACCGCGGCGTGGTCCGAGCGGACCGTGACGTCCGAGAGGATCAGACCTACCGGGACGGCACGATCCCGTACCAGCGGTTCCGGGCCTGGCAGCTCGCCGGGCGCACCGCGGGGATCGTCGGGCTCGGCGCGGTCGGGCGCGCCACCCGTTGGCGCCTCGAGGGCCTCGGGATGCGCGTGGTGGCGTACGACCCGTACTCCCCCGACGCGACGCACTCGCTGGAGGACCTGCTGACCGAAGCCGACGTGGTGTCGATGCACGCCGTCGTGAGCCCCGAGACCACAGGCCTCATCGGCGCACCCGAGTTCGACCAGATGCGCGACGGCGCCATCTACCTGAACACCGCCCGAGCGGTGCTGCACGACACCGACGCCCTCATCGCCGCGCTCCAGTCGGGCCACCTCGCGGGGGCGGGCTTGGACCACTTCGAAGGCGAGCACCTCGCCGTCGATCACCCGCTCGTCGGGATGGGCAACGTCGTCCTCACCCCCCACATCGGGGGTGCCACCTACGACACCGAAGCCAACCACTCGAAGCTGATCGCTGACGGCCTGGCCACCCTCCTCGCGGGTGGCAAGCCCGACAACCTCGTGAACCCGGAGGTGCTCGCGTGAGCTCCACGACCCTGACCGCCGACGAGACGAAAGCCCAGGTGCTCTGGGCCGCGAAGGAGATGCTGCGCACGAACCTCGTCGAGGGCACGGCGGGGAACCTCAGCGCCCGGCTCCCCGATGGCAACGCCGTCCTCACCCCCTCGTCGCTCGACTACATGGAGATGACGCTCGACGACCTCGTCGTCTGTGACCTCGACGGCAACGTGCTCGAAGGGACCCGGGGCCCGACCACGGAGAAGGCATTGCACCTGAGCGCGTTGCGGGAGCACGACAACATCGGGGCGACCATGCACTGCCACGCCAAGTTCGCCACCATGTTCGCCCTGACCCGCCAACCGATCCCGGCGGTGATCGAGGAGTTCGACGTGTTCGTCGGCGGTGACGTCGAGGTCGCCGAGTACCGGACCACCGGCACCGACGAGCTCGCCGCCGAGGTCGCAGGACGAGTCGCCAAGAAGGCCGCGGTGCTGATGGCGAACCACGGTCTCTTCGCGGTGGGAAAGACACCGAAAGACGTACTGCACATCGCGTCGCTCATCGAGCGAACCGCCGAGATCGTCTGGGGCGCCCGCACGCTCGGGACCGTCGTCCCGCTGCCCGACGAGGTGAACAAGCAGTTCGCCGGCTACTACCGGTTCGGTCGCACCGGCACGATGTGACGCCGCCCCTGACGGACCCGGGCGCGCGGCTCGACCGCTACCGGTACGGCGAAGGACTGGCCTCGACCCGGCGTCGATTGCCCGCGACCTCGACGGTCACGGGATGGTCAGGACCGAGTCGCGCCAACATGATCTGATGGGCGCGGGCCAGTAGTGCCCGTGCCTCGACGTCCTCGCCGCGACGGCGATGGAGGGTGGCGAGGTTGTTGAGCACGTGACCGAGATCGGGGTGGTCGCCGTCGGTCGTTTCCTCGAGCGCGGCCAAGGCCAGCCGATAGTGGGCTTCGGCCTCGTCGTATCGTTCGAGTTCCTGGCAGGCCGATCCGAGACCGTTTCGAGCCATGGCTGCCTCGCGGACGGCGCCGGCGGTGTCGAGGATCTCCACCGCCCGCGCGTACAGGCCCTCCGCCTCGGCGTAGTCGCCGGTTCCCTCGAGTAAGGCGGCCAGCGCTGCTGCGTCAGTCGCCACTGCGACGTCGCTCGGGCCGAAGAGGCGTTCGCGCAAGACAAGGCTCTCGCGAGCCGGGGTAAGACCGTCGGCGTAGAGATGCCGGGAGTGCGCCAGGCCACCGACGTTGTGCAGCAGGTTGGCCATGTCTTCGCACTCGAAACCCTCGATCCGCTCGACGAGGCCGATGGCGCGGCGGTAGGACACCTCCGCCTCGTCGAAGCGTCCCGCGAACTTGCAGGCCACACCCAACTCGTTGAGTAGCCGCGCGACCGGCAACGACTCCGCGCCTTCGGCGGCTTCAAGACCGCCGAGGGCCTCCACGAACAACCCGACGGCTTCTTGGTACTCGCCGCGCGCCACACAGGCGCGAGCGCGGGTCGCCAGCCGCGAATGAGCCCGCGTCGCGCTCAGAGCGAGACGCGAAGCGTGGCGTTGGTGTTCGGGAGCAAGCCGCGGGTCTTCCGGGTCGTGGCGTTGGTGTTCGACGTGAAGCCGCGGGTCGTCCGGGTCGTGGCGTTGGTGTTCTCTATTAAGCCGCGGGTCTTGCGGGTCGTGGCGTTGGTGTTGTTCTGTACGCCGCGGGTTGTGCGGTTGGTCGACGTGGCCGCCTTGGCCGTGGCTTGCTTCTTGGCCTTGCTCGGTGCGCTGGGCTTGATCTTCGCCATTGGATCCTCTCCCAATCGACGGGCGGCCGGTGCTCACAGCGGGGGGCCCCGTTCCCCGATTAGTCAACCACATCGGGGCGAGGTCAGGTCACCTATGCTCCGGCGGTGAGCGACGCCTTCGCGGCGCTGGACGCGATCCTCGACCCGGGGGCCCAGCGGCCGTGCCTGGCTTCTGACGTCGAGCTGGTTCGCTTCATCAGCCCTTGGCAGGGTGTCCACGCGGTGCTCCACAACCCTCGGGATCGAACGTATATTCGGCTGTCGGGCGTCGAGGCCGAGCTCATCGCCTCACTCGACGGCACCCGTGACGTGCGCGACCTCACCGCCGGCGGGCTCATCGACGGTGGTCTCCAGCCTGACCTGATCGCCGAGCTCGTCGCGTTCCTCCATCGGGGCGGCTTCCTCGCCGCGGCGTGGGTCGACACCTACGCGTTGCTGACTGAACGCACCGCCCCGCCATCGGCTCGCTCGATCGACCGCGCCTGGCGACGGATGCGGACGATGACCATCGAGTTCCCCGGCGCGG
>DATISY010000129.1:0-19738 GCA_035468285.1 Acidimicrobiia bacterium | reverse complement strand
GGCGCCGAGGGTGTCGGCGAGCCCGCGGCCGAGGGTGCCGGCGAGGTCGGAGGCGAGCCCGAGGGCGGTCAGCGCGGCGAGGACGAGGAGCCCGACGCCGATGGCGTCGTTGCGGTGGGCGCCGAGCTGGCGGCGGGCGGCCGCCGCGAAGTCCCAGCGGGGCGGCTCGGGGGGTGGGGGGCGACGCCGGGTGGCGGTGGAGCGCGTCGTGGTCGACTTCTTCGCCGGGCGGGAGGCGCGGCGGGGCGAGCGGGTGGTGGTGCGGGACGCCACCTGGGCACGCTAACACCAGCCCCAAATCTTTCAGTGGACACACTGGGCTCGTGGGCACCGAGCGGGGCCGATGGGCCCTTCGAGGGTCAGAGGGACGGGGCGTAGCCGCCGTCGACGGGATACACGTGGCCGGTGATCCACTCGGCGGCGTCGCTGCACAGCAGCACGGCGAGGGGGGCGGGATCCTCGACGTGGCCGAGACGCCCGACGGGGTAGGCGCGGGCGAGCTTCGTCTCGAGGTCGGGGTCGGCGTCGATGGCGTCGGCGAGGGCGGCGTGCTTCATCGAGCCGAGGGAGATGCAGTTGATGGTGACGCCGTCACGCCCGACTTCGGCGGCGAGGCCGCGCGCGAAGCCCATGGCCGCGGCTTTGGCGGCGCCGTAGACGACTTGTTTGCGCTCGCCGCGCCGGCCGGCGTCGGAGACGATGACGAGCACCCGGCCCCAGCGTTGCTCGATCATGGCGGGGAGGTACGCGCGGGTGACGTGGAGCACGCCGGCGAGGTTCACGCGGATGACCGGGTCCCAGTCGGTGGGTCCGGTCTCGACGAAGGGGACGAGGCGGACGTCGTCGCTCCAGGATCGGACGCCGGTACCGGCGTTGTTGACCAGGATGTCGAGGGGCCCGGTGGTGTCGCGCATGCCGGCGACCGAGTCGCCGTCGCACACGTCGGCGAGGACGGGCCGGGCGGTGCCTCCCTCGCGTTCGATCTCGGCGCAGACGCCGTCGGCGCGGCCCTGGTCGAGGTCGTTGACCCAGATGGCGGCGCCGGCGCGAGCCATCTGGATGGCGATGGCCCGTCCGACGCCGGCGCCGGCGCCGGTGACGAGCGCGGTGCGGCCGCCGATGAAGTTGGACCAGTCCCGGATGGTCATCGCCGTGTCGGCACCCGCTCAGACTTCGAGGATTACCGGGATGACGGCGGGCCGGCGGCGGGTCCGTTCGTTGATGAGCTTGCCGAGCGCCCGGCGGGCGTGGCGGCGGAGCGCTTCGAACTCGACGGGGCCGTCGTCGGCGGCGGTGGTGAGCGCGGCGCGCACGGCCGCTTTGGCGTCTCCGAGGAGCTCGTCGGCTTCGGCCTCATAGACCCAGCCCCGAGTGACGATCTCGGGTCCGGTGATGATCTCGCCGGTGCCGGCGTCGACGGTGACGATGACGACGACGAAGCCCTCTTCGCCGAGGGTGCGCCGGTCGCGGAGGACGCCGTGGCTGATGTCGTCGCCGATCCCGTCGACGTACTGGTAGCCCGCGGGCACGGCGCGTCGTTCGACCTCGACGCCGTCGTCGTCGAGGGTGACGGCGTCGCCGTCTTCGCAGATGAGGACGTGGTCGGGTGCGAGGCCCATGTCCTCGGCGAGCGCGGCGTGGTGGACGAGATGCCGGTACTCACCGTGGACCGGGACGAACCATTCGGGTTCGACGAGACCGAGGACGAACTTCAGCTCTTCGCGGGACGCGTGGCCCGAGACGTGCACGGGCGAGGTGCTCTCGTGGATGACGAGCGCGCCGGCGCGGTGGAGACCGTCGATGACGCGGTGGACATTGGGCTCGTTGCCGGGGATGGCGTGCGCGGAGAGGACGACGATGTCGTCGTCGCTGACCTTGATGAACTTGTGCTCGTGGCTGGCCATGAGCGCGAGGGCGCTCATGGGCTCGCCCTGGGAGCCGGTGCAGATGATGCAGACCTCGCCTGGGGCGTAGCGGGCCACGTCTTCGGGGTCGATGACGCGGTCGGCGGGGAGGTCGAGGAGTCCCATCTCGCGGGCGAGGCTGACGTTCTGGGTCATGGACCGCCCGAGGAACGCGACGTGGCGGCCGGCGGCGACGGCTTCGCGGGCGACTTGCTCGACGCGGTGCAGGTGCGACGCGAACGAGGCGACGATGAATCGCCGGTCGGGGTGGTCGCGGATGAGGTCGCGCATGATGACCCCGACGGTGGATTCCGAGGCGGTGAAGCCGGCACGTTCGGCGTTGGTGGAGTCGGAGAGGAGGAGGCGGACGCCGGCGCGGCCGAGCTCGCCGAGGCGGCCGAGGTCGGTTCGGCGCCCGTCGACGGGGGTGAGGTCGAGCTTGAAGTCGCCGGTGTGGATGATCGTCCCCGCGGGGGTGAAGTAGGCGACGGCGAAGGCGTGCGGGACGGAGTGGGCGACGGGGATGAACTCGCACTCGACGGGGCCGATGCGGCGGCGGTCGCCGTCTCGGACGGGGATCAGCTCGGTGCGGCCGAGGACGCCGGCCTCCTCGATGCGGTTGCGGGCCAGGCCGAGGGACAGCGCGGAGCCGTAGATGGGGGCAGCGACGTCCCGGAGGAGGTAGGCGAGACCACCGACGTGGTCTTCGTGGCCGTGGGTGACGACGATGCCGTCGACCTGGTCGGCGTGCTCGCGGAGGAACGTGAAGTCGGGGAGGACGAGGTCGATTCCCGGCATGTCTGCTTCCGGGAACATGAGCCCGCAGTCGATGACCAGGAGGCGGCCGTCGACCTCGAGGCACATGCAGTTGCGGCCGATCTCGCCCAGGCCGCCCAGGAACACGAGGCGGGTCGACGCGGTCACGTCGTCGAAGTTACTGCCTCGACGGCACGGGCCCCGACCGGGTCGGCGTTGGTGCGGGAGCGCGGATTGGTTGTGGGGCGCGTCGCCGTCACGCGGGGGCGGCGGCGCGGTCCTTGGCGACCTCGTCGAGGGCGGTGTACTCCTCGCCGGTGTCGACCCAGTCCTCGAACTGGATGACGCCGAGGTCGGTGAACCGGTCGCGGAGCCATCCGTCGGCGGCGTCGAGGAGGCCGAGCTTCTTGCAGTTGGGGACGATCTTGGAGAACAGCATCGCCTGGAAGATGGGCCGGTCGGGGTCCTGCATCGCGACCTTCACCGCTTCCTTGACGTCGATGCCCATCTTCTCCCAGACCTCTTGCTGGAGGAACCGGTCGCGCATCCGCACGGCGGCTTCGAACGCGAACTCCTGGCGTTCGCGGATCTCGGCGGCGTCGAGCTGGGCGTAGTACTCCTTGAGGGAGAGGACACCGAACGCGACGTGGCGGGCTTCGTCGCTCATCACGTAGCGGAGGAGCTGCTTGAGGAGCGGCTCGGTCGACATCTGGTGCATGAACCCGAAGGCGGCGAGGGCCAGTCCTTCGACCATGATCTGCATGCCGAGGTAGGTCATGTCCCAGCGGCTGTCGGCGATGATGTCGTCGAGCAGCATCTTGAGGTGGGCGTTGATCGGGTACGTGCCGGAGAGCTTCTCGGTCAGGTACCGGCTGAACACCTCGACGTGGCGGGCTTCGTCCATGACCTGGGTCGACGCGTAGTACTTGGCGTCGATCCAGGGGACGGTCTCGACGATCTGCGCGGTGCAGATCAGCGCGCCCTGCTCACCGTGGAGGAACTGCGAGAGGGTCCAGTTCTGGGACTCGATCCCGAAGGCCAGCCATTCCTTGTCGCCCCATTTCTCGAACGGGGTGCCGGTGACGTCGACGCGCCCTTCTTGGCCCCAGCCGTTCTGGATCTGGTTCGCGGCCGCGACTTCTTCCTGGTCGACGTCGGTGTCCCAGGGCAGGTCGGTGGCGTTCCACTGGGAGGATTTCGCCTTCTCGTACAGGCGCTTGAGGGGCGCGCGGGACTGCTCGTAGTCCCAGGTGAAGAGGGCGTCGGCGTTGGCGCGCACGGCGTGCGCGACCGCGTCGACGTCGGTGTTGGTGACAGCGAGGATGGCGTCGATGTCGTTCACGTCGGCGCGGCCGATGAGTTCTTCGGTGCTGGACATGGAAGTCACCTCTGGGTGGGAGTAGGCGAACGAACGGAGAGCGGGTCGAGGGCGGGGAGGATGAATTCGCGGGCGTAGCGGCGGACCGAGCGGTCATCGTCGAGCGCGACGGGTGCGGTCGGTGAGCAGAGGAGGCAGAGCCCGACGCGGGCGATCCACTCCGCGGCGCGGGGCGCGTCGGCGGTGCCGACGAACGGCTCGACGGCCGGTGCGAGCGCGTCGGCGGCAGCGGCGAGGAAGCGATCCCCGCCGGCGAACGCGAGGTGCGGGAGGAGCCAGTCGGGTTCGAAGTCGGCGACGAAGCGCAGCGCGGGGTGGGCGCCGAGCTCGGCGCCCGCGGTGACGAGCAGCGCGACGACCGCGTCCTCGAGGGTGTCGGTGGCGGCGGCGGCGCCGCGCAGCACGGTGACGATTCGGGTCGCTTCGGCGTGGCCGGCCGTGCTGAGCAGCGCCTGCTTGCTCGCGAAGTACCGGTAGAGGGTGGCGCGGCCACAGCCGGCCTCCCGGGCCACGTCGTCGAGGGTGGTCTTGCGGAGGCCCTGGCGGGCGACGCAGCTGAGGAGCGCGGCGATGGCGCGCGCCTCGAGGTCAGGCCGGGCCGGGGCGGCCGCCTCAAGGTCGGTGACGGATCCGCTCACACCTGAGACGATAGGACTGATTTCGTCTCAGCGTCAACCTTTCGGTCGACGTGCCCGGGCCGCGGTTCGCGGTGCGGGGTGGCGGGTAGGACACGCGCAGGCCTCTCGAGGGCTCCGTCGGAACCCCACCCCCGGCGGAGCCCGAGGGGTCTTTCTCGCCCCCGTTGTCCCGCCGGCGCCTGGGGTGGAGCGATCCGGGCGACGACCGGCGGGGGGCGGCCCGAGGGCCGCCCCCGTGGGGTCGCCGAACGAGCTCAGACTCCGGCGCTGGCGGCCCAGTCGATGGCGATGGACGTCGGGTCCGACGGGTCGACGCGGACCCCGATGGTGCCTCCGGGCTGAAGCTTGCCGAGGTAGACCTGGGGGACCGAGGTCGTGAGCTGCGCGGCGTAGGCGGCCTGGCCCGGGCAGGTGACCTCGAGGTCGAGGACGACCTGGGGGTTGAAGTTCACCAGGGTGCCGGTGTCGGTGAAGTTCTTGATGGTCGCCTTGCCCTGGGTGCCGGTCGTCAGCAGGGCCTGCTGCTTCTGGATGTCGGCCTGGAGGGCCATGGCGTCGTCGACCGCGCTGCTCGCCTGGCTGAGGGTGCTGGGCATGTCGCGCAGCATGCCGATCATGCCGGTGCGCTTGCCCTGCGCCTTCTGGATGTCTTTGGCCTGCTTCGTCATCTTGTTCATGTCTTTGAACATCCCCATAGGGCTGGCTCCTCCGAGGTCGGTGGACCGGCGGACGCCGGCCTGACTGTCCCGAATCCTGGCGTGATGCGGGCCGGGCGTCTTGAGTAAGTCCTACTCAGCCCGGTCCTCGGGCCGGAGAATGCCGGCGAGGAGCTCGGTGCGGACCAGGCTCCGGACCGCGTCGGGGTCCTCGAGGTCCCATCGGCCGGGGCTGCCGATCAGGGAGAGGCCCATGCGGGCGAGGAAGTCGGCGGCGTGGTCGACGTCGACCCCGGGTCGGAGCCGGCCCGCGGCCTCCTCGGCGGCGAGGTCGGGCCGGAGGTAGTCGCTGATGTAGCGGATGACCCGGTGCTGCTCGACCGTCATGAGCGGCAGGAGCGCGCCGGGCTCCTGGGCGAGGGTCCGTTGGAGGACGGCATGGTCGCGGACGGCCCGGTGGGCGAAGGTGAGCGCGGTCTCGAGGCGGCGGGGCAGGTCGGGGGCGTCGGCGACGGCGACGGCGAGCGCAGCGAAGAAGCGGTTCATCTCCCAGCCGACGGTCTCGCGGAGGAGCTGGTCGCGCCCACCGGGGAACAGCCGGTAGATGGTGGCTCGGGAGACGCCGGACGTCTTGGCGACGTCGTCGAGGGTGACCTTGGCCACGCCGTCGCGGGCGATGCACTCGTACGCGCCCGCGAGGACGGGGCGGCGGGGGTCGGTGGGCTCGGCCATGGCCGGGCTCACAGATCGAGCAGCGGATCCAGGCCGACCGTGATCCCCGGACGATCGGTGACGGCCCGGACGGCGAGGACCACTCCGGGCATGAACGAGGACCGGTCGAAGCTGTCGTGGCGCATGGTGAGGGTCTGGCCGGTGGTGCCGAGGAGCACCTCCTGGTGGGCGACGAGGCCGCGGAGCCGTACGGAGTGGACCCGGATCCCGGCGGGGCCATCGCCCCCGCGGGCGCCGTCGAGGACGACCTTGGTGGTCGGGTCGGGGGCCCAGTCGCCCGACGCGGCCGCCATCCGCTCCGCGGTGAGCAGCGCCGTCCCGGAAGGGGCGTCGATCTTCTCGTCGTGGTGGAGCTCGATGATCTCGGCCGTGTCGAAGAGCGGCGCCGCGAGCTCCGCGAAGCGCATCAGCAGCACTGCGCCGATGGAGAAGTTGGGGGCGATGACGGCGTTCGCGTGCGCCGCCTTGAACCGGGCGCGGAGCTCGTCGAGGTCGGTGGAGCTGAACCCGGTGGTGCCCACGACGGCGTGGATTCCGTGATCGGCGCACCATTCGAGGTTGGTGCGGGCGGCGGCGAGGACGGTGAAGTCGACCGCGACCTCGACGTTCGCGTCGGTGAACGCCTCTGGTGACCCCGCGACCTGGAGGCCGGTGCCCGCGATGCCGAGCTGTTGGAGGTCGATGCCGGCGTGGTACGGGTCGACGGCGGCGACGAGGTCGAGGTCCGGTTCGGCGGCGATGGCGGCGCAGACGGTGCGTCCCATCCGGCCGGCGGCGCCGAAGACCCCCACTCGTGTCACGCCGAGAGGCTAGGCGACCCGTTCGGCGACCCGGTCGGGAGTGACAGGGCCGACGACGGCGAGGGTGCGGACGCCGGGCCGGAGGACCCGTTCCACGACCCGGGCGATGTCGTCGGCGTCGACCTCCTCGACCCGGGCGACGAGCTCGTCGAGGCTAGGGATCTCACCGAGCGTGAGCTCGCTGCGGCCCAGGCGGTGCATGCGGCTCCCCGAGCTCTCGAGGGAGAGGGCGAGCGAGCCCCGCAGGTGCCCCTGGGCGCTGCGCCGCTCCCGTTCGGTGACGCCACCGTCGGTGACGACCCGGTCGAGCTGGTCCTCGAGCACGTCGAGGAGCTCGTCGAAGCGCTCGGGAGCAGTGCCGGCGGACACGGCGAGGATGCCGGTCTCTTGGAGCGCGGCGCGGAACGAGTACACGGAATACGCCAGCCCCCGCTGCTCACGCACCTCCTGGAACAGCCGGGACGACATCCCGCCGCCGAGGGCCTGGTTGAGGACGGTCAGCGCGTACCGGTCGGGGTCGTGGTGCGGGAGGGCTCGCATGCCGAGGACGAGGTGGGCCTGCTCGCCGGGTCGTTCGCGCACCGCGAGCGTGCGGGGCGGCGGCTCCCCGGAGTACGGGTCACGCGGGGGCCGGTTCCCGTTGAGGTCCGCGACCGCGTCGGCGACGAGCTCGACAATGTGGTCGTGGTCGAGGTTCCCGGCGGCGGCGACGACCACGTTGCTCGGGTGGTAGTGGCGGGCGTGGAACGCCGCGATGTCGGCGCGCTGCATGGCTTGGATCGTCTCGGCGGAGCCGATCACCTCGCGTCCGATGGGATGCTCGGGGAACACCGCTTCGCTGAACACGTCGTGGACGAGGTCCTCGGGCTCGTCGTCGCGCATGTGGAGCTCTTCGAGGATGACCTGACGTTCCGATTCGATCTCGGGGGACCGCAGGGAGGGCCGCCAGACGATGTCGGAGAGGATGTCGGCGGCAAGGTCGAGCTGCTCGTCGGGGACGCGGACGTAGAAGGTGGTGACCTCCTGGGCGGTGAACGCGTTCATGTCGCCGCCGACGGATTCGATGGCCTCGGCGATCGTCGCCGCGTCGCGCCGCTCGGTCCCTTTGAAGAGCAGATGCTCGAGGAAGTGGCTGACCCCGGCCCACTCCGCGGGCTCGTCTCGGGAGCCGGTCCCGACCCAGAAGCCGAGCGCGACGGACCGGAGCTGGGGCATGGCCTCGGTGACCACGCGCAGCCCCGAGTCCAGGCGGGTGCGCCTGATCATCGAGGCGTGATCGGCATCGTCGCCCGGCGGGTTGAGCCTCGCCCGGTCAGCGGCGCCGCCGACGGGGCCGCCCGCCGCCTCCGCCGGGGGCGCCGGCTCGAGCCGCTTCGCCCGGCCCGAGATCGCCGAACTCGTCCTTGGCTTGGGCTTCCCAGCGGTCCTCGAAGGAGGCGACGTCCCGGTCGCCGCCTTCGCTGCCCCGGTCGCCACGGGGCTCGCGGTCCTCGCGGTCCTCGCGGGGCGCCCGGTCCCGCCGCTCGCGGGGCTCGCGGTCCCGCTCGGGTCGCCGCGCCGGGGCGTCCGCGCGGGGGGCCCGGTCGTCGTCGTCGCCGCGGTCCTGGTCCTCGTCGCCCGCGAGGCTGAGGGAGAGCTTCCCGGCGTTGTCGATGTCGTCGACGCGGACGGTGACTTCCTCGCCGAGGCTCAGGACGTCTTCGACCCGGTCGATGCGCTTGCCGCGGCCGAGCTTCGAGATGTGGAGCAGGCCGTCCTTGCCGGGAAGCACGTTCACGAAGGCGCCGAACTTGGTGATGTTGACGACCTTGCCGGTGTACTCGGCGCCGAGGTCGGCGGTGGGCGGATCGAGGATCAGCTCGATGCGTCGTCGGGCCTCTTCGACCGCCGAGGATTCCTTCGACCCGACGGTGACGGTCCCGACTGCCCCGTCATCGGAGACGGAGACGTCGGCGCCGGTCTCCTGGGTGATGGTGTTGATCACCTTGCCCTTCGGGCCGATCACCTCACCGATCTTGTCGATCGGGATCTCGAAACTGATGATCTTCGGTGCCGTGGGCTTCACGTCGTCGCGGGGAGCGGCGATCGCGTCGTTCATCACGTCGAGGATCTTGAGTCGGGCCTCGTGGGCCTGGCGGAGCGCCTGGGTGAGGACGTCCGCGGGCAGACCGCTGATCTTGGTGTCGAGCTGCAGCGCAGTGACGAAGTCGCGGGTGCCCGCGACCTTGAAGTCCATGTCGCCGAAGGCGTCTTCCGCGCCGAGGATGTCGGTCAGGGTCGTGTACTTACCTTCGACGTGGACGAGTCCCATCGCGATGCCGGCGACGGGCTCCTTGATCGGGACGCCCGCGTCCATCAGGCACAGCGTCGAGCCGCACACCGACGCCATCGACGTGGAGCCGTTCGACGACAAGACGTCGGACACGATCCGCATCGTGTACGGCCACTCCTCGGCGGTCGGGAGGACGGGGACGAGGGCCCGCTCGGCGAGGGCACCATGGCCGATCTCGCGTCGCTTGGGGGACCCGACCCTGCCGGTCTCACCGGTGGAGAAGGGCGGGAAGTTGTAGTGGTGCATGTAGCGCTTGCGGTCGTCGACGCCGATGGTGTCGAGCATCTGCTCCATGCGGGGCATCCCGAGGGTGGCGACGCTGAGCACCTGGGTCTCGCCCCGCTGGAAGAGGCCCGTGCCGTGCGCGGTGGGGATGAGGCCGGTGTCGGCGGAGAGGGGCCGGATGTCGGTGGTGGAGCGCCCGTCGATGCGGATGCCTTCGTCGACGATGCGGGTCCGCACCACTTGCTTCTGCAGGGCCCGGAACGCCTTCTTGACCTGTCCCGGCCGGTCGGCGAAGGGCGTGCCCTCCGCACCGGCGAGCTCGGCGCAGACCGCGGATTCGATCTCGTCGAGGCGGCCGTTCCGGGCGGTCTTGTCGGCGATCGCCATCGCCTCGGCGGTCGCGGCGCGGACGGAGTCCGCGACGGCGTCGAAGACGTCGCTGTCGTAGTCGAAGCGGGGCTCATATGCGATCTCGTCGATGGGGCCGCTGGCCTCCTGGACCTTGCGGACCAGCTCGAGCTGGAGGTCGATCGACGCGTTGATCCACTGCTTGCACCACTCGAGTCCGTCGGCGATGACGTCCTCGGTGATCTTGGGGGCGCCGTCCTCGTAGAGCTTCCAGGTGGCGTCGGTGCCGCCGGCTTCGACCATCATGATGGCGACGTCGCCGTCGTCGAGCTTGCGCCCCGCGACGACCATCTCGAACGTGGACTCATCGCCTTGCTGGTAGGTGGGGTGCGCGACCCATTCGCCGGCGACGTGGGCGATCCGGACCGCCCCGATGGGGCCGTTGAACGGGATCCCGGAGATCATCAGCGCGGCGGACGCCCCGTTGATGGAGGCGATGTCGTGGGGGTTCTCGAGGTCGGCGCCGAGGATGGTGGCGATGACCTGCACCTCGTTGCGGAACCCTTCGGGGAACGACGGGCGGAGCGGACGGTCGGTGAGGCGGCAGGTCAGGATGGCCTGCTCGCCGGGTCGTCCCTCCCGACGGAAGAACGAGCCGGGGATCTTCCCGGCGGCGTACATGCGTTCCTCGACGTCGACGGTGAGGGGGAAGAAGTCGATGCCTTCGCGGGGCTTGCTGGTCACGACGGTGGACAGCAGGGTGGTGTCGCCGATCTGGACGACAACCGCGCCGTCGGCGAGGGGGGCGAGACGGCCAGTCTCGAGGGCCATGACCTTGCCGTCAGGTGCAACGGCACCAGAAACCTTGATGGGTGGCACGGGAACGTGCTCCTCTCTTCAGGGAAGGGGAGCCGGTTCCCAGTGGTCAGAGTCCGGGTGGGGTTCTCCTCCGGGGAGGAGTCCCAGCAGGGCGCTGGCGACTGACAACCGGCGCGGCTCGATTACCGACGCAGGCCGAGCTTGGCGATGAGCGCCCGGTACCGTTCGACGTCGTTGCGTCGCAGGTAGTCGAGCAGCCGACGACGTCGACCGACCATCGTGAGCAGGCCCCGGCGCGAGTGATGGTCCTTGCTGTGGACCTTCAGGTGCTCCGTGAGATGGTTGATGCGTTCCGTGAGGATCGCGATCTGCACCTCGGGTGAGCCGGTATCGGTCTCATGGAGACGATGCTCGGAGATGGTTGCAGACGTATCGGGCATGCGTGACTCGGCCTATGTGCGGGAACGCGAAGGCTACCAGACCCCCCTGGAGGGCCCCGATCCGGCCCATCGGGGGGAGGAGCGACGCGCGAGCGCCCGGGCGGGCCCGGCGCGGGGTCACCGAGCGTGCCGGCCTGGAGCCAGCGACGGGCGGTTCGAGCTTCGTCGGGCGAGGCGCGGGGGTGAACAGCGGGCGAACCGAGGGGGGCCGTCTGGACGGGGCGGGGGGTCAGGGCGGAGACTCCCCGACGTCCGGGGGCGGGTGGTGACGCGCCACGCCGCCGGGGCGGGACGAGGGTCGGGAGGCCGGCCTGCCGCGTGTCAGGTCAGGGGCGGGCACGGTCTCGCACGGAGCGCACAGAAGGGTGGAACGGTGGATCATCGGATGTCACGACGGCGGTTCCTGCAGGCCGGCGCAGCGGTGAGCGCGGCGATGGCGGTGCCGAGCGGCCTGGGGTCGGTGCTGGACACGGCGACCCGCCGGGTGGTGCGTCACCCGGGTTCGCTGCCGTTCCCGCGGCTGCCGGCGGGCACGGCGCAGCTCCCCCAGATCGAGCACATCATCATCGTCATGCAGGAGAACCACTCCTTCGACAGCTACCTCGGGATGCTCGGGCGGGGGGACGGCTTCACGCTGGGGTCCAACCACCGTCCGACGAACTCCAACCTGGACGCGGACGGCAACGTCGTGCACTCGTTTCCGATGCCGAACGCCTGCCAGACCGACCACGGGCCGACCCAGGCGTGGAACGCCAGCCACCGGGCGTTCAACGCGGGTCGGAACGACGGGTTCGTGCTGGCGAGCGGTCCGGTGGCGATGGGCTACTGGACTGCGGAGACGATCCCCTTCTATTACAGCCTGGCGAAGACGTTCCCGGTCTCTGACCGGTGGTTCAGCTCCTGTCTCGGCCAGACGTATCCCAACCGTCGGTTCCTCATGGCCGGCACCGCGTACGGCAACGTCAGCACCGACGTCCAGCACATCCTCGCCCCGTCGCCGGCGAACGGGACGATCATGGATCAGCTGAACGCGCACGGGATCTCGTGGCGTGACTACTACACCGACCTGCCGTCGGTCGGGTTGTTCAAGTCGGTCCTGAACGGCAACCCGGACAAGATCGCCCCCCTCAACCAGTACTTCACAGATGCCGCGGCGGGCTCCCTCCCGGCGGTGTCGCTCGTGGAGCCGAACTTCAGCCACGAGTCGGAAGAGGATCCCCAGAACATCCAGCTCGGTGAGGCATTCACGTCCAAGGTCGTGCAGGCCGCGATGCACGGGCCGGGCTGGGACAAGACGGTGCTCATCTGGAACTACGACGAAGGCGGCGGGTACTACGACCACGTCCCGCCTCCCCGGGCGATCAAGCCGGACGACATCCCACCCGAGATCCATGTCCCGCCCGATCAACCCGGCGGGTACGACCGCTACGGGTTCCGGGTCCCCGCGGTGATCGTGTCACCGTTCGCGCGACGCAACTACGTGTCGCACGTCGTCCACGACCACACGTCGATCCTGAAGCTGATCGAGACGAAGTGGAACCTGCCCGCGCTCACCTTCCGGGACGCCAACGCCGACAACCTCTTGGACAGCCTCGACCTGAAGGGCCGCCCCGCGTTCCGTGAGCCCCCGGCCCTCGCATCACCGGGCCTGACCGCGAACCCGTCGGCGTGCCTGCCCGGCGACGCGGGGGTGGTCCCCCCGCCGGGTGCGGTCACCGCGAAAGGCAAGGCCACCGTCCCGAGCAGCTGACCTGCGCTCGGGTGAGGCCGGGCGGCGCTTCACGCCGACCGCGGCGCTCGTGCCGGTCAGGGGGCGACGTGGGCGAGGAACGGCACGAGGTTGGCGAGGAAGTCGTTGGTCGGGCTGGCCCCCGCGGGGTCGTTGTGCGCATAGGCCGACGCCCGGTTGATGAGCGTCACCTGCCCGGCGGGGATCTGGGACTGGTCGGCGAGGGCGGTCGTCGCGTCGAGGACCCGCTGGCCGCCGAGCGCGGCACCGAACGCGTAGATCCGCAACGTCTTCGGCAGGTCGTGGCCGTGGGTCGCGTGGACGTCGAGGATGGCCTGGGTCGGGTTGGTGTTCCCGTCGGCGACGGCACCGGAATCGAGGGTGAGGCGTTGCGGGTGGTACCAGGCGGTCCCGTCGTGACCGGGGAGACCGGTGCCGGAGAACATGTCGGCGAACCGTTGGATCGGTGTCAGGGCGCCCGTCGGGTCCCAGCCGCGGGGAGTGCCGCTGGCGGCGAGCTGGCCGAGATGGGCCTGGGCCGCGGTCAGCCCCATCGGTGAGGTCTTGGTGTCGAGGGCGTAGCCGTACCCGGCGACGTTCGTCACCGCGACCGGCGCCGTGAGGTTCTTGGGGAGCAGCGGGAACGAGGCCAGCACCGCGGGCGTGTTGGGGTCGTTGTGGGCGATCGTCGACGAGACGGCGTTGAAGAGACCGGCGTAGGGGGCGGTGATCCCACCGAACGTGAGCCACGGAGATGCCGTCTGGAGGGCCTGCAGCGACGCCGTCGCCGCCGTGGTGGTCACCGGCGTCGGCGAGCTCGCCCCGTCGATGAACACGAGTCCGGAGAGGCCGGCCGCGCCCGCGTGCCCGTTGAAGTCCCAGGTGGCGTACGCCGTCGTGATCGATCCACCGAGCGAGTGACCGCCGAGCACGACGCGGCCGCCGTGACGCGCCGCGGCCTGCACGACGCGGTGCAGGTCCTCCACCGCGACCTGCATGCCCCATTGGCGGGCGAACGCGACCTGGGCGTCCGGGATCAGCTGGAAGTGCTTCGTGACCGCGGGATGGCTGAGCCAGCCGAGGTAGTAGTCGAAGAGCTGCTGGGACGTGGCCTGGTGCGCCTTGGCGCGGTCCAGCATCGAGTGGTCCTCGAGGAGGTTCTCGCGGCGCTCGACGGCCCACACCTGCCAGTGGGGCGCGCGACGCACGATGTCCTTGGCGAGGGGCTCGAAGTACGCGGCGCTGGCCGAGGTCCCCGGCACCAGGACGAGGATGTTCTTGGCGCTGCGGGACCCGGTCTCGATGGCCCCGACGTGGTCGTACTTCGCGGGTGTTCCGGGCGCAGGGAACCCGGGGAAGCTCTCGAATCGGACGGGGACCGTGGCGGCCGCCGTCGTGACGCGCGCCGGTATCGCTGCGGACGCGGCGACGGAGGCGAGGCCGAGCGCGACGGCCGCGACGGCGAGCGCGAGGCGGCGAACGGTGGTGGTCATGCTGTCCATGCGGTCCCCCAAGGTGCTCGGTCGGTGAGAAGTCGTCGGGTGCTCTCGACGTCGTGCTCGATCTGGGTGACGAGCTCGTCGACGGAGTCGAAGCGCTCCTCGCCGCGGAGACGTTCGTGGACCCGCACCTTCACCGTCTGACCGTAGAGATCGCCGTCGAAGTCCAGCACGTAGACCTCGAGCAGTGACCGGGTGGCGTCGGCATGGAAGGTGGGACGCCGCCCGACGGAGATGGCTCCGAGATGCTCCACGCCGTCCTCGGCGATGAACGTCCCGGCGTAGATCCCGTCGGCGGGCAGGCACTGGCGGGCCTCGACGTCGACGTTGGCGGTGGGGTACCCGAGGGTCCGTCCCCGCCGGTCTCCGGTGACGACGCTGCCCCGCACCTCGTACGGGCGGGGTGGGCGGCCGAGCAGCGCGGCGACCTCGGCCACGCGCCCGTCGTGGAGGAGGTCGCGCACCGCGGTCGACGAGTACGGGAGGCCGGGGTCGTTGACGACCGGGACGAGACCGAGGCCGACGACCTCGAACCCGAGCTCGGCGCCCATCTGCTCGAGGAGGTGGACGGTGCCGTACCGGCGGTGCCCGAAATGGAAGTCGGCGCCGACGACGACGACACGGGCCTGGAGGCCCTTGACGAGGACCTCGTGGACGAAGTCTTCGGCCGGTTCGTGGCTGCGGTCCTCGTCGAACGCGATGACGACGGTGGTGTCGAGGTACCCGGTCGCGTCGAGCAGCTCGAGCTTCTGCTCGAGCGTGGTGAGCAGGCAGGGCGCACTGTCGGGCCGGACCACCTCGGCGGGGTGACGGTCGAACGTCACGCACACCGCGTCGTGGCGGCGCGCCACGGCGAGCTCGTGGACGAGGCGGAGCACGGCCTGGTGCCCGAGGTGGACGCCGTCGTAGGCGCCGATGGTCACGACCGACCCGTCGCCCGGCGGCTGGAGGTCCGCGAGGTCGTGGACGACGCGCACGGTCAGATCCCGGTCGGGGTGGCGGCGACGACGACCGCCGGCTTGATGCCGGCGTTGCGGCGCTCGTACACCGCGAGGAGCTCACCCCGACCGTCGGCGACGGCGAACGGGCCGGCGCCGAGCGGGGCCGGCAACGTCGAACAGGGGAACGTCATCCCGTGACGCACGGCCCGGGCTTGCTCGTCGTCGACGTCGAGGCGCTCGAGGTCCCGCATCGCGGTGACCGGCGGGAGCAGCATCTCGTCGGGCGCGGCCGCGATCGTCTCGAGGGTATGGGCCTCGCTGACGTCGAAGGACCCGACCCGCAGGCGCCGCAGCGAGCCGAGGTGGGCGCAGCCGCCGAGCGCCGCGCCGAGGTCCGCGGCGAGGGACCGCACGTACGTGCCGCTGCTGCACTCGACGAGGATCGTGGCCACCGGGTACGGGCCCGGCTCGAAGTGCTCCAGGTCGAGCCGGTCGATGCGCACCGACCGCGAGGCGCGCTCGACCTCGACGCCTTGGCGGGCCAGGTCGTGGAGGCGACGCCCACCGACCTTCAAGGCGCTCACCATCGGGGGGACCTGTTGGAGCTCACCGACGAAGTGGCGGGCGACGTCGTCGACCTGGTCCCGGGTGACGGGCATGGGCGTCCGGTCGAGGACGGCGCCGGCACCGTCGAGGGTGCTGGTGGCGACCCCGAAGACCACGTCGCCGCGGTACGCCTTGCCGGTCTCGGCGAGGAAGCGCAACAGCCGGGTGACGCGCCCCAACCCGACGAGGAGCACCCCGGTCGCATCGGGATCGAGGGTGCCCGCGTGACCGACGCGGCGCTGCCGGTACACATGGCGCAGCCGCGCCACGACGTCGTGGCTCGTGCACCCGGCCGGCTTGTCGACGACGACGAGACCGTCCCGCATCGGCGCCGCTACAGGGCGGCGCGGATGCGCGCCACCGTCGTGGGAACGTCGGCCTCGGAGTTGAACCCGGCCGCGAACCGGTGGCCCCCGCCACCGTGCGCTTCGGCGATGCGGCGGACATCGACCGCGCCGAGCGACCGGAGGCTGACCCGGAGCGTGCCGTCCCGCTCTTCCTTGAGGACGCACGTGACCTCGGCTTCCTGTGTGCGGCGCAGAATGTCGATGAGGCCTTCGACCTCGTCCATGGTGACGTCGTAGTCCGTGAGCATCGTTTGCGTCACCGCGGTCCAGACGAACTGCTGCTCGCGAACCAGCTCGGCGTTGGCGAGCGCGGCGGCGAGCAGCTGGAGGTACTGGAACCGGTGCTCTTCGAACAGGCAGCGCGAGAGCCGCGCGACGGGAACGTCGAACTCGGTGAGCCGTCGGGCCAGGTCGAACACCTCCGGGGTGGTGGTGTCGTACTGGAAGCGTCCGGTGTCGCACACGATCGCGGTGTAGAGGCACACCGCGGCGTCCCGGTTGAGGGGCAGGCCGAGCTCCTCGATGAGGCGGTGCACCACCCAGCCGCTGGCCGCCGCGTCCGGCTCGATGACGTTCACCGTCCCGTATCGGTCGTTGGAGATGTGATGGTCGACGACGATCAGCTCGCGGGCTTTCGTCGCCGGCCCCTCGAGGTCGCCGAGCCGGGCGAGGGACCCACAGTCGAACGTGGCCATGACGTCGGGCTGACGGGGGAAGTCGTCGGGCTTGGTGAGCAGCTCGAGGCCGGGGAGCTCCCGGTAGTGGGGCGCCACCTGGAACGGGGACGGGAACGACGCGACGACGTCGGTGCGGGCCGCGCGCAGGACGTGGAACAGGCCGAGCATCGAGCCGAGGGCGTCGCCGTCGGGTGTGACATGGCAGGCGAGCGCGATCCCCTCCGCGTGGCGGATGACATCCGCGGCGCGGCGCAGGTCGTCGTCACTCATGACGGTTCGTCCCCTCCCCCGTCGCCGGCGCTGACGCCCGTGTCCCGGTGCAGGCCGCGAAGGATCTCCTCCACGCGCTGGCCGTGCTCGATCGCCGGGTCCTCGCGGAACTGCAGGCGGGGAAGGTACTTCAGGCGCACCTGATTCCCCAGCACGCCCCGCAGGTGGGGTGCGGCGGCCCGCAGAGCGGTGGGGATGTCGTCGTCGTGGCGGCCCAGGGCGGCATAGAAGACGGTGGCGTGGCGAAGGTCGGCGCTGACGTTGACGCCCGTCACCGTCACCATCGTGAGGCGGGGGTCGGAGCAGCGCTCGAGCTCGTCGGCGATGACCTCGCGGACGACCTCGTTGACCCGCAGCGTCCGGGAGTACCGGCGGCGGGAGCGTTCCGGGCTCACCACTCCCCCTCCCGGATCAGCTCGGCCCGCTCGACATCGAGCAGCTCGACGCCGGGCGCCCGGTCGACGAACCGCTCGATGGTCGTGAGGACCTCCCGGAGCCGACCGTCGCTCTCGGCCACCGCGGCGACACCGAGCGCGGCGCGCTGCCAACGGTCGTGGTGATCGACCTCCGCGACCGAGACCCGGAAGCGGTGCCGGAGCCCGTCGACGAGGGGCCGCACCGCGGCGCGCTTGGCCTTCAACGAGCGGCTCTGCGGGATGTGGAGCTCGAAGCGGACCGCGGCGGCGTGCACGGTCACCATTGTGCCGGTCGCCACCCGCGACCGGGTACCGACGCAGACCGACGAGGGCGCCGACCGCGGTCTCCGAGCGCCGGGCCGGTAGGGAATCCGCAGGGTGAGCCGGTACCGTCGACTGATGCGACGACTGGCGGCGGCAGCCCTCGGGGGGGCGACCCTCATCCTGGTGCTCGCACCGACCACGGCGGGCGCGAAACAGGCTCCGGCCAAGAGCATCGCGGCGGAGATCTGCGAGCCGATGGTCCGCAACGCGGTCGAGGCGAGCCTCGGGACACCGCTGCCCGCCGCCCAACAGGGCGCCTGGTCGGGCCGGACCTACACCTGCACCTACCCGCTCACCGGCGGCCAGCTGGTGCTGACCGTCGACGACCTGCGCACCAAGAAGCAGGCCCAGGCGGCCTACCGGGCCGCGAACCGGGCCACGGTGCACCGCACACGCCTGAACGGCTTGGGAAACGGCGCCTTCCAAGGCCCCGACGGGGGGATCGTGGCGTTCAAGGACCAGTTCCTCCTCCGGGTGGACCCCGCCGCCGCCCCGCCGACGGTGGGCAAGTCCGACCTGGCGTTCGCCGCGCTCGTGGCGGTGATGGGCTGCTGGACCGGCGGCACCTGATCCACCGGGCGAGCCGTCACACCTCGGGGACGTAGCGCCGGTCCGGGTCGATCGGGCTCATCAACCCGACGTCGCGGCCGTCGGGATCCCCGACGATCGCGTACCGGGCTCCCCAGAACGCGTCGTACGGCGCCTGGCGACCGACGTGGCCCGCGGCGGTGAGCGCCTCGTACCGCTCGTCGACGGCGTCCCGCGACGGTAACGACACGCCGAGGACCGTGCCGCCACCCGCGTTGGGATCGTCGCGCCACCCGGCGTGCCAGATGCGCGTCATCGGCCCGTTGTCGAACTCGAGTCGGAACCCGTCGGGCATGGTGACCTGCCCGTGCTGCGCGTCGCTGCCGGGCGGCCACGCTCCCGGCTCGTCGACCGCGAACCCGACGAGCCGGTAGAACGCCAACGTGGCGTCCATGTCGTGCACGACCAGGTTCAGCTGGTCGACACGAACCTGGGGATCAGACATCGACGTCACCTCGCTTGACAGGCGTGGCGTCCTCGGGTTCTTGACGGAGCGGCGCGGGTCGGGCTCGTGATCGGGGCGCGCGGAGACTAGTCACACCGCGGGCCGTGCGGGCGATCGGCCGAGGTGTCAGCTCGATGCGTGTGGGACGTCGCGAGTCGGGAGCCCGGCTCGTTTCCAGGCCCGGAACCCGCCGGCGAGGTCGGTGACGTTCGACAGGCCGAGGTGCTGGAGTGAGACCGCGGCAAGGCTGGACGCGTAGCCGTCGTTGCAGACCACCACGATCGGGACGTGGTAGCTGCTGATCTCGGAGAGCCGATCAGGGCTGTTCGGGTCGAGTCGCCACTCGAGGTCGTTGCGCTCGACCACGATCGCTCCGGGAAGCTCCCCTTCCGGGCCGCGGGAGGAGGCAGGCCGAGTATCGATCAGGAGCGCGCCCGCGCGGACCGCGGCGTACGCGTCGGCCGGTTGCAGCCGATCGAGCTGGGCGCGCGCCGCGCGCAACACCGTTTCGACGGACCGACGCTCAGGTGGTCGCCCCGGTTCTCGGTTCGGCGCGCCGGCGGGGGGCGGGTCGCTCACCTCGTCGAACCAGCGCATCGTGTCGAGGGGAGGGCTGTAGAGATGGATGCTCGTCGCCGGTGCGCCGTGCAGGTTCGCGACGGCATGGATGTGACCGGGGGGGAAGACCATCGGTTCGTCGCGGCTGTTCGCGGTGCGCGTGAGGGGCTGCTCGGCACCGTGGGGCCATGTCGTCTCGCTCAGCTGACCTCGGGTCACGACGAGCGCGCCCACCGACGCTCCGTGGTCGTGGGCCGGAACCGCCTGGCCCGGACTCCAGCCGATCAGCCACGCGTCGTAGAGCGCAGTG
>DATISY010000128.1:0-22831 GCA_035468285.1 Acidimicrobiia bacterium | reverse complement strand
AGGACACCCGCCACATGATCGACCGGCGCCGTCTCGGACTCATGAAGCGCACCGCGGTCCTGGTCAACACGGCCCGCGGCCCGGTCGTCGACGAGGAAGCCTTGGCCGAGGCCCTCGACGACGGGACGATCTTCGCCGCCGGACTCGACGTCTTCGAGCACGAGCCTGCCGTCTCACCCCGACTGCTGGCCTCACCCCACACCGTGTTGACACCCCACGTCGGATCGGCGTCGCGTGCCACCCGGACCCGCATGGCCCGGCTGGCTTCGGACGGCATCGTCCGGGTCCTCGCCGGCGAACGCCCGTCCAACCTCGTGGAGAGCGCACCGAGCGAATGAGAGGAGGCCCCCATGGGTGACGACCTGGCCTGGCTGGACGCGACAGCCCAGGCCGAGCTCGTGCGAACCGGCGCGGTTACGCCCGCGGAGCTGGTCGACGCGGCACGGTCGCGGATCGAGACGCTCAACCCGCGGCTGAACGCGGTGATCTTCGACCGGTTCGACCGGGTCGGGGCGGAGATCGAGGCCCTCGCGCCCGCCGGCCCGTTCCGGGGGGTCCCCTTCCTCATCAAGGACGCGGTCGCCCACACCGGCGGAGACCCGTATCACTGCGGGTTGCGCGTCGCCCGGGAAGCCGGATGGGTCGAGCCGGCCGACACGTGGCTCGTCGAGCGGTTCCGGGCCGCCGGGTTCGTCATCGTCGGCAAGACCAACACGCCCGAGCTGGCCACGATGAGCACCACCGAGCCACTCGCCTACGGGCCGACCCGCAACCCGTGGGACCTTGACCGGTCCACCGGCGGGTCCAGTGGCGGCGCCGCGGCCGCCGTGGCGTCAGGGATGGTGGCCGTCGCGCACGGCAACGACATGGGCGGCTCGATCAGGATCCCGGCGGGCATGTGTGGGCTCGTCGGGCTCAAGCCGAGCCGGGCCCGGAGCACCCTCGGGCCGGACTTCGGCGAGTACTGGGCAATGACGACCCACGAGCACGTCCTCACCCGCTCGGTGCGCGACACCGCCGCGGTGCTCGACGCCATCGCCGGCCCGGGTGTGGGTGACCCGTACACCGCGCCGCGACCGGACCGGCCGTTCCGCGCCGAGGTCGGCGCCGTCCCGGCAACGTTG
Source organism: Acidimicrobiia bacterium (assembly GCA_035468285.1). GTDB lineage: Bacteria > Actinomycetota > Acidimicrobiia > IMCC26256 > PALSA-555 > PALSA-555. The sequence goes on along the minus strand of DATISY010000128.1, from coordinate 21,707 downwards.
CGCATCGGTGTCCGGACGGCGCTCACCGGGGGTCGCGACTCGTCTCCCGACGCCGTGGCGGGTGTCGAGCTCGCGGCCCGGACGCTCGAGGCCTTGGGCCACCAGGTCGATCCGGCGCTCGTCGAGGGCCTCGACGACCCCGGGTTCGGTGAGGCGATCGCGGTCATGTTCCCGGTGTTCGTCGCTCGGGAGCTCGACCGCTGGGGCGAGAAGCTCGGGCGGGTCGTCGCGCCGGACGAGCTCGAGCCGTGGAACGCGATGCTCGCCGAGGCGGGACGCGCGACGCGCGCCGCCACGTACGTCGCCGCGTATGAGCGCGCCCAGGGCTGGGCGCGCCGTGTCGCAGCCTGGTGGGACGCCGGCAACGATGTGCTCGTCACGCCGACGGTGCCGGCGCCGACACCTCCGATCGGCCATCTCGGGCCGGCGGTGGATCCTGGCGAACTGCTGGGACGGGTCAGCGGCTACACCGCATTCTCGATGCCGTTCAACGTGACCGGCCAGCCCGCGATCTCGCTCCCGTTGCACCACGGCGCCGACGGGCTTCCCGTCGGCGTGCAGCTCGTCGCGGCGTACGGCCGCGAGGACCTGCTGCTGCGGGTCGCCGCCCAGCTGGAGGCGGCGTGCCCGTGGGCCGACCGGCGGCCCCCGGTGGCGGCGCCGGGCTGACCGCTACTCGTCGTCGATCAGGTCGGCGTCGAGCCCGAGCAGCTCCACGGTCGTCGCGCCGTCGCGGAGCTCGGTGAAGAACCGGGCTTCCTTCGCCGCTCGGGCACGACCTGCGGCGAGGACGTCGCCGAGCTCTTCGGCGAGGATGACAACAACACCATCGCCGTCACCGACGATCCAGTCGCCGATGTTGACGACGACACCGCCCACGACGGTCTCCCGCCCGACCCGGCCGGGCAGCTCCTTCGTCGCGCCCGGGAGCGCGACGCCGGTGGAGAACACCGGGAACTGGTGGCTGGCCAACGCGTCGGTGTCCCGCACGCAGCCGTCGATGACGAGCCCGGCGAGACCCCGTGCCTCCGCGCCGGTCGTGAGGACCTCGCCCCAGTAGCCCCGTTCGGGTTCGGTGCCCACGTCGACGACGAGCACCGACCCCGCAGGGGCGCGGGCAACCGCGACGTGGATGGCCAGGTTGTCGCCGGGGGTGCACACGACCGGGAACGCCGGGGCGGCGAGGCGCGCACCGGACCAGACCGGACGAAGGCGCGACCGCATCGGCTGCGCCCCCGATTCGCCGAGGGTGGCAGCGCCGAGGTCGAGAAGCTCGCGGGTGCGGTCGGAAGGAGTCATGTGGTCGCGCTTGGCGGAGGGAGAGGGATTTGAACCCTCGAGGAGGTTTGAAGCCCCCTACTCGCTTAGCAGGCGAGCACCTTCGGCCACTCGGTCATCCCTCCAAGCCGCGGCAGTCTAGGTCCGGGCGCTGGCGTCGCCGTCGGCGATCACGCCGTCTGGTTGGGTCCAGCTCGAACTCGTGTGCGCTTGTGCGCCGCTGCGGCGCACGGTCGCACCGGGCCAGAGCCGAAGAACCGCACGCTACGGTCGACCGCATGGAACCAGTCGCGGCGCTGGAGCAGATCGCGGACGCGCTCGGGCGGGTCCGGAACGCCCGACCGAAGGTGCAAGCGTTCCGCCGCGCCGCGGACGCGATCCGGGGCATCACCGAGGACGACCTCCGCGCCATGTCACGCGACGGACGGCTGACGAACCTGCCCGGCATCGGCAAGAGCACCGCGGCGGTGATCGAGCAGGCGCTGCGCGGCGAGACGCCCGACTACCTGACCAAGCTCGCCGACGCGCCGACGGAAGCCGACCCGCCGACGGACCTGGGCGGACCCATCCGCGCCGCGCTCCGCGGCGACTTGCACCTCCACTCCGACTGGTCCGACGGCGGTCACACGATCGAGGCGATGGCCACCGCGGCGCGCGACCTGGGCCACGAGTACCTGGTCCTCACCGACCATTCCCGGTCGTTGCGCGTCGCGAAGGGGCTCTCGGCGGAGCGGCTCCGGGAGCAGTTGGACGTGATCGCGGTGTTGAACACGGACCTGGCACCGTTCCGCATCCTCACCGGCATCGAAGTCGACATCCTCGCCGACGGGACCTTGGACCAGGACGAGGACCTCCTCGCCGCGCTCGACGTCGTCGTCGCGAGCGTCCACAGCCAACTGCGCATGGAGCCCGCCCCGATGACCGGCCGAATGGTCGCGGCCCTCCAGAGCCCGCACGTCGACGTGCTGGGTCACTGCACCGGCCGTCTCATCGTCGGTCGGGGTCGCCCCGAGTCCTCGTTCGACGCCCAGGCCGTGTTCGGGGTCGCCGCCGATCTCGACAAGGCGGTCGAGATCAACTCCCGACCGGAGCGCCTCGACCCGCCGACTCGGCTGCTGGCGCAGGTGTTCGACGTCGGGGCCAAGGTCAGCATCGATTCCGACGCGCACGCGACGTGGCAGCTGGGGTGGCAGGACTATGGGTGTCACCGGGCCGCCGCCGCCGGGTTCACCCCCGCCCGGATCGTCAATACGTGGCCGATGGAGGACTTGCTGGCGTGGACGGCGTCCCACACCGAAAACGGATAGCGGACACGCCCGCGATGGCGTACATCACTGGTATGGCAACCACCTTGGTGACGGAGGCCTGCCGGCTCATCCAGGCGACCGACGACCGGGTCCCGACGGCGCCGGAGCTGGCGCGTGCGCTCGACGTGACTCCCGACGCGCTGCGCCGCGCATTCCGACAGGTCTTGGGGGTGACGCCGCGCCAGTACGGGGATTCGCTGCGCCGGGAGCGGCTCCGCCGCGAGCTCCGTGACGGTGAGGGGGTCACCCGGGCGTTGTTCAGCGCGGGATACGGCTCGACGAGCCGTCTGTACGAAGGTGCGCACGATCATCTCGGGATGACACCCGCGTCGTACCGGGCTGGTGGTGCGGGAGCGACGATCACGTTCACGGTGACGGACTCCCCGCTCGGGGCCCTGCTCGTCGCCGTCACCGATCGCGGCCTGTGCAAGGTCGACCTGGCCGACGACGCGATCGCCGCGGAGTGGGCGCTGAGCAACGAGTTCCATCAAGCCGTGATCTGTCGCGATGACGAGGCGCTGGCGCCGATCGTGACCGAGGTGCTCGGCCGTATCGACGGGCACAAGCCGGACCGGGCGTTGCCCCTCGATGTGCGCGGCACCGCGTTTCAGCGACGGGTGTGGGAGGAGCTGCAGCGGATCCCGCTGGGCGAGACCCGCACCTACGGCGAGATCGCCGCCGCGATCGACGCGCCGGGTGCGTCCCGGGCTGTCGGGTCGGCGTGTGGCGCCAACCCTGTCCCGGTCGTCATCCCGTGTCACCGGGTGGTCCCGGCGAGCGGGGGGGTCGGCAACTACGGGTTGGGGCCGCACCGCAAGCAGCAGCTGCTCGAGCACGAAGGCGCCGCTCCGGGCGACTGAGCCATCTCAGCCGAGGCTGACGATCGCCGCCTCGAACGGCGCGAGGGTCAGGCGGCCGGCGACGGTGTCGCCGTCCCGGGACCGGTCGGTGGAGATCTGGATCGTGCCGTCGATCCCGTCGAGGCCCGTCGCGGCGTCGCCGAAGTTGACCGCGACGAGGAGGTCGTCGCCGCGCCGCCAGGCCCATACGCCGCCCGGCGCGGGCCACGTCTCGTACCGGGCCGTGCGCAGCGCAGGAAGCGCCCGACGGAGCGCGATGAGACCGCGGGTGAGGTGCAACGCCGAGTCCGGGTCGGCGCGCTGCTCGGCGACGGTGGCGCCCGGCGTGTCGCCGAACGGCAGCCAGGGGTCAACCCCGGCGGCAGTGAACCCGGCGCCCGGCTCGGCGGTCCAGCGCATCGGGGTGCGGGCGGCGTCGCGGTTCGCGACGGGGTGGTACTGAATGCTGACGGGGTCGACGAGCCGGTCGGTGGGCACATCGGTATCGGGCGTGGCGAGCTCGTCCCCGTAGTAGAGGACGGTGGTCCCCCGCAGCCCGAAGAGCAGGACGAGCGCGGCGCGCGCCCGGCGCGGGTCCCCGGCCGCCCACCGGGTGGGGTAGCGGGACACGTCATGGTTGCCCATCGTCCAGACCGGGATGGCGTCGGCGGGGAGGGTCGCCTCGGTGCGCTCGACGACGTCGCGCAGCACGCCGGCGTCGAAGTCACCGAGGAGGAATGGGAAGTTGAACGCCAGCTGCAGCTCGTCATCGTGGCCGTAGAACGACGCCAGCTGGTCGAGGTCGAACACGTACGTCTCCCCGACCAGCACCCGGGCCGGGTCGTAGCCGGACCCGAGGGACCGCCACCGGCGGAGAACGTCGTGCACCTCGGGCCGGCACGAGTTGTACTCGGGACGTTGGCCGCGGAGCTGGTCCATGAAGGAATCGGCGTCGGTCGCGGGCGGGTTGTCCCGCAGTCGCCGGTCCTTGACCATCATGTGGCACACGTCGATACGGAACCCGGCGACACCCCGGTCGAACCAGAACGTCAAGATGCGGTCGAACTCGTCGCGCACCTCGTCGTCCCACCAGTTGAGGTCGGCCTGGTCGACCAGGAAGCTGTGCAGGAAGTACTGGCCGGTGCGGTCGTCGAGGGACCAGGCGGGCCCGAAGAAGCTGCTCACCCAGTTGTTGGGCGGACCGCCGTCGGGTGTGGGATCGGCCCAGACGTACCAGTCGCGGTGGCCGGCCGACCGGTCGGCGCGGGCGTCGACGAACCAGGGATGCTCGGTGCTGGTGTGGTTCGGTACCAGGTCCAGCAGCACCCGGATGCTCAAGCGGTTCGCCGTGGCGATGAGAGTGTCGAGGTCGTCGAGGGTGCCGAGGTCGGGGTGCACCCCGTAGTAGTCGGCGACGTCGTACCCCCAGTCGGCGTTCGGTGAGGGGTGCACCGGGCTGAGCCACAGGCCGTCGACACCGAGCCAGGCCAGATGCTCGAGGTGCGCGGTGATCCCGCGCAGGTCGCCGACTCCGTCGCGGTTGCTGTCCGCGAAGGAGCGCGGGTACACCTGATAGAGGACACCGCCATCCCACCAGTCGCTCACCGTGGGGAGGTTAGAGACCGCGGGTTCCTGCCCGCGGCGGGTGCGACGCGTACGCTCAGGCCCTCTGCACTCGGCGTTGGACTGGTTGGGCTGCGCGACGTTCCGGCTCGCGCTCGACGAACTCGTCGTCATGCTCGACGCGTACGTCGACCGGGTCCCGGGGGCTCCCGGACCAGGCCTCGTCGCCGACGACATCGCCGCGTCGGACTGGATCCTGGTGGGGCACTCCCACTTCGACCATCTGTGGGGCGCGGAGCGGATCGCCATCAACACCGGCGCGATCGTCGTTGGGTCCTACGAGACGGTCCGGGTCCTGCTCGCCGCGGGGGTCCCCGCCCGCCAGCTGATCCCGGTCGCCGGTGGGGAGCGCATCGAGCTCGCGCCGCACGTCGTCGTGTCGGTGCACCCGAGCCAGCACTCCTGCGTGTGGGCACACCGGCAGTTCCCCGGCGCAGCAGCCGTGTGCCTCGGGGATCTCGGGCTCACCCACCAGGAGCGCCAGCGCCGTTTCGCGGAGCTCGGCGCTTGGCTCGCCGGGCTGGGCCCGGAGGTGCTGGCACACCTCCGGGCGAGTGACCAGCATGCCCTGGGCGACGGGGGCGCCCTGGTCTTCGTGCTCGAGACCCCCGCGGGGCGACTCCTCTACCAGGACACGTCGGGCTGCTGGACGCCGATCTTGCGGGACCTGCGTCCCGACGTCGCGATCCTCGCCGCCGCGGGGCGCGGCAACCTCGACGGCGAGCCGATCCAGGGTTCGCTGGCCGAGTTCGTCGCGGCCGAGGCGCGCCTGTTGCGGCCCCGCCGGGTCGTGCTCGCCCACCACGACGACTGGCTGCCCGGGTTCACCAACGGTGACCTCGACGCGGCCCCGATCCGCGCCGAGCTGGCCCGCGCCCTGCCGGGTACCGAGCTGCTGGAACTTGGTTACCAGTCGGGTACCGACGTCCTGATGCCGGCGGGATGACCAGCCCCATCATCGTGCGGGCGCATACGATTCGGGACCCACACGGTGCTGGTCGACGGTGTGACCGGCGTCCGGGTCGGGAGCGGTGGCAGAGTCTGGTTGATTGCAGCTGCCTTGAAAGCAGCCGGCCGATGAGGCCCGGGGGTTCAAATCCCTCCCGCTCCGCTTCCAGGATGGGGGTCAGCGCGAGATGGTGTCGAAGCCGCAGTAGGGGCGCAGCACGTCGGGGACCTCGAAGGTCGTGTTGTCCTTTTGGTAGTGCTCCCACAGGAACACCAGCGTGCGGCCCACCGCGCACGCGGTTCCGTTCAGCGTGTGCACCAGATGCGTGCCGCGCTCCGCCTTCACGCGGGTCCCGAGGCGGCGGGCCGAGAAGTCGCGGTAGTTGGAGCTCGACGTCAGCTCCCGGTACCGGCCCTCGGACGGCAGCCACACCTCGATGTCGTACTTGCGGGCCGCGGCGGCGCCGAGGTCCCCGGCGGCGATGTTCACGACCCGGTACGGCAGCGCCAACGCGGCGATGAGCGACTCCTGGACGGCGAGGATGCGTTCGTGCTCCTCGTCTGACTGGTCCGCCTCGGTGAACGAGAACATCTCGATCTTGTCGAACTGATGGACCCGGAAGATCCCGGTGGTGTCCTTGCCGTACGTGCCGGCCTCGCGTCGGAAGCATGTCGAGATACCGGCGTACCGCGCCGGGAGCGCGCCCGGGTCGAGTCGTTCTCCTCGGTGCAGCGTCGAGAGCGGGATCTCACTCGTGCCGACGAGGTACAGCTCGCCGCGGTCCACGTCGTAGACCTGGGCCCGGTCCGTGGGGAAAAACCCGGCCTCTTCCATCGCGTGCTCCCGGACCAGCACCGGGGGGATGACGGGGGTGAACCCTTCGACGACGAGGCGCGCCACCGTCCAGTTGACCAGCGCGAGGTCGAGGAGGACTGCCTCGCGGAGCAGCGACGCGAACCGGGAGCCGCTCGCCTCCACGGCGCGACGGGTCTCGACGAACCCCATCTCGCCCGCGAACGTGGCATGGTCGCGACCGGGCGCCGGGACGGTGTCACCGACGGTGCGGAGCACCACGCCGTCGCCCTCACCGCCGTCGGGGACCTCGGCGTCCGCGGGGTTGGGGAGCTGCAACGCGAGGTCCCGCAGCCGGCGCTCGAGGATCGCAAGCTCCTGCTCCGCCTGCTGGACCTGGTCTTTGAGCGCAGCGGCTTCGGCAAGCTTGGCGTCCCGTTGGGTGGGGTCCCGCCCGATCTCCTTCGAGACCACCTTCTGCTGCGCGCGGAGGGCCTCGACGGTCGCGCGCTGGGCGCGCTCCTCGGAGTCGAGGGCCACGACGTTCTCGACGAGCCCGGGGATGACCCGTTTGCGTTCGATGCCAGCGCGGTACGCGGGCTCGTCTCGGAGACGGCGAAGGTCGATCACTGCCGGCGGGTCACGGGCCGGGCCGGCGGATCTGGGCCCGGAGGTCGTCGACCCATCCGCTGGCCTCGCGCCACGCCTCCGACGCCGCTTCCCGGCGGGCGGGCCCGGCGTCGCCGGCCACCGGGTACGAGCCGAGGAACTTCACGTCGGCTTGGCGGGCCGCGAGGTTGCGCAGGCAGTCGGCGACGAGCTCGTCGGCCAGATGACCTTCGAAGTCGATGAAGAAGCAGTACTGGCCGAGGCACCGCTTGGTGGGCCGCGATTCGAGCTTGGTGAGGTTGATGGAGCGGGCGGCGAACTCCTGGAGGATCGCGAGCAGCGAGCCGGGCCGGTCTTCGCGCTGGAAGCACACGATGCTGGTCTTGTCGTGTCCCGTGGGCGTCGGGGTTCCCCGCCCGACGAGCACGAAGCGGGTCTCGTTCTCGGGATGGTCCTCGATCTCGGAGGCGAGGATCTCGAGCCTGTGGAGCTGCGCCGCGTACGCGGTGCCGATGGACGCCAGGTCGGTCCGCTCGGACTCCGCGACGATCCGGGCGGCATCGGCGGTGGAGTTCGTCGCTTCGAGCTCGGCGTCGGGCAGCTTGGTCATCAACCAGGTGCGGCACTGCCCGAACGGGTTCGGGTGCGAGATGACCGTCCGGATGACCTCGAGGGTCGTCCCCGCCTTGGCGCACAGGTGCAACGAGACCGGCAAGTCCACCTCGCGTTGCACGAGCAGCTCCGTGTCGAACGCCAACGTGTCGAGCGTCACCGTGACGGTGCCCTCGATCGAGTTCTCGATGGGGACCAGGCCGAGGTCGACGTCGCCGCGCTCCACCGCGGTGAGCACGGCAGGCACGGTGCGGAACGGCACCGCGGTGCCAGCAGCCAGATCGGGCTGGCTGAGCAGCGCCTCCTCGGCGAACGTGCCGCGCGGTCCGAGGAATCCCACCTGACTCACGACGTTCGATGGTAGTGGTGGGTGTTCATCGACCCGGCGACGTTTGGCGCGTAGGTTCTCCACGGATGCGGATCTGGACGCTCGAGGAGGCCACCGGGGCGCTCCCCGAGGTGCGGGAACTCGTGCGTCGTCTGCGCGTGACCGCGACGGCTGTCCGGCAGCGTCAGCAACGGACCCGTGGGAACGGCGCGTCCGGGAACGGTCAGGCCCATCATGAGGCCGATGCTGGCGACCCCGCGGTCATCGTGCGGACGCTGCTCGACGAGCTGACCGAGCGCGGGATCGTGGTTCGAGACCCCGAGCGCGGCTTGATCGACTTCCCGGCCCGCTCGCCCACGGGGCGGGACTACCTGCTGTGCTACCTCGACGGCGAGGCTGCCATCGAGTGGTGGCACTGGCCCGAGGCGGGCTTCTCCGGACGGACACCCCTCTCGGAGCCGCCCGCCTAGCTAGCCCGCCCTCGACGGGCTCGATTCGCCGCTCATCAAGGGGCCGGCGGCGTGGACGGTGGTGCCAGTGCCATGCGCCCGGTGCGCCGCGATCGCCGCGCCGACGATCCCCGCCTCGTTCAGCAACGTGGCGGGCACGACCTCGGCGTGCGTCGTGAGCAACGGCATGAACCGGTCGTGCTTCTTGCTGACGCCGCAGCCGAGGATGAACAGGTCGGGTTGGAGGAGGCGTTCCAGCTCACCGAGGTAGGCGTCGAGGCGCTTGGCCCACTTACGCCATGAGAGACCTTCGCTTTGACGGACGCTGTCGGCGGCGCGCTGCTCCGCTTCCTTCTTGCCCATCTTGAGATGCCCGAGCTCGGTGTTGGGGATCAGGATGCCCTCGTAGAACACCGCCGTCCCGATTCCCGTCCCGAGGGTGATCATGAGCACCACACCCTCGCGGCCCTTGCCCGCCCCGAACTGCATCTCGGCGATCCCCGCGGCGTCGGCGTCGTTGACGACCGTGACGTCGCAGCTCGAGACCCGCGCGAACGCGGCCGCCACGTTCACACCGATCCAGGCCGGGGCGATGTTCGCCGCGGTCTTCGCCACCCCGGCCTTGACCACCGCGGGGAACGCCGCGCCGACCTCGCCTGTCCAGTCGAAGAACTTCGTGAGCTGGGCCACGACGCGCGCCATGGCGGCGGGAGTCGCCGGGTGGGGGGTGAGGACGCGGTGACGGGGGGCGATCAGCTCGCCCGTCTCCGTGTCGACCGGCGCAGCCTTCATGCCGGTACCCCCGATGTCGATCCCGAGCAGCGTGCTCATCCTGGGTCCCCCCGTCCGGGCTCCCCAGCGCCGTGCCGGGGTCACCGCGGCCAGTCTCGTCCAGGTGGCCCGGCGCGCGGTCGCACCGCCCGGGTGAACGTTGCCCGACGAGGCTTGCCCGCCGATCCGTCGCCGCCCAGGATGGGGCGCCCCAGAGAGAGGACAGCGATGCAGCTCGGGATGATCGGACTCGGCCGGATGGGCGCGAACCTGGTGCGCCGGCTCATGCGGGACGGCCACCAGTGCGTGGCGTACGACGTCACCGCCGCCGCCGTGAAGACGCTCGCCGACGAAGGCGCGACCGGCTCCTCGACCCTGGCGGACTTCGTGGCCAAGCTCGCCAAACCACGCGCGGTGTGGATCATGGTCCCTGCCGGGGTCGTCGACAGCACCCTCGATCAGCTCGTGCCCCTGCTCGAGGACGGCGACATCATCATCGACGGCGGGAACTCGTACTACCGCGACGACATCACCCGGGCCGCGAAGCTCCGGGACCACCAGCTCCACTACGTCGACGTGGGCACCAGCGGTGGTGTTTTCGGGCTCGAACGCGGTTTCTGCCTCATGATCGGTGGGGAAGACGATGTGGTGCGTCACCTCGATCCGCTCTTCGCGACGATCGCGCCGGGTGTCGACGCCGCGGAGCGGACACCGGGGAAGACAGGCGCACCGACAACCGCCGAGAACGGCTACCTCCATTGCGGCCCCAACGGCGCCGGCCACTTCGTCAAGATGGTCCACAACGGCATCGAGTATGGGCTCATGGCCGCGTACGCGGAGGGTCTCAACATCTTGCAGCACGCCGACGTGGGCACGAAGTCCCAGACCGTCGACGCTGAGACAACCCCGCTGCGCGAACCCGAGTTCTACCAGTACCGGTTGGATCTGCCCGAGGTCGCCGAGGTGTGGCGGCGCGGCAGCGTCATCGCGTCGTGGCTGCTGGACCTCACCGCCCACGCGTTGAGCGCCTCCCCCGAGCTCGCCGACTTCGAAGGTCACGTCTCAGACTCCGGGGAGGGCCGCTGGACGGTCCTCGCCGCAGTCGACGAGGGCGTCCCCGCACCGGTGCTCAGCACCGCGCTGTTCGACCGGTTCACGTCCCGGGGCGCGGCCGACTACGCCAACAAGCTCCTGTCCGCCATGCGCTCCGAGTTCGGCGGCCACGCCGAGAAGAAGGACCCCCCATCATGAGTACGAACGCGCACTCTGACGCGCTGGTGTTCTTCGGCGCGAGCGGCGACCTCGCCCACAAGATGATCTTCCCCGCGCTGTACCGGATGGCGAAACGGAAGGTCCTCAACGTCCCGGTGATCGGCGTCGCCTCGTCGCCGTGGACCGTCGAGCAGCTCGAGGCCCGCGCCCGCGACGGGATCGAAGCGGCCGGCGGGGTCGACGATGAGGACGCGTTCCATCATCTCGTCAGCCTGATGGCCTACGTCGACGGTGACTACAAAGCCTCGGGCACCTACACCGCGATCAAGCAGGCGCTCAAGGGCGCGCAGCGCCCCGCCCACTACCTCGCCATCCCCCCCGACCTCTTCCCGACCGTCGTCGAGGGCCTTGGCTCCGCGGGGCTGACCGACCATGCCCGTGTCATCGTCGAGAAGCCGTTCGGGCGCGACCTCGCCTCGGCACACCAGCTGAACGAGGTGCTGCACTCGGTGTTCCCCGAGCCGAGCATCTTCCGGATCGACCACTTCCTCGGCAAGGAGGCGATCCAGAACATCTTGTATTTCCGGTTCGCGAACTCGTTCCTCGAGCCGATCTGGAACCGCAACTACGTGCGGCAGGTCCAGATCACCATGGCCGAGGACTTCGGTATCCAAGGCCGGGGTCGCTTGTACGAAGAGGTCGGCGCGCTGCGCGACGTGGTGCAGAACCACCTGCTCCAGACCGTGGCGCTCCTCGCCATGGAGCCACCGGTCGGGCCCGACGTCGAGGCGCTCCGCGACGCCAAGGAGAAGGTCTTCTTCGCTGTCGAGACCCTGCACCGCCGCGACCTCGTCCGAGGCCAGTTCAAGGGATACCACGCCGAGGACGGCGTCGACCCGAAGAGCGACGTGGAGACCTACGCCGCGGCGCGGTTCCACATCGACTCGTGGCGCTGGTCCGGCGTCCCGTTCTACATCCGCGCCGGTAAGGAGCTGCCGGTCACCTGCACGGAGGTTCGCGTCGAGCTGCACCGCCCGCCGCAGCAGGTCTTCCGCGAGTACGAGCGGACCCCGCACGACACGAACTACTTCCGGTTCCGGCTGAACCCCAAGGTCCAGATCGCGCTCGGGGCGCGCACGAAGACCCCCGGAGAATCGTTCCGGGGCCAGACCGTCGAGCTCGGCCTCACCGACGAGCACCCCGACGAGATGACCGCCTACGAGCGGCTCCTCGGCGACGCCATGGCCGGCGAGAACCTGCTGTTCGCGCGGGAGGACGGCGTCGAAGCGGCGTGGCGCGTCGTCAACGACGTCATCTACGACCACGACGCCGCGATCCCCTACCAGCCCCATACCTGGGGGCCCCCGGAAGCGGAGAAGCTGATCCGCGACCCCGACCACTGGCACGACCCTTTCCTGTAGCCGGAACGAAGGCGCGCCCGTGGGGCACACCCTCGCCGTCGACCTGGGCGGCACCAACATGCGAGTCGCGGTCGTCGACGCGGCCGGGACCGTCCTCCACCGGGTCCACGAGCCGACACCGCATGACGCCCCGACGATCGAGCCGCTCGTCTCGCTCGCCCGGCGCGTCCGAGACAGCCACGACGTCGAGCACGCGGTGTTCGCCGTCCCCGGCCGGGTCGACCACGACAAGGGGACCGTGCTCAGCGCCCCCAACCTCGCCCCCACGTGGCGGGATCTGCTGACCCGCGACGCGCTACAGACCGCGCTCGACCTGCCCGTCGCGTTGGCGAACGACGCCGACGTGGCCGCCGTCGGCGAGACCCACTTCGGGGCCGGCCGGGGGCACCGCGACGTCGTGTACGTGACGATCTCCACCGGGATCGGGGCCGGGATCCTGGTCGGCGGCCAGGTCCTGCTCCCCCGCTTCTCGGGCGGCGAGGTCGGCCACTCCATCATCGACCGGGTCCTCGCCGCGGCCGGCGCCGACGGCACCGTGGAGGGCCTCGGGTCCGGCACCGCGCTGAACCGTCAGGCCCACGCCGCCGGAATCGCGGCCGTAGGCCGCGACCTCGTCCGCCTCGTCCAGGCCGGCGACCCGACCATGGGGGCGGTGTGGAACGACGCGATGTTCGCCGCCGCGCTCGGGGTGGTGAACCTCGCCCACATCGTGGCGCCCACGATCGTCGTCATCGGCGGCGGCGTCGGCCGCAACGGCGAGCTGGTCCTCGCCCCGATCCGCGCCGCGCTGGCCCGCTTCGGGCCCGCCGGGCCCAGCATCATCGTCGTCACCGCGACCCTCGGCGACGACTCGGGCTTGCTGGGCGCCGCCGCCTGGCGGTCCGCGACCTGACACCCGCCCCCCCCCGAGCGAACGGAGACCCGGTGGCCGCGACCCCGATCCCCACCCCCACCCAGCCGTGGGTCGGTGGCCCCTACTCGGGGGCTGTCCGGGCCGGCGACTGGATCGTCGTCGCGGGCCAGGTCGGCGTCGACCCCGCCACCGGGAAGCTCGTGCCCGGCGACACCCTCGAGCAGGCCCGCCAGGTGTTCGCCAACCTGGAGGCGATCCTCGCCGACACGGGAGCCACCTGGGCCGACGTGGCGAAGGTGACCGTCTTCCTGAGCGTCGATCCGGGAATGATGGCGGCCTTCAACACGCTCTACCTGGAGCACGTCGGCGATCAGCGACCGGCGCGCACCACCGTGGGCGTCGCCTGGCTTCCCCTCGGAGCCCAGGTCGAGGTTGAGGTGTGGATCTACCAACCGGAGGGGTCATGAGCGAGCGAGCAGTCGAACGGTCCGCGGAGGAATGGCAGGAGGACCTGTCCCCGGAGCAGTACGACGTGCTGCGCCAAGCCGGGACAGAACGGGCCTTCACCGGCAAGTACTGGGACTGCCACGACGACGGCAGCTACGTCTGCGCCGGGTGTGGCGCAACGCTGTTCGATTCGGCGACCAAGTTCGAGTCCGGGACGGGGTGGCCCAGCTTCACAGAACCGACGGTCGCCGAGGCGGTCGAGCTCCACGAGGACCGCTCCCACGGGATGCGCCGCACCGAGGTGCTGTGCCGCCGTTGCGGCGGGCATCTCGGTCACGTGTTCGACGACGGACCCGGCCCCACCGGGCAGCGGTACTGCATCAACTCCGCGTCGCTGGATCTCGAGCCCCGCTGACCCGTCGCTGACTCGCGCTCCCCAGGTCCCGCCCGGCCTGGGATCGACGGGGCGGGACCGGCTGGGCGCGGCCGGGGCTGGACGTGAGACGATCGCGGGATGGCGTACCCCGAAGGAATCGGCGTGGTGGACCTCATGATCGGGTTTCCGATCCGGGACCGTAAAGGTGTCTATGACCGGCTGCTGAAGGCGGGTCTGAAGGACCAGGAGAGCCGCCAGTCGTTCACCTTCCCCGCCGAGTACATGTTCAAGGAGGTCCCGGACGAAGCCGACGACGAGCACGACCCGATCGAGGTCGCCTTCGCCGAGATGGACCGCTTCGGCGTCGAGGTCGGCCTCTTCGGGTTGTCGCCCGACGCGCTCGCCGCGAAGGAGCGCGACCCGAAGCGGGTGCAGCTCTCCCTCGAAGTGAACCCGAACGACGTCATGGGCTCGATTCGCAAGATCCGCGCCGCGAAGGCGGAGCACGACCTCAAAGCTGTCACGTTCTTCCCGGCCGGGTGCCTCCCCCAAGTCCCCGTCGACGACCCGAAGGCGTACGCGGTGTACGCGGCGTGTGTCGACCTGGATCTGCCCGTCGTCGTGAACGCCGGCATCGCCGGACCACGGTTTCCGTCGGACTGTCAGGACGTCCGCCGCTTCGATCAGGTCTGCTACGACTTCCCCGAGCTGCGGATCGTGATGCGCCACGGGGCCGAACCGTGGGAGGAGCTGGCCGTCAAGCTGATGCTGAAATGGCCCGGCCTGTCGTACATGACGTCCGCGTTCGCGCCGAAGTACTACCCGAAGGCGATCATCGACTACGCGAACACCCGTGGGACCGACAAGATCATGTACGCCGGCTACTACCCGATGGGCCTCTCGCTCGAGCGGATCTTCTCCGAGCTGCCCCAGGTGCCGTTCCGCGACCACGTCTGGCCGAAGTTCCTGCGCGAGAACGCGCGCTCGATCTTCAACCTGGACTGACCATGGACGACCGGTACCTGCTCATCTCGGCCGACTGTCACGCCGGCGGCTCGATGGAGCAGTACCGCCAGTACCTCGACCCCGCGTACCGCGACGAGTACGACACGTGGCGCAACCGGTACTCGAACCCGTTCCGCGACCTGCAGAGCGACGGACGAACCCGGAACTGGGACAGCGACCGTCGGGTGGCCGAGCTCGCGGCCGACGGCGTCGCCGCCGAGGTGGTGTTCCCCAACACCGTCCCGCCGTTCTTCCCGACCGGGGCGGTCATCGCCCGTCCCCCCCGGGCCGAGAGCTACGCCCGCCGCCACGCCGGCATCCAGGCTCACAACCGCTGGCTGGCGGAATTCTGCGCCGAGGCACCGGGCCGCCGCGCCGGGATCGGCCAGATCTTCCTGAACGACATCCACGACGCGGTCGCCGACGTCCACTGGATCAAGGACCACGGTCTGCTCGGCGGGGTGCTCCTCCCCGGCCGCCCCGACGATTCCGAGCTACCACCGCTGTACGACGCCGCGTACGAGCCACTGTGGTCGGTGTGCGAGGACCTCGAGGTGCCGATCACGCACCACTCCGGACAGGGCTCCCCGGACTACGGGAAGAGCGGCGCGGCGAGCGTGATGTGGCTCGTCGAGACACAGTGGTTCTCACACCGGCCCTTCTGGCAGCTCATCATGGGCGGAGTCTTCGAACGGCACCCCAACTTGACGTTCGTCGTCACCGAGCAGGGCTGTTCCTGGATCCCGGAGACGCTGCGGATGCTGGACTCGTACCACGGTCAGATGGCCGCGGGACGGGTCGGGGAGCTGAAGTACACCGAGGACCAGCGGCTCTCGCTCACCCCGAGCGAGTACTTCGCCCGCAACTGCTACGTCGGCGTCAGCTTCCCGAGCCCAACCGAGTCGCGTGCCATGCGCACGGTCGGCCTCGACCGGGTCATGTGGGGCAGCGACTACCCACACCACGAGAGCACCTACCCGTACACCACCGAAGGGCTGCGTCGCGCCTTCGCCGACTGGGACCCGGGCGACGTCCGTCAGGTCACGAGTGAGAACGCGGCGCGCATCTACGGGTTCGACCTGGACCGGCTCGCCCCGGTCGCCGCCGAGGTGGGGCCCCGCGTCGACGACATCGCGCAGCCCCTCGACACGGTGCCCACCGACTCAGCGAGCCCTGCCTTCACCCGCCGGTAGTCAACCTCGCGGGGCCGGGCTCCACGGCCGCGCGGCGTACTCGTCGCGGAGCTTGGTCTTGACGATCTTGCCCGTCGCGGCGCGGGGCATCTCGGTCCGCACCTCCAACTGCTCGGGCACCTTCTGGACCATCAGTCCGGCGTCGCGGCAGTGGGCGGCCATCTCGTCGAACGACAAGCCCGCTCCGCCGGCAGCGATCTGGACGACGGCGCAGACCCGCTCTCCGCGTTCGGGGTCGGGGAGGCCGATGACCGCGACGTCCTCGACGCCGGGGTGGGTGTAGAGGATGTCTTCGATCTCTTTGGCGCTGATGTTCTCGCCTTTGCGCACGATGACATCCTTGAGCCGGCCGGTGACGACGAGATGACCGTCGGCCCGCAGCTTCCCGAGGTCGCCGGTCCGGAAGTAGCCGTCCTCGTCGAACGCGTCCGCGGTCAACGTCGGGTCGGTGTACCCACGGAACACCATCGGTCCCCGGAGCCGGATCTCGCCCTCCTGGTCCGGGCCGGCGATGGTCCCGTCCCGGGACACGATTCGCACGTCGATTCCCACGACGGGCTTCCCGTCGGTGTTGGCCAGCTGCTCGTCGGTGTCGTGCGGTGAGCCCTGGGCGATCATCGGGACCTCGGTCATGCCGTATCCGTGGACGGTGCCGCGCCCGCCGACCTCGCGTTGCACCTCGTAGTGGAGCTCGGGAGGCTTGGGGGCCCCGCCGCCCGACATGAGCCGCAGCGTCGGGAGGATCGGCTGATCCGGCGTCTTGCGCTGCTCGGCGAGGAACGCCAGATAGAACGCGGTACTTCCGCCGACCATCGTGACGCCGTGGCGGCGCAGGACCGGCAGCACGTCCGGTGCGGAGAACGCCTCGATGAGCACCGCAGGGAAACCGACGCTCAGCATCGTGACCAGGTAGTCCGGGCCACCGATATGGGCGTACGGGAACGCGATCGACCCGACGTCGGTCGGTGACATGTCGAGCGCCACCGCAAGCCCCCAGCCGCCTGCGATGAGCGACTGATCGGTATGACACACCCCTTTGGGGTCCGCGGTGCTGCCCGACGTGTAGTACGTCCACCGGACCGGAGCCTGCTCCGGCGCCGCGCCGGCCGGCGGGGGCGGCAGCACGGTCGGGTCCCCGCCGGGCAGGCCGTCGGCGACGACCACGATCGACGGCGGGTCGGCGAGATCCTCGGTGACCCGGGCCGCGAGCGCGGGGTAGTCGAACCCCCGCCACGCACCGGGAACGAAGAACAGGCGAGCCCCGGTCTGACGCAGCGCGAAGCCCACCTCCCGTTCGCGATAGAGGTGGATGATCGGGTTCTGCACCGCGCCGACCCGACACAGCGCGGCCGACAGGACGATCGTGTCGATGGCCGTCGGGAGCTGCCACGACACCGGGGTGTCGGCGCCGACGCCGAGATCGTGGAGCCCGGCCGCGACCCGGAGCGCCCGGTCCCGGAACCCACCGAACGTGACGGTGTGGTCCGCTTCGTCGATGAGCATGACCCGGTCCGGGTCCGCGTCGGCCCGCCGGTCGATGAGCTCCCAGAAGGTGCGGGCCCCCGTCAGCGCGTCGTCGTTCATCTCGCGGGAACCTATCCGCGCCGCACCGGGGCGACCATCACGAGCCCGGGCGGGTGCGGCCGTCGTGACAGACTGCGCCCCCATGCCGCCCGTCACCCGTGTCTTGGCTCCCGAGCCGGTGCGCACCCTCGCCGACTATCTCGGGGCGGGCGGCGGCCGCGGCCTCGACGTCGCCCGTCGCGTCGACCCCGACGCGATCATCGACGAGGTCGAGACCTCGGGGCTCCAGGGGCGCGGCGGTGCCGGGTTCCCCGCCGGCCGCAAGTGGCGCACCGTCGCCGCCATGGATTCGCCGTCGATCCCGTCGACGGTGGTCGTCAATGGCGCCGAGGGCGAGCCGGGATCGTTCAAGGACCGGGCGATCCTGCGCGCCAACCCGTACCACGTGCTCGAGGGCGCGATCATCGCCGCACGCGCGGTGCGGGCCGACCGGATCATCGTGGGCGTGAAGCGCGCCTTCACGCACGAGGTGGCGCGGCTGCGTCGGGCCATCGACGAGGCAGACCACGAAGGGTGGACCGACGGTCTCAAGGTCTGGGTCTTCGAGGGCCCGAGCGAGTACCTGTACGGAGAGGAGACCGCGCTCCTCGAGTGCATCGACGGCCGATACCCGTTCCCGCGCATCGCGCCACCGTGGCGACGCGGGGTCGAGGAGGTCGTCGCGAGCGACGCCGACGTCACGACCGGCAGCGCGTCTGCCGCGCACGTCGAGATGACCGCACCGCAAGGAGAATCGGAGGCACCGCCGACCTTGGCGAGCAACGTCGAGACGTTCGCCAACGTGCCCGCGATCATCGCCGAGGGCGCGGACTGGTTCCGCTCCGTCGGGACCGACGGCTCACCGGGGACGATCGTGTGCACCATCACGGGACGGGCCCGACGTCATGGCGTCGCCGAGTTCGCGATGGGCACCCCGATGAGCGAGGCGATCGAGGTCATCGGCGGCGGTCCGGAGGCCGGCCACCACCTCCTCGGCGCCCTCTCCGGGGTGTCGAACCCGATGCTCCCCGCCGCCCTCTTCGACACCCCGATGAGCCACGAGGCGATGCGCGCCCAGGGCACCGGGCTCGGCACCGGTGGGTTCATCCTCTACGACGAGCGGGACGACCCCGCCGCGATCGCCGCCGGCGTGTCCCGGTTCCTCGCCGTGGAGTCGTGCGGCCAGTGCACCCCGTGCAAGCTGGACGGCTTGGCGCTCGCGGAGCGGCTCGCCCACGTCGCCCAGTCCGAACCCGACGAGCCCGCCGAGCGCGACCCGGTGGTCGAGGACCTCGACGCCATCGACGGCTTGATCCGCACCGTCACCGACAGCGCCCGCTGCAACCTCGCCTACCAGCAGCATGACGTCGTCGACAGCATCCTCGGCCTCTTCGAGGACCGGTTCCGGGACCACCTGCTCGGCGCCTTGCCCCCAGCCGAGCCGGAGACGATCGCCCCGATCGTCGACATCGTCGACGGCCGCGCCGTCCTCGACGAGCGCCAACGCGCCAAGCAGCCCGACTGGACCTACGACACCGAGTACTCCGGGAAGACCCCCGCGGACCGGCTCGACGACCACCGGGCCCACGAGCAGCTCTGACCGTCCGCCCCTCGCCCGGGCCGCGACGGGGCCCGCTGATCAGGTCAGAGCAAAGTAGATCGCGCAGCCCGCGCCGACGGTCAGGCAGTACAACGCGAATGGGTTGAGGTTCCGCGAACGGAAGTAACGGAGCAAGAACCGCACCGCGAACAGCGCCGACACCGCGGCGACGACGCTCCCGACCACCACCTGCCCCCGGATGCCGTTGCCGTTGTGTCCGAGCAGGTCAGGAAGCTTGTAGACGCCCGCCGCGAGGATGATCGGCGTCGCCAACAGGAACGAGAACCGGGCCGCGTCCTCGTGGTCGAGGCCGCGCACCAGGCCCGCGACCATGGTGACCCCGGAGCGGCTGATACCCGCGAAGAGGGCGAGGATCTGCGCGAGACCGACGACACCGGCCTCCTTGTACTCAAGGGTGTCCAGCTGGCGGCCTCCGTCTTCGTTGAGCCCATGCTCCACCGCGAGGGCCCGGACCTCGGAGCGACGACGGGCCCGCTCACCGACGGCAAGGATGAGACCATTCGCAAACAGGAAGAGTGACGCCGCCTCGGGCTTCGCGAGCAGCGTCCGCAACGAGTGCTCCAGGAGCAGGCCGGTGATCCCAGCCGGGATCGTCGCGACAACGAGAAGCCACGCCAGACGCTCGTCCTTGGTCTCGATATGGCGCGTACGCAACGTCCGGAAGAACCCACCAATGATCTTCACCCAGTCTTCGCGGAACTGCCACAGCAGCGCGAGCGCGGTCGCGACGTGGAGTCCGACGAGGAACGCAAGATAGAACGACTCGTTCGCCGACTGCGCCTTGACAATGTTGTTCCAGCCGAGCAGACCGGGGACGATCACCGAGTGTCCCAGGCTCGACACCGGGAACAGCTCCGTGACTCCCTGCAGCAGACCGATGACGATCGCCTGGAAGTAACTGATCACGGGCCGAGACGCTAACGGGTCGGGGCCGGTCCACCGGGCCGGAGGCCGCTGCCGACACGGGCAACGACCTCGATCGCGACCAGAATCACGCCGAGCACGACGCGCAACCGATCACGACCCGCAGCGTCCGCTGCCCCCAGAGCGGCGACAGCACGAACAGCGCTGCTCCCGCGCGGAGCCGCAAACCCGTCCGGTGGCGCGCCGTGTACGCCGCTACCGGGCCCGGCTTCCAGCCGAGCACCTCGGCCTCGTCACTCATCGCCAGGCGGGCAGGCGACCCGGCGCCGCCGGCTTCACGACGTGAAAATCGGTGGGTTGCCGACACAACTCCAAGCTGTTGACCGGGCAGGCGCCGGTGGTTCGGAGCGTCGACCGCTTCCCACACCCGGGCGCGCTCCTTCCCATGGCCTTACAGATGTCCGCACCCAGGATGCGTCGGCCCGGACAGATGGGTCGTCGTTGAAGGTCGGAGCTCCTACCCGCCCTCGTTGCGTGGACACGGCGGCCCGGTCGCCGGCCCGGACCATTGCGCAGAACGGTTCACCGCGCCTAATGAAGTACGGGGCAGTTCAGACGGACCAACTTCAGGGGGTCAGGTCACGAGCGCGGCTCAGTCCCAGGAGAACTGGTCGTTGTCGTTCGTTGGGCTGGTGCCCCCTGGTGTTGTGACAGTGATGTCGGCGACGCCCGGCCCCGTCCCTCGACCCGGGGTCACCGCGGTGATCTGGGTGTCGGAGTCAACCGTGAAGCTGACGGCCGGGTGGTTGGGCCCGAAGTTCACCGCGGTGGCCCCGGTGAAACCAGAGCCGGAGATAGCGATCGTGTCGCCGCCGTTAACGAATGTGCACCCGGTGTGGTTAGCGTCAATGGCGCACGTCCAGCCTATGACCTGCGGCAGGGGTTGGTACCTGTACTGGTCGGACGCTGTGACGCTGCTCGTGGCAACGGCATTCGTGACGGTGACGTCCACGACCCCGGTGCCGGCCGGGGCGGTGGCGGTGACCTGAGTGTCGGAGTCCACGCTGAAGCCGCTGGCGGGGTTGGACCCGAAGGCGACCGCGGTGGTGCCGGTGAAGCCCGAGCCGGTGATGATCACCTGGGTGCCGCCCGCTTCTGGACCCGACGTCGGGTTGAGCGACGCGACCGACGGCGCCGGGACCTGATAGGTGAACCGGTCCTGGCTGCTGGTGGGGCTCGTCCCCGCGGGGGTCGTGACCCTCACGTCGACCACCCCGGTGCCGGCCGGGGCGGTGGCGGTGACCTGGGTATCGGAGTTGACCGTGATGGGAATCGCCGCGTTGGCGCCGAAGTTCACGGCGGTCGCCCCGGTGAAGTTGTCACCGGTGATGATCACCTGGGTGCCGCCCGCTTCTGGACCCGACGTTGGGTTGAGCGACGCGACCGACGGCGCCGGGACCTGATAGGTGAACCGGTCCTGGCTCGTGATGGGGCTGGTCCCCGCGGGGGTCGTGAGCCTCACGTCCACGACCCCGGTGCCGGCCGGGGCGGTGGCGGTGACCTGAGTGTCGGAGTCCACGCTGAAGCCGCTGGCG
>DATISY010000127.1:0-13031 GCA_035468285.1 Acidimicrobiia bacterium | reverse complement strand
GAGGATCCCCTCCGGCGCGGGCACGGCCGTGCCTGGCGCGAGGCGGGCCGGGACCAGCACCGCGGCCCACGCCACGAGGGTCAGCAGCCAGGCGCGCGCGGCCCACTGCAGGCGCGGGCCGGTGGCGAGGACGAGGGCGAGACCCGCCGCCGCGAGGAGGCCGAGGGGCGCGATGCCGGCGCCCGCGGGTCCGGTGTCGAAGCGGATGAGCTGGTTGAACGTGACGTGGGGGTAGTAGGCGAAGCCGAACGCGGCGCGGTCGGTCGTGGCGTGCGCGAGCGTGAACGTCCACGGCATCAGGAGCACGGCGGCACCGGCCGCTCCGACGAGCGACGCGCCGAGCGCCCGGAACGCCGCTCGCGAGCCGCCCGCGACGATGCTGGCCACGCAGAACGTGGCCGCGGCCACGATGACGACGAGCGCCGCGGGTGGGTACCAGGCCGTGGCGAGCGCGGTACCGATGGCGAGACCGAGGAGCTGGCGGCGGCCGGTGCGCGCCGCCGGGTCGAACCCGCCGACGCGAACGAGGAGCAGCACCAGGTAGGGCGCGAGCGCGAAGAGGATCAGGGGGCCGAGCCGTCCCTGGGCGATCGCGTTGCGGGGCACGGGGCTGGCCCCGTAGGCGACCGCGGCCATCAGCATCCCGATCCGTTCGGCGCCGATCTGTCGGGCGAGGCGCAACGCGCCGAACCCGCCGACGGGGATCGCCGCGGTGACGAGGAGCGCTTGGGCGAGGCCGACGCTGCCCGCCAGGATCGTCCCGAGACCGGCCATCAGCGCCAGGGCGGGTGGGGGCGCGGCGGTCGATCCGAGCCCGGTGTAGCGCCAGGCCGAGCCGAACGCACCCGCGAGGGCCCGCACACCGGGCCAGCCCACGAACGAGCCGACGCCGGGGACCCCTGACGAGAAGAAGTCCCGGGAGCCGAGCACGACGACGACGAGGAACGCGGCCAGCGCGAGGGACGCCGGATGGAGGAGCGCCTCACCGAGCGTCTCGAGGCTGTCACGGAGTCGGTCCTCGAGGGACTCGATGCGCTCGTCGGCGCTGTGCTGGCTCAGGAAAGCGCCGACGCGCGCGCCCGCGCCGACCTGGAGGGGGCGGAGCTCGCCATCGTGGATCGTCCGCAACGCCTGGGCGCGACGACGCGCCCGCCGCAGACGACCGAGATGCATGAGGTTCCAGCGCCACGCACCGATGACGGCGGTCGCTTGCTTGCGACGCGGGGTGGGCGCGAACAGGAGCAGCTCGAAGAACGCCAACGCGATCGCGACCGGGATGACACGCAGCAGCGACGGGAAGGAGTAGCAGGTGAGCAGCACCCGCACGCGACGACGCGCGACCTCTCTGGTGGTAGGCGTGTCACCGGGACGACGCTCCGCGGCCGCCTCGACGTGCGCGACCCGAGCGTCCGGTGCGACCACGACCCGCGCACCCGCGAGACGGGCTCGCCAGCAGAGGTCGAGGTCCTCGGAGCCGGGGAACGTGTCGGGATCGAAACCGCCGAGCTCGGCGAAGAGGTCGGCGCGGACGAGCAGCGCGGCGCTCGACACGTAGAACACGTCACGGACCGCGTCGTGCTGCTCCTGGTCGAGCTCGCCGGGTTCGATTCCGGTGTGCGACCCACCGAGCCGGTCGATGGACCGACCGACGTCGAGCAGCACCTCAGGGTCCTCCGACGACACGAGCTTCGGCCCGACGATGGCCGCGTTCGACCGGTACGCCTCCTCGACGAGCACACGGACCGCGTCGGGGGCCAACGCCACGTCGTCGTGGCACATGAGGAAGAACGCGGCGCCGTCGACGACCTCGAGGGCCTCGTTCGCCGCGCCCCCGAAACCGACGCGCCCCGTCGGCCCGCGGTGCACGAACGCCGCGGGGAGGCTCGCCGCGACCCGGGGGCCGGGATCGACGGCCGAGTCGGCGTCGACGACGAGCACCGACAACGCCGGGTAGTCCTGGAGGCGCAGCGCCTCGAGCGCCGACTCGAGGAAGGGCCCGGGATTGCGGGTGACGACGACGACCACGACCGTCGGTGCGGCGTCGATCGGGTCCTCGTCCTGCTCGTCGAGCTCGGGCGGGAGGTCGATTCCGTCGAGGTCGTCGTCGGGCAGGCTCATCGGCTGGCCCGAGAATAGGCGGGACCCTGTGCTCCGACCCGCAACCCCCCTGTTGCTTGCAATAGTTAGCAGTTTCGCGTATTGTGGTTAGCGATTGATCCCCCCAACCCTCTCCGAGGAGCGACCGTGAGTACCGAAACCGTCATCCAAGACGCACGTCAGCGCGCCGAGGACGCTGCCTACACCGTGGTGGGCATCGGCGTGCTCGGCTTCCAGCAGGCGCAGGTCCGCCGCCGGGCGGCCCAGGTTCGCCTGAACGCGACCGCCAAGATCGCCCGCGACCAAGCCAACACGGTCGCCGGCGAGGCCCGCGCCGCGGCCGAGTCGGTCCGCTCCGAGGTCAAGGCTCGCGTCGAGCCCGTCGTGACCCAGCTCGGCGACCGGGTCGAGCCCCTCGTGGCCGACGTGCGGGCGCGCGTCGAGCCCGTCATCGAGCAGGTCGGCGCCACCGTCCGCCGGGTCGTCGGCGAGGTCAACCCGACCGCACGCCCATCGGCGCCCGCCACGCCCGCCCGGTCGACGTCGGTCACGCACCCGACCGACTGACCATCCGAATGCGCTGACGGACCCCCCGGTCGAAGCCGGGGGGTCCGTCGCGTAACGTCTCGGCGTGCTCGCCGCGCTGGCCGGAGGTGTCGGGGCCGCCCGTTTCTTGTGCGGCCTCGTCGACGTCGTCACGCCCGAGAACGTGACGGCCATCGTGAACACGGGCGACGACGACGAGTTCCACGGCCTCTGGGTGTGCCCTGACCTCGACAGCGTCACGTACGCCCTCGCCGGGGCGAACAACCCCGAGACGGGGTGGGGTCTCGCCGGCGAGACCTTCGCGGCCATCGATGCCCTCGAACGGTACGGCACCCCGACATGGTTCCGCCTCGGGGACCGTGATCTCGCCACCCACCTGTACCGCAGCGCGCGCCGCCGGGCCGGCGTCTCGCTCACGGACATCACCGCCGAGATCACCGCCGCGTGGGGCGTGCGGACCCGCCTCCTCCCGATGACGGACGACCCGGTCGCGACCCGGATCACCGTGGAGGGACGCGACGGCGCCCCCCACGAGCTCGCCATGCAGGAATGGTTCGTCCGCGAGCGGGCCGAGCCTCCGGTCCTGAGCGTCCGCTTCGAGGGGGCGGCGCGGGCGCAACCCACCCCCGGGGTGCTCAGCGCGGTCCGGGATGCCGAGACCATCCTGGTCTGCCCGAGCAACCCGGTCATCTCCATCGGTCCGATCCTCGCCGTGCCGGGCCTGCGCGAGCTCCTGCGCTCGCGCCGGTCCCGTGTGGTGGGCGTCAGCCCCATCATCGGCGGCCGACCGGTCAAGGGCCCGGCCGACCGGCTCATGGGCCCCCTCGGCATCGAGGTGTCGTGCGTCGGGATCGCAGAGGCCTACCGCGACTTCTGCGCCACGCTGGTCATCGACACCGCCGACGCCGACGCGGTGCCGCGCATCGAGGCGCTCGGGGTGCACGCGGTCGTCGCCGACACGTTGATGCGCGACGAGCGCATCGCGGCCGCGCTTGCACGCGACACCCTCGCCGCCGTGGCGTGACGCTCACCATCATCCCGGTCGCCGGGATCCCCGAGGTGCAGCCCGGCGACGAGGTCGCGCGGTTCATCATCGAAGCGGCCGTGGCACAGGGCACGCCACTCGCCGACGGAGACTGCCTCGTCGTGACCCAGAAGGTCATGTCCAAGGCCGAGAACCGCCTGGTCCGTCTCGACCCTGCGGACCGAGCCGCCCGCCGGGCGCTGATCGACTCGGAATCGGTGCGCGTCCTGCGCCGGCGCGGTGACCTGGTGATCTCCGAGACCCGGCACGGGTTCGTGTGTGCCAACGCGGGAATCGACCTGTCGAACGTCGAGGCAGGCTGGGCCGCGCTCCTCCCGGTCGACGCCGACCGGTCGGCCCGCCACGTACGCGACGCGGTGCGGGCTCACGCCGGGGTCCACGTCGCGGTGATCGTCTCCGACACCTTCGGGCGAGCCTGGCGGATGGGGTTGACCGACGTCGCCATCGGCGTCGCCGGGCTCGCGGCGATCGTCGACCTGCGTGGCGAGACCGACGCGTTGGGACGCGAGCTGCAGGTCACCGAGGTCGCGGTCGCCGACGAGGTCGCCGGCGCGGCGGAGCTGGTCATGGGCAAGTCGCGGGCCGTGCCGGTCGCGATCGTGCGCGGCCTGGACACGGCCTGGCGGCGCGAGGGATCGGCCCGGGAGCTGGTGCGGCCCCCCGCGGAGGACCTGTTCCGGTGACGACGGTGCCCGCCTGGCTCGAGGCGCGCCGCTCGATCCGGGCCTTTCGCCCCGACCCGGTGGACCCCGGCGTCCTCGACGCGCTGGTCACCGCGGCGTGCCTCGCTCCGGCACCCCACCACTCCCGGCCCTGGCGCTGGGTCGTGGTGGAATCCCCCACGGCGAAGACCGCGCTGGCGAGCGGGATGGGCGAGCGGTGGCGAGGGGACCTCGCCGGCGACGGGCTCCCCGCCGTCCGCATCGACGAGCTCGTCGACGCGTCGCAGCAGCGGATCGAAGCCGCGCCGGCCGTGCTCCTCGGGTGCCTCACCGACGACGGGTTGGACCACTACCCCGACGCGACGCGTCAACGCGCCGAGTGGGGCATGGCCCTGCTGTCGCTCGGCGCCGCGGTCGAGAACCTCATGCTCGCGGCCACCGCCCGGGGGCTCGCGTCCTGCTGGGTCGCGGCCCCGATCTTCTGTCCCGACGACGCGGGCCGGGCGCTGCGCCTCGACGACGGGTGGCTCCCCCACGCCATGGTCCTGGTCGGTCACCCCGACCCGACGTATGAGCCGCGGGTCCGGCCGCCGGTCCCGCTCGAGTCGCTGCGAGTCCGGCGCTGATCAGCGTCCGACGCGCTGCGCCCGGAACCAGTCCAACGTGCGGTGCACGCCCTCGTCGATCGGCGTCCACGGCTTCCAGGCCAGGTGGATCGCGGCGCGGCCGGGGTCCAACGCCGAGCGTCGAAGCTCGCCGACGCGCGGCGGGGCATAGCGAGCCGGATCCTCGAACCCGACCGTTCGGGCCATGAGGTCGTAGAGCTGCTGCACGCTGGTCTCGTTGCCCGTCCCGATGTTGACGGTGAGACCACCGGCCTTCTCGGTCGCGCGCACGAAGGCGTCGGCGACATCATCGACGAAGACGAAGTCGCGGGTCTGCTGACCGTCGCCGAAGATCGTGGGGCGCTCACCCGTGAGCAGCCGGCCGGCGAAGATCGCGACGACTCCCGCTTCCCCGTGCGGGTCCTGCCTCGGTCCGTACACGTTGGCGAGCGCCAGGACCGTCGACTCGAGACCCTGCACCTCGCGGTAGTAGTGGAGGTAGTCGCCGACGGCTTTCTTCGACACCCCGTACGGGGAGATCGGGTGCTGCGGGTGGCCTTCGCGGGTCGGTGTCGACTCGGGAATGCCGTACAGCGTCCCGCCCGAGCCGGCGAAGACGACCTTGCGGGTGCCCCCCTGGAGGGCGCCCTGCAGCACGTTCAGCGACCCGACGATGTTCACCTCAGCGTCCAAGGTCGGCTCGTTCACCGAGACGGTCACACTGGCCTGGGCGGCGAGGTGGTACACGACCTCCGGTTTGCGGTGCGCCATCAGCTCGACGATGCCCTTCGAGCGCACGTCCAGACGCTGGAAGGTGCACTTCCGAGCCCGTTGCGCGCGGGCAGCGGCGAGGTTGGCGAGCTGTCCGGACGAGAGGTCATCGACGACATCGACGTCACACCCCTCGGCGAGGAGCCGGTCGACGAGGGTCGACCCGATGAAACCGGCGCCGCCGGTCACGAGCACCCTCATGACCGCGCCGGTACCGCCTGAGCGTCGGGGACGCGTGTGCCGGCGAGATCGCAGCCGGGCTCGACGACGGTGTCCGCACCGATGATCGACTCGTCGCGGATCGTCGCGTCCGCGCCGAGGACCGCTCCCGGTCCCACGATCGAATGCACGACTCGCACCCCCCGTCCGAGGCGCGCACCCTCGTGGACGACACTGCCCGTGACGGTCGCGCCCTCCCCGACGTCGACCCCGTCGCCGAGCACGGAGCTGGTCACGCGTGCCTCAGCACCGACCACGACACTGGCCCCGAGGAGCACCGGGGCGCCGAGCTGGCCCGTCGGGTCGCCCGCGCCCTGGACCCACACCCCGGGGACGGTTTCCCGGGCGCCCGGCGCGGGTGGAAGGCCGAGGCGGCCGGCGAGGACATCGGCGTGCACCTGCAGGTACTGCGCGGGTGTCCCGACGTCGATCCAGTACTCGGCGCTGCGCATCGCGAACAGGTGCCGACGGTCCGCGAGCATGCGAGGGAACGTATCCCGCTCGATCGACACCTTGAGGCCCGCGGGGACACGATCGAGCACCGCGGGCTCAAGCACGTACGTGCCCGCGTTGATCCAGTCCGTCGGAGCGGCGTCGCGGGGCGGCTTCTCGACGAACGCCTTCACCTCCCCGTCGGCGAACGTCGGGACGACGCCGAAGCGGGACGGGTCCTCGACGCGGGCCAACGCGATCGTCGCCTCGGCGTCGTGGCCGTCGTGGAAGTCCACCAGCGCTCGCAGGTCGAGGCCGGTCAAGACGTCGCCGTTGCAGACCACGAACCGCTCAGCGACCCCGAGCTGCTCGGCCGCGAACCGGATCGCGCCTGCCGTCCCGAGCGGGTACGGCTCGACCGCGTACACGAGGCGCACGGTGCACCCCGCGTCGTCGACGAACCGGTCGCCGGGAAACCGCTCCACGAACGCGTCCGGGAGGTACCCGAGTGAGAGTGCCACCTCCTCGACACCGTGCGCGGCGAGCCACCCGAGCTGACGATCCAACAAGACCTCGTTGGCGATGGGCAGAAGCGGCTTGGGCGTCGTGAAGGTCAGCGGCCGCAGGCGGGTGCCTTCGCCGCCGACGAGCACGACCGCTCTCACGACGACGGGGTCGTGCCCGAGGCTGCCGTCGACGGTGGGGTCGAGGTCGCGGGAGCGAGGCTCGTGTCCGGGACGCCCGGGTTGTTCACCGCGGACGGCTTGCACGCGCTCGTCGCGACCGCGCCGGCGCCGGTCCCGTCGCTCGCGGGAGCGATCGCCGCGTTGGGCGTAACCGGGATCGGCAAGCTCTGCGGGATGAACGCGATCGCCAGGACCTGCTGGTCCTTCAGCCGGTAGGCCGACGGGTCGCCCTTCTGGGCCTTGCAGTCGATGGCCCACTTCAGCACCCCAGTGCGGCCGGCGTCCGGCGTCCCGGCCGGACACTTGTCGCCGTTACTCCAGGACTTCTTGGTTGGGTCCGCGGCAGGCCCGCTCCACGCGCTCACCGAGCTGTCGGAGACGGACCATCCGCCATACCCAAAGAACCGGCCGAGGGTCGCGTTGTGACCCCCTTCCGAGCGCGTGTACGGGTGGATGTGGATATACCCGTCACCGTGGGTGTGGATGCCGACGCGGACGTTGGGATTGTCAGCCGCCGTCTCGAACGTCGGGGGGTTCGCCAGCCACTGTCCGCAGATGTTCACCCCGAAGGCGGTATGCCAGTGGTCGCCGGGAGCACCCGTGGTCGGGTCACCCGGGGCCGGGGCGACGTTGGCCGCGCTGCTGGTGGGCCGGAGGAAGATGACCCCGGCCACTCCGAGCGCCACGATGAATGCCAGCAGCCCGTAGAACCAACGCGACGAACCCCGGCGGGAAGGCTTGCGGTACTTCGCCCGCATCTGGGCGCGTGAGTAGCGTTTGCGCGATCGGGCCATGACGAGGGCCGAGGTTACCCGGTCAACCCCTCCGTCCCGCGCGCGGCTCCACGGCCCGAGCCAGCGCGGTGACCGCAGCCCGAAGACCCAGGAAGAGCGCCGCGGGCACCAGGAGCACGCGCCGCCAACCGCGCCACCGGCGCGCCGCGAAGCGCAGCAAGGACCGATGGTGCGCGACGATCATCCGATACGGATGCCGCCGGGTGCTCGCCCCGTGGATGTGGACGACGCGCCCGGCCGGCTCATAGGCGACACGCCACCCGGCGTCACGGAGCCGCCAGCACAAGTCGACGTCTTCGCAGTACATGAAGTACCGCGCGTCCCACCCGTCGACGGCGTCGAGCGCGGTCCGGCGCAGCCACACCGCGGCTCCTGAGACCCAGTCGACGTCGCGGGGCCGGTCGGGGTCGGCGTCGAGCTGGCGGTACCGGCGGGTGAACGGGTTGTCGGGCCAGAGGCGCTCGAAGAGGGCGTGGCCGACGGCGTCGATTGTCGAGGGGATCTCACGGCCCGACGGGTAGGGGGACCCGTCGGGTTCGAACACCGCAGGGCCGACGGCGCCGAGGCGTGGCTCGGCATCGAGGCGCCCGACGAGCGCGCCGGCGGTGCCCGCGGCGACGTGGGCGTCCGGGTTGCAGACGGCCACGACCGGGGTGTCCGTCTCGGCGATCCCCCGGTTGGCGCCACCCGCGTACCCCAGGTTGGTGCCCGCGTCGATGATCCGAACCGTCGGCAGGGCGTCCCGCAGCGCTGCGACGGAACCGTCACGCGAGCCGTTGTCGACGACGACCACGTCGGGTGGCCCGCCGGCGCTGGTGTCCGCCAGGAGGGACTCGACGCACGCCACGAGGAGCGGACCGGCCTCGTAGTTCACCACGACGGCCGCCCAACGCGCCGAGACTCCGGCCGTCACCCTCCTGCCCGTTCGCGGTACCAGGCGTACGTCCGCACCAACCCGTCGCGAAGATCGATCTCGGGCGACCAGCCGAGTTCAGCCCGGGCGAGCGAGATGTCCGGGCGGCGTCGGGTGGGATCGTCGTCGGGCAGCTCGGCGAACGTGATGGGTGACGACGAGCCGGTGACGTCCAGGACGAGCTTCGCGAACGCAAGGACGGTGTGCTCGTCGGGGTTGCCGATGTTCATCGGCCCGTTCCAGCTCGAGTCGAGCAGCGCGAGGATCCCCCGGACCTCGTCGTCAACGAAGCAGAAGGAGCGTGTCTGGGTCCCGTCGCCGTACACGGTGAGCGCCTCACCGCCCATGGCCTGGACCAGAAAGTTCGACACGACGCGGCCGTCCCCGGGCAGCAGGCCCGGGCCGAAGCAGTTGAAGATGCGGACGATCTTGGTGTCGACACCATGGGTGCGGTGATAGGCCATCGTCAGCGCCTCGGCGTACCGCTTGGCTTCGTCATAGACCGAACGGACCCCGACCGGGTTCACGTTGCCCCAGTAGTCCTCGCCTTGGGGATGGACGAGCGGGTCGCCGTAGATCTCGCTCGTCGACGCGAGCAGGAAACGGGCGCGGTGATCACGGGCCAGCTCGAGCGCGTGTCGGGTCCCCTCGGCGCCGACGCGCAGCGTCTCCAGCGGGCGCGCCAGGTACTCGGGGACGCTGGCCGCGCTCGCGAAGTGCAGCACCGCGTCCACGGGACCATCGACCGGCAAGCCGTCGATGACATCCGCCTCGAGCAACCGGAAGCTCGGGTCGTCGCCGAGGTGGCTGACGTTGTCCCGATCACCCGTCGTGAGGTTGTCGACCGCGACCACCTCGTCGCCACGGGCCCGGAGCGCCGTGCAGAGGTGCGACCCGATGAAGCCGGCCCCGCCGGTGACGACAGCCCGTGCCATCAGCGACCGACGCCCGCGTACGCGAACCCGAGATGGCGCATGGCGGCCGGATCGAGCAGGTTGCGGGCATCCACGATGGACCGCGACGCCATCAGGCCGGCGACGCGACCGAAGTCGAGCCACCGGAACTCGTCCCATTCGGTGAGCACGACGAGGACATCCGCGCCGGCGCAGGCCTCGTAGGCGTCGGCGACGACCTCGAGACCGGGGACGACGGTGGTGGCGGCCTCACTGCCCATCGGGTCGTACGCCCGGACCGACAAGCCATCGTCGACGAGGCGTTGGGCGACGTCGATGGCGGGCGAGTCCCGGAGGTCGTTGGTGTTCGCCTTGAACGTCAGGCCCCAAATCGCGACGCGGCGTCCTCCGCTCCGGTCGAGGGCCGCCCCGATCTTGCTCACGACCCGCTCCCGCTGCGCGTCGTTCGTCGAGATGACCGAACCGAGCAGGGGGAAATCGTCGCCCACGTCGGCGGCGGTGTGAAGGAGCGCGGCGGTGTCCTTCGGGAAGCAGGAACCGCCCCAGCCGGGACCGGGGTGGAGAAACTCGAAGCCGATCCGGGGGTCGTATCCCATCCCGAGCGTCACCTCGCGCACATCGGCGGTCACCGCCTCGCAGAGGTTCGCGATCGCGTTGACATAGGAGACCTTCATCGCCAGGAACGCGTTCGAGGCGTACTTGATCATCTCGGCCGAGGCCGGGTTCGTGACCAGCACCGGCGCCTGGACGTCGCGGTACAGCTCCGAGACCCGGACCGCGACCGCCGGGTCATCGGCGCCGATCACGACCCGGTGCGGATGGAGGAAGTCGCGCGCCGCGGTGCCTTCCCGCAGGAACTCCGGGTTGGAGGCCACGCCGAGCTCGGCCACCGCGCCGGCGTTCGCCAGCTGGCGTGCGACCAGCGTGGTCGAACCGACCGGCATCGTCGACTTGTTGACCACGACGGTCCCGGGTCGCAGCACCGGCGCGATGTCGCGCACCACCGCCTCGACGACCGAGAGGTCGGCGTCACCGTCGGAGCCTCGGGGGGTCGGGACGCAGAGGAACACGAACTCGGTGTCCGTGGCGGCCGCGGCCGCGCCGACGACGAACTGCAGCCTGCGGGTGGCGAGACCTTCGGAGACGAGCTCCGGTAGGCCTTCCTCGAAGATCTCGATGTCACCTTTGGCGAGGCGCGTCACCTTGTCGGCGTCGATGTCCGCGACGATGACGTCGTGACCCAGGTGCGCGAAGCAGGCGCCGGTGGTAAGCCCGACGTATCCAGCACCGACAACGCCAACTCGGCTCACGATCGTCGGGCCGTCACTTGCACGGTGCGACCTTCGGGACCGGCGGCCCGAACCGGGCCGGGTCGAGTGACGACCCGTTGGAGGTCTGCGCGGTCGTGTCCCCGGCCGAGGGCGCGCCCGCCGACGGACCCGCGGTGGCGGCGGCTTGACCCTGGGGCAGGACGATCGACTGGAAGTCGCGGCCCAGCACCACCTCGACATCGGCACCCTTGACGGTGGGGTCGGCAACGAGTCGCGCCGCGGGCTGCAGGTAGCTCAGCACCAGGGCGCCTTGGGTGAACGCGCCCGGCCGGTACCGAACCTCAGTCTGGGCGAGCGGCGAGGACACGGTCCCGACGCCGCCGGACTGGAACCCACCCCGGCGCACGAGATCGAACAGGGCGCTCGCCGCCGACACCGACGAGCCACCCCCGTCGAAAAAGCGCACCTTCACGTCCTTGGGCGCGACGGTCACGACCGGCTGTGTCGTCGACTTGCCGCTGAAGTCGCGCAGCCGTGCCAGCAGGCCCTGGTCGTCGGTCTGGTTCACGTAGAGCACCGACAAGCCCTGCTGGTCGGGGCCGGTCGACCAGGGCAGCGTCTGGAACTCGAGGTGGCTGGTGTCGTTCGGGTTGACGGTCCGGAACGCGTCGATGAGCCCGAAGATGTCGTTCTTCGACAGGTTCTGGTCGAGGACGAGGTACTGCAGGACCCGATCGACGATGGTGTTCGCGGTGAGGGGGTCCTCGAGGCTGCGCTGCACCGCGATCGCGGCCAGCTCGCGGATGAACTGCTGCTGCCGGTTGATACGACCGATGTCCGCCGTCGGGTCCGCCAGCAGCCACTGCTTCGACACCGAGCTGTAGAACTCCAGCGTTCGGGACCGTGTGTACTGCAGCGCGGTCTGACCATTGAGGGACAGGCATCCACCCACGACGTTGAGGCCGGTCTCCTTGTCCCGCGCCGGGTACGGGAAGTAGACGGGCACCGACCCGATCGCGTTGACGACCGCCTGGAAGCTCTGGAAGTCGACGGAGATGAAGTGGTTGATGTCGATGTTGAAATCGGCCTTGAGTGTCTCGATGGCCTTGTTTGGGCCGGCGCCGAACGCAGCGTTGATCTTGTTCATGCCCATGCCCGGGATGTTCACCCAGAGGTCCCGGGGGAACGACACGATGAGGGTCTTCTTCGCGCCCGGCTCGACGTGGATGACCATCATCGTGTCCGAGTTGACCGTCCCCGGGGTGCCGAAGGCCTGCTGCTGCTGCTTCGTCTTGACGAAGGCCCGGGTGTCGGAGCCGAGCAGGAGGTAGTTCGCGCCCTGGGAGGGGGCAGGAGCGGTCTTAACCGTGACGCGCTTGACGTTGTTGAGCTTCGTGTCGATGACGTAGTTCACGGCGACGACGCTGCCGACCATGACCGCGACCGCGACTCCGAGGGCGATGACGTACCGCCGGGAGAAGGCGCGCAGCACGGTACGAGGAAGCCCCATGAGGGCGCTCAGTCTACCGACGGGGTCTTGTTCCCTCCCCGCGGCCGCGTACCCTCAGCGGGTGACGTGCACTCGAGTCGACCACCGACACCGCACCGAGCGGCGATGACCGGGCCGGCGGTGGTGTGGCTCGACGGGACGCTCGTCGACGTCGACGAGGCCCGGGTGTCCCCGCTCGATCACGGCCTCCTCGTCGGCGACGGGGTGTTCGAGACGCTCGCCGTCTACCGCGGTGTCCCGTTCGCGTGGGGCCGACACGACGATCGGCTCCGACGGTCGGCAGCCGGGCTGGGCCTGACCGTCCCGCCGGGCTCGGAGCTGCGCGCCGCGGCCGACGCCGTGCTGGAGGCCAACGCCCTCCGGGACGGACGGCTGCGGATCACCGTCACCGGCGGCCCCTCGCCGTTGGGGTCCGAGCGAGGCGAGGCGGCCCCGACCGTCCTCCTCGCGGCGTCCCCGGGGCGGGCCCGTCCCCCGGTCGTGGACGTCGTGACCGTGCCCTGGCCGCGCAACGAGCGCGGCGCCACCGCCGGCCTCAAGACGATCTCGTACGCCGAGAACGTCCG
>DATISY010000126.1:0-18656 GCA_035468285.1 Acidimicrobiia bacterium | reverse complement strand
CTGCTGCTGGTCCGGCACGGCGAGTCGACGTGGAACGCGGCCGGCCGCTGGCAGGGCCACGCCGACCCGCCGCTCTCCACGACGGGGATGTCACAGGCCCGAGCCGCGGCACCGGCGGTGGTCGACGTCCGTGTGGTGTGGTGCTCTGATCTCGTCCGGGCGCGCCACACCGCCGAGCTGTGCGCACCGGCGGGCGTCGTGGTTCAGGCCGAGCCGCTGCTCCGGGAGCGTCACGTCGGCGCGTGGACCGGATTGACCCGCGACACGATCGAGGACCGCTACCCGGGATGGATCGTCGACGGGCGTCGCCCGGACGGCTGGGAGCACGACGACCAGGTCGCGGCGCGCGCCTGGCAGGCGCTCCGTCGCATCGTCGACACGCTCGAGCCGGGCGTGGCCGCCCTCGTCGTGTCGCACGGCGGCCTCATTCGTGCCGTCGAAGCGAGCCTCGGCGGGCGACCACGACCGATCCCGAACCTCGGTGGTGTGTGGCTCCACGAGACCGCGGGGACGTTCGACCTGGGGGCGTCCGTCGCCCTCGTCGAGGGTGCGCGTGCGGCCGCTTCGACGGTCACGTCGCCCGAGTAGCGCCGGAGGGGCCCCAGTCGGGCGTCGGGTAGTGGCTCAGTTTTGACGATTGACCCGGCCTTGGCCTCCCCTACGCTGGGGTCATGGCGAGCGCAAGCGGATGCCGACCGACCTGAACCAGCGGGCTAAGGCTCCGGATAGGTGCCGAGCAACCTGATCGTCATGTGACCCACGCCCGGGTATGGCCGGACGCGAGGCAATGAACGGACTCGGTCCCGGACCCCCCGGAGGTGTGGCGTGAGCGACACTCACCCTGCGGTCGAGGTACCTCTGGCCCCTCACTCAGATCGCCGAACTGCTCGACTGAACGCCGATGCCCGAAAGGGGAGACGGATGCCGCTGCAAGTAGTCGGCGCTGGCTTCGGACGCACCGGGACGCTCTCGCTAAGGCGGGCCCTCGACGAGCTCGGTTTCGGGCCGACGTACCACATGGAGGAGGTCGTGAAGCGCCCCTCCCACGTCGCGAACTGGCTTCGGTACGCACGTACAGGCGAGGTGAACTGGGACGACATGTTCTCCGGGTTCAGCTCGGGCGTCGACTTCCCCGTTAGCTGCGTATGGGAGGAATTGGCGGCGTACTACCCGGACGCCAAGATCGTGCTGACTATCCGCGACCCGCAAGCGTGGTGGACGAGTACGAAGACGACGATCTACCCGACGCGCACGATGTTTCCCCGGTGGCTGATGCGGCTCGCGCCGGTGACCGGCCGATGGGTCGAGATGGTCGACCGCCTCGTGTGGGACGGGATCTTCGACGAGCAGTTCGCCGACCGCGACCACGCCGTCGCTGTGTTCGAGCGACACGTTGCCAACGTCAAAGCGACGTGCCCGCCCGACCGCCTCCTGGTGTTCGACGTCGCCGAGGGTTGGGAGCCGCTCTGCTCATTTCTCGATGTGCCGATCCCCAACCGTCCCTTTCTCCGGCTGAATGACGCAAGGACACTGCGGCACCGTTTCGCCGCGATCCGTTGGGGAACCCGAGCCGCGCCCGTGGCCGCCGCGGCGCTCGTCGTCGCCCTGGCACGCAAACGGGGCAGCGGCGCACACGGCTGAGAGGCGCTATCGAGCGCGTGCCACGGCCAGACCGGCAAACTGAGCCACTACCGGGCGTCGAGGGCGGCGTCTCGGGCCAGTAAAGTGGCCGGTCCCCCTTTTGTCATGTGACCCCGAGCTGGCGCCCGTTGACCACTCCGCACCCCGAGCTCGCTGCCGAGCAGCGGCACATCGATCAAGCCTACGGACGCCTCGCGGCGATGCGGGAGGCGGCCCGGCGGGTGGTCGACGGCTACGCCGAGGTGGGCGCCGGGGGGACCCACCAGGCTCGCCTGGAACGAGACGCGGCCGCGGAGCTCACCCGACGCCGGCTCGCCGCCCTCGACATCGGCTCGACGCCGCTGTGCTTCGGACGGCTCGATCTCGAGGCCGAGGCGGGGCCGGAGGACGCACGCGACGCCGGGCCGGTGTTCTACGTGGGGCGCATCGCCGTCACCGGCGACGACCAGTCACCGTTGATCGTGGACTGGCGGGCCCCCGTGTCGGAGCCCTTCTACCGGGCCACCGCCGTCGAGCCCATGAACGTCGTTCGGCGCCGCCACTTCCTCACCCGACCCGGCGACGGGCGGGAGCTGATCGGAATCGACGACGAGGTCTTCGATCAGACCCAAGCGTCGGCGTCGGGCCTGACCGTCGTCGGTGAGGGGGCCCTCCTCGCTGCGCTCGACCGGGAACGCACGGGACGGATGGGCGACATCGTCGCCACGATCCAGTCCGAGCAAGACGAGGCCATCCGTGCCCCGATGGCCGGCATCCTGATCGTCGCCGGGGGCCCCGGGACGGGGAAGACGGCGGTGGCGTTGCACCGGGCCGCGTACCTCCTCTACACCTACCGGCGTCGCCTCGGCTCCCAGGGGGTCCTGGTCGTCGGGCCGAACAGCATCTTCTTGCGCTACATCGACCAGGTGCTGCCGTCCCTGGGTGAGGACGACGTGCAGCTGGCGACGATCAACGGGCTGAAGCCGACCTACGAAGCCCACGCCGAGGACACGCGCGCGGCGGCACAGATCAAGGGTGACCGACGGATGGCCCGCGTCGTGCGCCGGGCGTTGCAGGACCGGGAGCACCCGCTCCCACGCGACGTCATCATGATGATGGACGGCAACCTGCTGCGGCTGAGCCGGTCAGCGTCGGAGCGGATCGTGGGCCGGACCCGCCGTCGCCGCGGGACGCACAACGCCAAGCGACCCGCGGTCGCGCGCGCTGTCGTCGACCTCCTGCGCAGCCAGTACCGCCAGGCGCTGGGCGCGGCGGCGCCCGACGATCCCGACTGGGACCGTGACCTCGACGCCCGGCTGCGTCGCCTCCCCGAGGTGCGCGCCGCGCTGGAGCGCATGTGGCCCATCCTCTCGGGTGGGGAGCTGATCCACGACCTGTTCTCGTTCGCGGGGCTGATCCGCTCCGCCGCGGGCGGAGACCTGAACGCCGACGAGCAGCGGCTCCTGCAGCGGGACCGGTCCGCGACCGTGCGAGACGTCCCGTGGACGCCGGCCGACCTCCCGCTGATCGACGAAGCCGACGCGCTGCTCGGGCCACCCGAATCGGCCCGGCCACGCCGTCGCCGAGGCCGGTCGAGGGCCGATGACGCCGCGTCGCGGGTCGTCGCCGAGCTCGGTGTCGGCGGCTTCGTCACGCCCGCCGAGGTCGCCCGCCGCTACCACGGGGACGCACCCGCGGGGGACGCCCCGGACGAGCCGCGGACCTTCGGGCACATCCTCGTCGACGAGGCCCAGGACATCACGGCCATGCAATGGCGCATGCTGGCGCGCCGGTGCCCGACCGGGTCGATGACCATGGTCGGCGACTTCGGGCAAGCGAGCCGGCCGGGGGCGTTGCGTGACTGGGAGGAGGTCCTCGGCGTCCTGCCCGACCGGGGGGACGCCCAGGTGGTCACCCTGACCGTGAACTACCGCACACCCGCCGAGATCATGCACGTCGCGCACCGTGTCCTCGCCGCCGCCGCCCCCCAGGTTCCCCAAACGGAGGCGGTGCGCCGCACCGGTGAGGCCCCACGCTTCGTCGCGGTCGACCCCGCCGACCTCGTGGTCGCGGTGGGACGCCAGGCCCGCGATGCGAGCTCGGTGGGGGGCACGGTCGCGGTGATCGCCTCGTCCCCGCTGCACGCCGCCCTCGTCGCCGAGCTGGCCGACATGGACGCCCGGGCTGACAGCGCGGACGCGCTGGACGCCCGAGTCGCCATCCTGACCGCGACCGACGCCAAAGGCCTCGAGTTCGACCACGTGATCGTGGTCGAACCGGCGCACCTGGTCAGTTCCGACGCCGCGGGGATGCGCCTCCTCTATATGGCGCTCACCCGGGCCACCCGCCGCCTCGTGATCGTCCACGCCGAGGCGCTCCCCGAGGCGCTCGCGTCGGCGGCGCTGGCCGGAGCGCCGATCGCCGCCTCGTAGTATCGGCCGATGACCATCACCGACGCGGATCGCACCGGCGCCGACGTCGCCTGGGACCTCGAACCACTCGTCGACGGGCGTGGCGACGATGGGGTCACCGACCTCCTCGACGACGCCGCGCGCCGCGCCGAGCAGCTGACCGAGCACCGGGGCCGCATCGGGGATCTCGACGCTGCCGGGCTGGCCGCGTTGATGGAGCACCTCGCGACCATCACCGAGCTCGTCGGCCGCGCCGGGTCCTACGCCGCGCTGCGGTTCTCCGTCGACACGACCGACCCGGCCCGGGGCGCGCTACTCGCCCAGGTCGAGGAGCGGTCTACCGCGATCTCGAACGAGCTCCTGTTCGTGGAGCTCGAGTGGGCCGCGCTTCCCGATGAGCACGTCGCCCAGATCATCGACGACCCCGCGCTGGAGTTCTGTCGCCACCACTTGCGCTCGGTGCGCCGCTACCGGCCCCACCTGCTCTCCGAGCCCGAGGAACGGATCCTGGCCGACAAGGGTGTGACCGGACGGGGCGCCTGGGCCCGGCTGTTCAGCGAGCAGACGTCCGCGATCACGGTCAACTTCGATGACGGCACGGTCGGGCTCGAAGAGGCCTTGTCGCGGCTGCAGTCCCCCGTCCGGGATGTCCGCCGGGTCGCAGCGGAAGCGGTCACCGAGGCGCTCAGCCCGGGGCTGCGAACGCGCGGGTTCATCTTCAACACGCTCCTCGCCGACAAGGCGAGCGATGACCGGCTCCGTCACTTCCCGGACTGGCTTGCGAGCCGCAACCTCGACAACGAAGCCGGCGACGAATCGGTGCAAGCGCTCGTCGACGCGGTAACGAGCCGATACGACATCCCTCAGCGGTGGTACACCCTCAAGGCGCAGCTCCTCGGTCTGGGGCGTCTCGCCGACTACGACCGGGCCGCGTCGATCGCGTCGGAAGACGCGGAGTTCGGGTGGACCGATGCCCGGGAGCTGGTCCTCGACGCATACGGGTCCTTCTCGAGCGAGCTGGCGAACATCGCGCAGCGGTTCTTCGACGAGGCGTGGATCGACGCCCCGATGCGCCCCGGGAAGCGACCGGGCGCGTTCTGTGCGTACACCGTCCCGTCGTTACACCCGTACGTGCTGCTGAACTGGACCGGGCGGCGCCGCGACGTCCTCACCCTGGCGCACGAGCTGGGCCACGGCCTCCACGCGTATCTGGCACGCAGTCAAGGTGTCTTCCATCAGTCGACGCCGTTGACACTCGCCGAGACCGCGTCGGTGTTCGGTGAGACCGTCACGTTTGGGCGCCTGCTCGCCGAGACGACCGACCCTGCGGCGCGGCTGGCGTTGCTCGCCGAGAGCCTCGAGGGTCAGATCGCCACCGTCTTCCGCCAGATCGCGATGAACCGCTTCGAGGACCGGGTGCACCACGAGCGACGCGAGCAGGGCGAGCTCAGTGTCGACCGCTTCGGGGAGCACTGGATCGACACCCAGGCCGACATGCTCGGCGACGCCGTCGAGCTCACCCCGGGATACCGGACATGGTGGTCCTACATTCCGCACTTCATCGGTACCCCGGGGTACGTGTACGCGTATGCGTACGGTCAGCTCCTCGCGCTCTCGGTCTACCGCCAGTACGAGCAGCACGGCGCGGAGTTCGTGCCCGCCTACCTCGAGCTGCTCACGCGGGGCGGGTCAGCTCCCCCCGAGGAGCTCGGTCGGATCGTCGGCGTCGACCTCGCCGACCCCGAGTTCTGGACGGGTGGGCTCACCATCGTCGAGGAGCAGCTGACCGCGGCCGAAGCCGCGGCGCGCGCGTCCGGTCGACTCGACGCGGCGTAAGCGACCGCCGGTCGTCCGGGCTGACCGCTAGAAGCGGGCGAGCTCGGCGTCGAGCTGATCCAGGCCCATCGGCCCGAGCGCGAGCGCGTACTCGTGGAACGCCTTGAGGTCGAAGCCGTCGCCGTGTCGGCGGCGGGCCGCGTCCCGTCCCCGCAGCCAGACTCGCTCGCCGACCTTGTACGAGATCGCCTGGCCGGGGAGCCCCAGGTACCGGTCGACTTCGCTCGCCATGAAGTCGGGGGGGAAGTGGCTGCGGTCGACCACGAACGGGAGCGCCAGGTCGGGAGTCCAGCGTTCCCCTGGGTGGTAGGACCCGCCGGCTGGGATCTCGAGCTCGAGGTGCAAGCCGATGTCGACGACGACGCGCACGGCGCGCATCGCCTGGGCGCGCAGCATGCCGAGCTCGAAAGCGGGGTCGTCGAGGTACCCGAGCTCGCCCATGAGCCGCTCGGCGTACAACGCCCAGCCTTCCGCGTGGCCCGAGTTGCCGGCGAGGGTCCGCTGGAACCGGTTCAACCGTCCCGTGAGGTAGCGGACCATCGCGATCTGGAGGTGATGGCCCGGGACGCCTTCGTGGTAGCAGATGCTGACCTCACCCCAGAGGGGAAACTCGGTGCGGCCCAACGTCGGGTACCAGGTACGGCCGGGGCGGCTGAAGTCCTCGGAGGGTCCGGTGTAGTACATCGCCGCGGCGCCGCCGGGTGGGGCGATCATCGCCTCGACGAGTTTGACCGGGTCAGGCAGATCGAAGTGGACACCGTCGAGCTCGGCGATGGTCCGGTCGAGGAGGTCTTGGAGCCAGGCGCGGAACGCGTCGGCGCCGGTGATCATGCGGGTGGGGTCGTGTTCGAGGTGGTCGATCACCGCGGGGATGCTCTCGCCGGGGAGGACGCGGTTCGCGACGCTGGCCATGGCGTGCTCGATGCGGTGGAGCTCGTCCCACCCCCAGGCGTACGTCTCGGTGAGGTCGAGCACGGTGCCGTTGTAGGCGCGGGCCCAGCGGGCGTAGCGCTCTTCGCCGACGGCGTCCTGGTCGGTGGCGGACGGCAGGTACTCCTCGACGAGGTAGCGGCCGAGCGACGCGTACGCGCGGGTGGCGCGGTCCATGACGTCGGTGAGCCGGGCCCGCAGCGCGGGCTGGTCGAGACCTGAGGCGTCGAACGCGTCGACGAGCCCGAGGAAGAACGGCGGTGCGTCACCGGCGATCTGACCGCCCCACGTGTCGGCTTGGCGGGCGCAGGCCACGACTTGGCGGCGCGCCGCCGGGAGCGCTTCGCGGGCGCCCTCCGTGAGCGCATCCTGGAACGACACGAGGCACTGCGGGAGGGCGGCGGCTCGCGCCGCGATCCGATCCCAGTCCGCTTCGGTCTCTCGCGGCATGAGGTCGAAGACCATGCGGACATCGGACACGGGGCTGCCGAGGATCCGGACCGCACGCAGGGATTCACCGGCGAGGCTGAGGTCGATGCCGATGTCGAGGTAGCGGCGGAGCACCTCGGCGGCGACGCGGTCCGCCTCGTCCGTGGCGGGGGTCCGATCGAGCTCGTGGAGCGTGGCGCGGTCGTGGGCGAGACGCTCGCTGATCCCGTCGGGGGAGTAGTCGGTCAGCTCGTCGTCGTGGCCGGGCAGCCCTTCGAAGGTCGCCGCGATCGGGTCGAGAGCCGCGGCGCGGGTCACGTACCGGTCGGCGAGGTCGGCGATCGGGGTCGTCATGACGCTCCGGTCGGGTTCGCGCGGCGGCACGGCTCGCCGCGCAGGGACGGGCAGGGTGGCAGCGCCGTCGGGACGCTGATCCCGGTCGCGACGGGGAGGACGAGCTTCGACGCGAAGGCGGGCGAGTGAGCCACGTCATTGCGCGAAGACGACGTGCCGGGGATGGCGCCGAACGCCCAGATGGGCCGATTCCCGCCCGGGGCTTGGATGACGAGCCGCACCCGCGACCCCGCCCGGAAGGCGTGCGTGATGGGAAACAGTGGGACGCGCACGAGGCTGAACCGGCCGGACGGCATGGAGCGGGTGTTGGCCTGCCGGAACGTGTACTGCGGCTCGAGAGGCGTGGAGGTCGCCGCGTTCAGGGTGCTGCGCTGACTCGCGCGGAGCCATCCACTTTGGACGTAGGTCTCGTTGCCGTCGGGGCGCACCTCGGTGAGGGTGACCTCGAGGTCGGTGTCGGGCCGGTTGGACCGGACCCACAGATCCGCGCTCGCGGGGCCGGTCAAGACGACATCGTGGGCGAACGGGGCGGTGGTGTAGGTGAGCGACGCGCCCGGCGGGGGGGTGCGCCAGTCGTACTTCGGGAGCGGGCCGTAGATGTCGTTCTGGGACGGCGGCTGGTCGGTGGGCGGGAGCGCCGACGGGTCGTAGCGGTACGGGTCAGCGGCCGGCTCCCCGCGTCCCGCGGGGGCGGGGTCGAGGCGGCTCCCGGACCGGAGGTAATAGGTGGTGGGGTGCACGCCGGGCGGTGGCCAGCTGGCGAAGGACGCCTCGAAACCGGGGATCGGGACGCCCGGGGCACCCCCCGCGCCGTTGTCGAACAGGATCCGCACCTTGGGTTCGGCTCGGTACTTGGCGAACGCGGCGGCGAAGTCGGTCTGGCCCGCGAACCGGTCAGGGGGCAGCGGCACGGGGGCTCCCGCGAGTGC
This sequence comes from Acidimicrobiia bacterium, assembly GCA_035468285.1. Lineage (GTDB taxonomy): Bacteria > Actinomycetota > Acidimicrobiia > IMCC26256 > PALSA-555 > PALSA-555. The sequence continues at coordinate 10,147 of DATISY010000126.1, read as the reverse complement.
GATGAAGTTCGCCGGGGCAGCGGCCCGGGTTCCGGCGGGGATGCTCGGGACGCGGTGCGCGACGTAGAAGTCGAGGAATTCGCCCCAGCGGGTGACGATCGCGGGGTCGAAGGAGTCGACGTGTGTCCCGTTCTGGATCGTCACCTTCAATGGGGTGCTGGGGTTGAAGTGGTTGATCAGCTCGGGCCATCGGCCGCCGGTTTGGTCGTCCTCGACCTGGCCGACGAGGAACGTCGGGGCGGCGATCTGGTGGACGAAGACGTCGGGGTTCAGCTGGTCGAGCTGTGGGCCATAGAAGCGGCTGGCGCGGATCTGGGCGGCGACATCTGGGGCCTGGCTGTGCAGCGTCTGGTTGGCGCGACAGGTCGTGTCCCCGGCCGCGATGCGGCGCCGGGCCCAGCTCTGACCGGCGTTGGGGCCGGCGGGGAGGGCGTCGTGCTGGCGGTCCTTGCCCCACGACACCGCGAAGCCGGTGTTGAGGATCCCGCCCGGGTAGAGGGTGCCGCGATACGTGTCGTCGAGCACGGACAGGGGCGTGATCGCGGCGAGGTGCGGGGGCCGGGTGGCGGCGACGAACAGCTGGGTGATGCCCGGGTAGGAGATGCCGACCATGCCCACCGCGCCGTGGAGGACCCACGGCTGCGCGGCGATGGTCTCGACGGCGTCGTACCCGTCGAGGGACTGCAGTGGCTCGAAGTAGTCCCAGGCGCCCCCCGAGCAGCCGGTACCGCGCATGTTGACGCCGACGGTCGCGTAGCCGAGGAACTGCGCGATGCGCGACGCCGGTTGGGTCGAGTCCGGGTTCGCCGGGTCGTAGCCGGAGTACTCGACCACCGTCGGGTACGGCCCTTTGTCGGGCGGGCCGGGGAGATGGACGTTGACTGCCAGCTTGGTCCCGTCGCGCGTCGTGAGATACCCGTAGCCCGCGCCGAGCTGCTGCGATCGGTACAACGACGAGGCGGGTGTCTCGTTCGCCGCCAGGACGCGCAGCGACCCGGAGCGGGCCGATCCCCCGGTGCGCTCCTCGACGTGGTAGCCGGCTCCCGCGGCGACGTGGCGGAACAGCAGGGCGCCCTGCGGGTCGGCCGTGCCCCTCGCGCGGGTGGATCCGTCGGCCGCGACGAGCACGAGGTGTGCACCGGCGGGCGCGCCCGTCACCCAGACCTGGTTCACGCTTCCCCCCGCAGTCAACGAGGTGGCGGCGGGGGCCGCGGCGCCGGCCGCGGGAGCGACGACGGGCAGTCCGAGGACCCCGGCAGCGGCCGCGAGGCCCGTGGCCAGGAGCAGACGTCGGGGCACAGCCCGCAACGTACCCGCAGGCCCTGTCCCTGTGGCAGCATCCCGACCCGTGACCCGCCTCGCTGACGCGCACGTCCTCGTGACGGGAGGTTCGAGCGGGATCGGGCTCGAGACAGCTCGCGCCGCGCTGGCCCGGGGCGCCCGGGTCTCGGTCATCGCACGGGACGCCGAACGGTTGAGCCGCGCGCTGAGCGAGCTCGAAGCAGGCAGCGCCCCGACGCGGGTGGCCGGCGAACCCGCCGATGTCACCCATCCGGACGGCCTCGACGCCGCGGTGGCGCTCCTCGTCGCCCAGTTCGGTCCCGTCGACGTGCTCGTCACGAGCGCCGGGGAGGCGCGCCCCGGTCATTTCGAGCAGCTCCCGCTGCAGGTGTTCGAGGACCAGATGGCGCTGAACTACTTCGGGACATTGCATGCCGTTCGGGCCGTCGTCCCCACCATGGTCGAGCGCCGCCGCGGGCACCTCCTCCTCGTCTCGTCGACCGCGGGCCTCGTCGGCGTGTAAGGGTACGCGGCGTATGCGCCGACCAAGTTCGCGGTGCGGGGCCTGGCCGAGACGTTGCGGGCCGAGCTCAAGCCCCACGGCGTGGTGGTCGCGTGCGCGTACCCGCCCGACACCGACACACCCGGGTTGGCGCGCGAGAACGTCGACAAGCCCGAGGCCACCGCCCGGATCTCGGCCGCGGTGAAGGTCCGGTCGCCCGTCGCCGTCGCGCAGGCCATGGTGCGCGGCATCGAACGGGACCGGCTCGTGATCACCGCCGACCCGAGCACTGCGCTCCTCGCCCGGGCGGCTGGTCTGCTCGGCCCGTACCTGCGCGCCTCGTTCGACCGCCACGTCCGTCGGAGCGCCGCATCGAGGCGTCGGACGACGCCGGGGTAGGTTCGAGTTGATGGGTGACGAGGCGACACGGACGGAGACCGACAGCATGGGGCCGATCGACGTCCCGGCCGACCGCTACTGGGGAGCCCAGACCCAGCGGTCGTTGCACCATTTCTCGATCGGCGACGACCACATGCCGGACTCGATCATCCGGGGCATGGCGATCCTCAAGAAGGCGGCTGCGCTCACCAACCGTGACCTCGGGAAGCTGCCCGACCACGAAGCCGATCTGATCGTGCGGGCCGCCGACGAGATCCTCGCCGGCGAACTCGCGGGCGAGTTCCCGCTCTTCGTCTGGCAGACCGGCAGCGGCACCCAGACGAACATGAACGTCAACGAGGTGATCTCCAACCGGGCCATCGAGCTCGACGGGGGAGTGAAGGGCAGCAAGGATCCGATCCACCCCAACGACCACGTGAACCTCTCGCAGTCGTCGAACGACACGTTCCCCACCGCGATGCACATCGCGGCCGCCGAAGAGGTCGTCCACCGGCTTGTTCCCGGGGTCCGGGACCTGCGCGACGCGCTCGCCGCGAAGTCCGACGAGTTCGCCGAGATCGTCAAGATCGGCCGGACGCACCTCCAAGACGCGGTGCCCCTCACGCTCGGTCAGGAGTTCTCGGGGTACGTGGCCCAGCTCGACGCCGACCTCGAGCGGCTTGACGCGGCCCTCCCCGGCCTCTACGAGCTCGCGCTCGGCGGCACCGCCGTCGGCACCGGCCTCAACGCCCATCCCGAGTTCGCCGACCGGGTCGCGGCCACGATCGCCAAGCTGACCGGACTGCCGTTCGTGTCGGCCCCCAACAAGTTCGCCGCGCTGGCCGCGCACGACGCCATCGTCTGGGCCAGTGGCACCGTCCGCACGCTCGCGGTGTCGCTCATGAAGATCGCCAACGACATCCGTTGGCTGGCGTCGGGTCCCCGTGCCGGGCTGGGCGAGCTGATCCTCCCCGAGAACGAGCCCGGCTCGTCGATCATGCCGGGCAAGGTCAACCCGACGCAGAGCGAGGCGCTCACGATGGTGTGCGTGCAGGTGATGGGCAACGACACCGCGGTGGGCATCGCCGGGTCCCAGGGAAACTTCGAGCTCAACGTGTTCAAGCCGGTGATGATCTTCAACTTCTTGCACTCCGTGACCCTCCTCAGCGACGCGTCGACGAACTTCCGGCGCTTCGCGATCGAAGGGCTCGAGGCCAACACCGAGCAGATCGCCGAGCACGTGGGGAACTCCCTCATGCTCGTCACTGCCCTGACGCCCCACCTCGGATACGACAAGGCGGGGGCCATCGCCAAGCACGCCCACCACCACCATCTCTCGCTCAAGGAAGCCGCGGTGGCCCTCGGGCATCTCAGCGCCGAGGAGTTCGACCGGCTGGTCCGCCCCGAGCGGATGACCCGCCCCGGCTGAGCCCCGGGGGAAGCGATACCCCGGGTCCCGCGGGCCGCCCCACGCCGCAGCCGCCCCCGGATGGCGGGACCAGCCCCGGAGTGAGCGGCGAAAATCTCAGCGCGCAGGTCGGGAATGAAGCACCCCCACCGGTCGTTTGACGTCGTAATCCTGTAATCACTGTGAGGTCACGATGCCTGACACGACCCCGACCATCGACGAGCGGCTCGTGCTGCCTCTGCTGCCCTTGAGCGCCGGGGTGGTGCTCCCCCAGATGGTGGTGACCCTGGCCCTCGAGACCGAGGAAGCCCAGACCGCGGCGCAAGCCGCCGGGGAGGGCGACCGCCTGGTCCTCCTCGTCCCGAGGCCCGAAGGCCACTACTCCCGGGTCGGGACCGTGGCCCGGATCGAGAACAACGGCGAGCTGCCCAACGGCGTGCAGGCCCTGGTGCTGCGCGGCCTGCATCGGGCGACCGTCGGTGTCGGGGTCGTCGGAACCGGCGCGGGCCTCTGGGTCGAGGCCGAGCCTGTGATCGAGACCGGCACCGACTCGCCGCGGGTCCAAGAGCTGGCTGTCGAGTACCGGGCCGTCGTGGCCGAGATCGCCACCCGGCTCCGCGCCGGCCGGCTCACCGAGGCGTTGCAAGGGGTCACTGACCCTGGCGCGCTCGCGGACACCGCCGGCTGGTGGCCCGACCTGCCCTTGGAGCGCCGACTGGAGCTCCTCGAGACCGTCGACGTCGAGGCACGCCTCGAGTCGGTCGTGGCGTGGGCGAAGGACGCGCTCGCCGAGCTGGAGGTGGCCGACCGGATCCGGACCGAGGTCACCGATGGGATGGAGAGCCAGCAGCGCGAGTTCCTCCTGCGCCGCCAGCTCGACGCCATCCGCAAGGAGCTCGGCGAAGACGAAGACGGCGACGTGGTCGGCCAGTACCGGACCACCATCGCGGAACGTGACCTGCCGGACTCGATCCGGGACGCCGCGACGCGCGAGGTCGACCGTCTCGAGCGGACCAGCGACCAGAGCCCTGAGCACGGCTGGATTCGCACCTGGCTCGACACGCTGCTGGAGATCCCGTTCGGGGACCGCACCGACGACAACTTGGACGTCGTCGCGGCCCGGCGCATCCTCGACGAGGACCACACCGGGCTCGATGACGTCAAGGACCGCATCGTGGAGTTCCTCGCGGTGCGAAAGCTCCGGGCCGAGCGCGGCCTCGGTGAGCCGACCGGACGCGGCGCGGGTGCGATCCTCGCGCTGGTGGGCCCGCCGGGCGTCGGCAAGACGTCGCTCGGGGAATCGGTCGCCCGGGCCCTGGGGCGCTCGTTCACCCGTGTGGCGCTCGGTGGCGTCCACGACGAAGCCGAGATCCGGGGTCACCGGCGCACCTACGTCGGTGCCCGCCCGGGTCGGATCGTGCGCGCCCTGACTGAGGCCGGAAGCATGAACCCGGTCATCGTCCTGGACGAGATCGACAAGCTCGGTGCCGACTGGCGGGGTGACCCGTCGTCGGCGTTGCTCGAGGTCCTCGACCCGGCGCAGAACCACACGTTCCGGGACCACTACCTCGACCTCGACCTGGACCTGTCGCAGGTGCTGTTCATCGCGACCGCGAACCAGGCCGAGACCATCCCCGGACCCCTGCTGGACCGGCTCGAGATCATCCGCCTCGACGGGTACACCGAGGACGAGAAAGTGGCGATCGCGCGGGGCCATCTGCTGGCCCGCCAGCTCGAGCGCAACGGCCTCAACGACGACGACGTCCGGGTGGGCGACGACGCATTGCGTCGCATCGTCACCGACTACACGCGGGAAGCCGGAGTCCGGAACCTCGAGCGGGAGCTCGGGAAGCTGCTCCGCAAGGTCGCGGCGCGCCTCGTCAGCGAGGACGTCACTGGACCGGTGATCGTCGACGACGCGGCCGTGCCCGACGCGTTGGGCCGCCCCAAGTTCTTCGCCGAGCTGGCGGAACGCGGGACGACCCCTGGCGTCGCGACGGGCCTCGCGGTGACCGGCACCGGCGGCGACGTGCTCTTCATCGAAGCGACCGCGATGGACGGAGACCCGGGCCTGACCCTGACCGGGCAGCTCGGTGACGTCATGAAGGAATCGGCGCAGATCGCCCTGTCCTACGTGCAGGGACACGGCGACGTCCTCGGCGTCGATCCGAGCCGGGTCCGTCGCCGGTTCCACGTCCACGTGCCCGCCGGGGCCATCCCGAAGGACGGCCCGTCGGCCGGGGTCACCATGACCACCGCGCTGGCGAGTCTGCTCACGGGACGGCCGGTGCGCAGCGAGGTCGGCATGACCGGCGAGGTGACGTTGCAGGGCCGGGTGCTCCCGATCGGCGGCGTCAAGCAGAAGGTCCTGGCGGCGCAGCGGGCCGGGCTCACCACCGTGATCCTGCCCGCCCGTAACGGACCGGACCTCGACGACGTCCCCGAGACGGTGCGTGACGCGATGACGTTCCATCTCGTCGACGACGTCACCGAGGTCCTCGACCTGGCCTTGATGCCCGCGGAGTCGACGGCGGTCGCGGCCTAAGGCCACGCCGCCGCCGGCCGGGACCGGTCAGCTGGACGTGCCGTCCTCGTCGGGTGGCGCGTCCATCGTCGCTCCGATCCCCACCCGGGCGAAGTCGAGCTCCTCGCCCTCCTCGAGGGGGTAGTGGCACGCCACGTAGTGGTTGGGCGCGAAGAGCCGCACCTCCGGTTCGTCCGTCACGCACTTTGGCTGCGCCTTCGGGCAGCGGCTCCGGAACCGGCAGCCGCTCGGCGGGTGGATCGGTGACGGCACCTCGCCGCCGAGGACCTTCTCCGAGTTGGGGCGCACCTCAGGGTCGGGGACGGGGATCGCGGCGAGCAGCGCAGCGGTGTACGGGTGGGCGGGACGCTCGTAGAGGTCGTCGGGGCCACCGACCTCGCAGATCTTGCCGAGATACATCACGAGCACCCGGTCGCTGACGTTCTTGACGACCGCGAGGTCGTGGGCGATGAACACCACGGTGAGCCCGTAGCGGCGCTTCATGTCCTCGAGCAGGTTCAGGATCTGGGCCTGCACGGACACGTCGAGCGCGGAGACCGGCTCGTCGCAGATGATCAGCTTCGGGTCGGTGACCACCGCCCGGGCGATCGAGATGCGCTGGCACTGCCCGCCGGAGAACTCGTGCGGTCGTCGCTGCCCGTTCGACGGATCGATCCCGACGGCCTCGAGGACCTCATCGACCTTGGCGTCTCGGGCTGACCGATCACCGAGCCCCCAGATATCGAGGCCCTCGCGGACGATGTCGCGGATCCGCCGCCGAGGGTTCAACGACGAGATCGGGTCCTGGAAGATCATTTGCAGACGGGGCCGTTGGCGGCGCAGCGCCTCCCCGTGCAGCGCGGTGAGCTCGACCCCGTCGAACGTGACGCTCCCCGACACGGGCGGCGGGAGCTGCATGATCGCTCGGCCCGCGGTCGTCTTCCCGCATCCCGACTCGCCGACGAGCCCGAGGGTCTCGCCCTCCAAGATGTCGAGACTGACGTCGGACACTGCGTGGACCCGTTCGCCGGAGTGCCCCAGCGGGAACTCGACGACGAGGTGCTCGGCGCGCAGCAGCGCGTCGCCCTCTCGAAGGTGGACCGTCCCGCTGCCGGCCATCAGCTGGGCGCCGCCGCGCTGACCGCGGCCTGCGGGATCCGGCCCTCGCGCTGGTTGCGTTCCAAGGCTTCCTTCCCTTCCGGGGTCCCGACCGGGAACCAGCAGCGGAACTCGTGGCCCGGCTCAACCCCGGGACGCACGGGGGGTTCCTCGTCCACGCACTTCTCCTGCACGTACGGGCAACGCGGCGCGAACTTGCAGCCCGGCGGCGGGTTCACCAGGTCGGGAGGTCGCCCCGGGATCGTCGCCAGCCGCGTGTGGCTGTGCTCGTCGATCTTCGGGATCGACGCCAGCAGCGCCTCGGAGTACGGCATCTTCATGTCCGAGAACAGGACCGTTGTCGGTGCGCGCTCCACCACCCGACCGGCGTACATGACCGCGATCTCGTCGGCCCGGCCGGCGACGACACCGAGGTCGTGGGTGACGAGCACCATCGCCATGAATCGCTCGGACTGCTGTTTGGCGATGAGGTCGAGCACCTGGGCCTGGACCGTGACGTCGAGGGCGGTCGTCGGCTCGTCCGCGAACAGGAGCTTCGGGCCGCACGCCAGCGCCACCGCGATGCAGATCCGCTGGCGCATCCCGCCCGACAGCTGGTGCGGGTACTCGTTCATCCGCTGGTGCGGTTCCGGGATCCGCACCGACCCGAGGAGCGCTTCGGCCAGATCGTTGGCGTAGTCCTTCGTGACGTCGAGGTGCTCGCGGATCGCCTCTGTGATCTGCTTGCCGATCTTCATGACCGGGTTCAGCGACGTCATCGGGTCCTGGAAGATCATCGACATCTGCGCGCCCCAGAAGGGACGCATCTCCTTGGCGGAGTGGGACAGGATGTCGTGGCCTTCGAAGCGGACCGAGCCGCTGCGCTCAACGCCGTGGCGGGGAAGCAGGTTCATGATCGAGCGGGACAGCACCGTCTTCCCGGACCCGGACTCGCCGACGACCCCGAGGGTCTGGCCCCGCTCGAGGGTGAGGGACACGTGGTCGACGGCGCGCACCAGGCCCCGGCCCGTCTCGAAGTAGGTCGTGAGGTCCTCCACCTCGAGGAGCGGCCCGTCGTAGTCGGCGTCGCCAAACCGCTGGGCGCTCAAATTCCGGCCTCCCGCACGTCGAAGCGGGACCGAACGACATCGCCCAGGAAGTTCAGGGCCAAGACGGTGATGAAGATGAGGAGCGACGGCTCGAAGACGATGTGGGGCGAGGTGAACATCTCGCCGCGGTCGACGGCGATGATGTTGCCCCACGACGGTGTCGGTGGCTTCACCCCGACGCCGAGGATCGCCAGGGTCCCTTCGGCGACGATGGCGATCGCGATGCCGAGCAGGGCGATCGAGAACAGGGCGGGAGCGACATTGGGGAGCAGCTCGCGGATCATGACGCGGCCGTTCTTAGCGCCTTGAGCGCGGGCGGCGAGGACGAACTCGCGTTGGGTCCAGCTGAGCGCGCTGGCACGCGCGATGCGACCGACGAGCGGGATCGAGACGACACCGATCGCGATGATGAGGATCAACACGTCGGGCAGGGCGGCCGCGCCGGAGTTCTGCCCGGTGCCCTGGAGGAACGCGACGAGCGCGAGGGCGAAGATGATGGCCGGGACGGACAGCATGACGTTGAAGGTCCCGGTGAGGAACGTGTCGATCCGGCCACCGAAGTAGCCCGCGATGATGCCCAAGCCGCCGCCGATCACGAACGCGACCGTGATCGCGCCGACGGAGACGAGCAACGACGTCCAGCCGCCGAGCGCGAGGCGGGCGATCATGTCCCGGCCGTTGCTGTCACAGCCGAGCAGATGCCCCGACGCGGAACCCTCGTTCGCGAACGGGCCCTTGCGGGCGCAGGCCGCGATGCTGTTCTGGGGGTCGCCCCACGTGACGAGGCCGGTCTTGGCGAGGACGGCGATGACGACGACGAGGGCCACCCACCCGATGGCGATCCACGCCCCGACGCTGAGTCCCTCACCGAAGCGGCGTCGCCCCGGCAGGTCGGTCGAGATCGCCCCAACTTGGCCGAGCTCGGGGTCGACGATCTCGCCGTGGTCGCGCTCGTCCGCGAGGAGGGTCTCGCTCGGCGACGGATGCGTTCCGGCGCCCGACGCCAGATAGTCGGGTGAGGGCTTAGCTGGCCGTTCGGGCACGACGAATCCTCGGGTCCAAGACGGCGTACATGAAGTCGACGATGAAGTTCACGAGCACGAAGAGCGTGGCGATGATCACGATGTAGCTCTGCAGCTCGACGTACTCGCGGGCGTTGATCGCCTGATAGATCTTCTCACCCATTCCCGGGATCTGGAAGATGACCTCGACGACGACGGCGCCGCCGATCAGGGTCCCGATGCTGAGCCCGGCGACGGTCAACAGGGTCAGGCTCGACGGTCGCAGGGCGTGACGCCAGAGGATCCGGCGGTTCGAGATCCCCTTGGCCTTGGCCAGGGTGATGAAGTTCTCCTGGAGGGTGGCGATCATGTCGCTGCGCAGCAGCCGCATGTACACCGCGATCTGTCCGACGGCGAGGGTGATGGACGGCAGGATCATGTACTGGATGTGCTGGCCGAGGTCCATCGTCCGGCTCGAATCGAAGATCGGGTCGAGCCACCCGGGCGCATACCCGCCAGTGGGAAGCCACTTCAGCTTGGCGCCGATGAGGAACGAGAGCAGCAGGGCGAGGACGAAGTTCGGGAGCGCCAGCAGCCCGAAGGCAGTGGTGTTGATCGCGTTGTCGGACCGGGTGCCGGCCCGGTAGGCGGCGAACACGCCGAGCGGGATGGCGATGAGCAGCGAGATGACCTGGGCGTAGATCATCAGCTCGAGCGACACGGGCAGCGACTGGTTGACCAGCTCGCTCACCGGTCGTCCCGAGCTGTACTGGTGGCCGAGGTGACCTTGGACGAGCCCGGTCATGTAGTCCCAGTACTGGACCACGAAGCTCTTGTTGAGCCCGA
>DATISY010000125.1:0-25564 GCA_035468285.1 Acidimicrobiia bacterium | reverse complement strand
CCGTTCGGCACCTCGAGGAGGAAAGTGCCCGGGGTCGTAAAGGATTCGGTGTCCGCACCAGCAGGCCCAGAAAGCGGCACCAGCCACACGCCGGTCATTAGCGCCACGGCGGCGGCAAGGACCCCGACTCGGCGTAGGAAGTGCGTCGCCCGAGGCATCACAGCGACCTCCGTCCCGACCAGCCGTCCCGGCGGCATGCTCCCACGACGCTTCGCCCGTCGCAGCAAACCGAACGCCTCAACGACGTGTCCCGCCGGGTCGCGTACATCCGTGTCGCGTCCGGTTGGTGATGTCCGCGGACCCCTAGTTGTACGCCTGACGCTCGGGGTTTACAACTGGGTCTTTGTCGTGTCTGGTTTTACGGGTCCTGCACGAGGAGAGCCAGGAGTATGTCGCCCGCGCACGGGTCCGCCTTTGGTACGTACTCGACGGAAACGCGCTGCGGCCCGACCTAGAGGTCATCGAGTAGCGCGCCACTCGTTCTCATCGTCCCGAGCGGCAGCCGACTCGGGCACCAAGAGGGGCAGCTCAGACCGCTGTCGGCGCTGCCATCTCGACACCGAGAAGACGGCACGCGAAGTCGTCGCAGAACTCCTCCTCTTTGACGCTGTCGGTGACAAGCCGTCGGGGCGGCGTGAGCGACCAGTCATAGAACAGGGTGTGCGCCAGTTCGTGCGCGATCCGGAAGCTGAGCCCTTGTTCATTGTGCGGGTCGACCCAGGGGTCGCAGATGATCTCGAACGGGCCATCCACATCCGGGACCAGAGCCGCTTCGAGCCCACCGCGTTCGGCGCTCAGGGCCTTGAACGAGACGCGGATATCCAACTGCGCGGCGAGTGCGACGGGGTCGCAAGCACGACCGGGCGACTCCCGGCGGACTGATTCAGCGAGTCGGTGAGCCATCTCTGTTTGGATCGCGGACCCGGCGCGCCGACGGCGCCGCCCCCGGAGGAAGAAGCACTTCGTCGAGGCGATGGTGAACATGCGCGCGCAACCTGTGGTGGCTGCGGCCCACTCACCTCCAGCAGCGCCTCTCTGAGACACTCTTTGCCGGGTCCGCTGCGGTTGACGCGCGCCCCGATTCGGGCGACCGACCCGCGCACCCGTCGACACGCCCGAGTCTCGGCGGCTGGATCCCGCTTCAGTCGCCCATCACGACTCCGGAGACCAGCCGAGATGACTGCTTGCGGCGTTTAGGCCTCGAATGGTGAACGCGAGGCCCCGCCAAAGGTGAACTGCTCCTTGTGGGGCTAGGTGGAATCGAACCACCGACCTCACCCTTATCAGGGGTGCGCTCTAACCGACTGAGCTATAGCCCCGAGAGAGGCCGTCAGGTTACTCGCCGGGTCCGTCTTCTCTCACGGTGATCTCGACCCCGCCGAAGAGCTCAGCGAAGATGTTGTAGAAGGACGCGCCAATCACGGTGATGACGACCTGTAAGGCCACGACGACCAACCCGACGAGGATGGCGCCTCGCAAGACCGTCGCTGACAGGAAGTGGAAGTTCTTGGCGGAGAGCAGGTCGCCGAGGAACTTCTCCACGCTGTGCACGATCCCGGCGGCGGACGCGATGAGCCAGAGCGCGACGAGCGCGACGACGGTCACGAACATGGAACTCAGGTAGAAGCACAGCGCCAGCTTCGTGATGGACCACAGGTCGACCTTCGTGATGGTCTGTCGGAACGTGCGTTCCGACCGCACCGCGCTCGTTGCTCCCGTGCCAACCACCGTGGGCGCGGGTGCCGGCACACTCGACACCGTGGTCTTGCCGGCATCGCGGGCGCGTTTGGCGGGAGCAGGGGTGTCGTCGACGAGCACGGCGTCGGCGTCGACCGCGGACTTGGCGACCGCGGGAACCGGCGCGACGGATGGTGAATCAGGGACCGGGGGTGAGCTCCGGACCGCGGGCGCCGGCGTGACCTTCTTCGGGGCCGCCTTGGCGGGCACAGGTGCCGCGGTGGTCGACCCGGCGGCCGACGAGGCCGCGGCGGTGACGGCCGATGCGGCCGCGCCCGCGTTGCGGCGGCCACGCTTCGGTGGGGCGGGCGCGTCGCTCGTCGACGCGACGGTCTCGTCCGTCTTGGGTGCGCCGTCGCTGTTCGGTGCGTCGTCGGTTTTCGGTGCGCTGCTCAGGTTCGCGGTGTCACCGCTGCGTTTACGGCGGGGCGGTTTCGGCGCGGTGGTACTAGTTGGCGCCGGAACGTCCTCGGGGGGGCTCGTCATGCAGTTCCCTCGGCGTCTTCTCCGGAGTCACCCTCGAGCACGGGGGCGACCGCAACGATGGTCTCGCCGTCTCCGAGACGGGCGACACGCACGCCCGTGGCGTCCCGGCCCTGGGCCGAGACCTCAGCGGCCTGCATCCGAATGATATTGCCGCCCGAGGAGAAGACCAGAATCTCATCGTCGTCGGTGACCGTGAAGGCAGCCACGACCGAGCCCCGTGAGGCCGTGATCTTCATGCCCCGTACGCCTTGTCCGCCTCGACCCTGCCGATTGAAGAGGTCGAGTTTTGTCCGTTTCCCGTGGCCGCTGGAGCTGACGAAGAGCATCACGGCGCCCCGCCGGTAGAGGTCGGCGGCGACGACCTCGTCGCCCTGGCGGAGTCGCATGCCCTTCACGCCGGCGGTCGCTCGCCCGGTCGGGCGGACTCCGGCCTCCGAGAAACGGATCGCTTGACCGTCTCGGCTGACCATGACGACGTCGTTGCGTCCGGTGGTCTGGATCACCCGGACGAGCTCGTCGTTGCGAGGCAGGTTGATAGCGATGAGCCCGTTGCGCACCGAGGAGTCGTACTCCGACATGCGCGTCTTCTTGACCGTGCCCTTCTTGGTCACGAAGAACAGATAGGCACCGTCTTCGTAGGTTCGAGTGTCGATGATCGCCTCGACGCGCTCGTCATTTGCGAGCGGGATGAGGTTCACGAGCGCCGTGCCGCGCGCCGTGCGGTCCTTCATGGGGATCTCGTGGGCACGGAGCCGGTACACCTTGCCTCGGTTCGAGAACATGAGCAGGTACGAGTGGGCGCTCGTGGTCAGCAGCTGATCCACATAATCGTTCTCGCGTGCCCGGCTGCCCCGCACGCCGCGTCCGCCGCGGCTCTGCCGTCGGAACGCGTCGGCGGCGACGGTCTTGACGTACCCGCTCTTGGTGAGCACGACGACGACCTCTTCGTCGTCAATGAGGTCGAGGAGGTCGATCTCGCCGGTGTCGGCGGTCAGCTTCGTTCGGCGATCGTCGCCGTACTTGTCGCGCAGCGCGACGAGTTCGTCCTTGATGACCTTACGGAGCTTCGGCTTGCTCTTCAGGATCGATTCGAGGTCTTTGATGGCCTGGCGGAGCTCTTCGAGCTCGTCGATCAGCTTCTGGCGCTCGAGCGCGGTGAGGCGCCGCAACGGCATGTCGAGGATGTGGTTCGCCTGTATCTCGGAGAACTCGAACGGCTTCGCCATGAGCCCCGCGCGGGCCGCTTCCACGTCGGCCGCGCCCCGGATGAGCGCGATGACCTCGTCGAGCATGTCGAGGGCACGGCAGAGGCCCTCGACAATGTGCTCGCGGGCTTGGGCCTTGCGGAGCCGATATTCAGTCCGGCGGGTCACGACCTCCATCTGGTGCGCGACGTAGACGAGGATCGCCTGGTCGAGCGACAGGAGGCGGGGGACGCCTTCGACGAGCGCCAGCATGTGCACCGCGAAGCTGGTCTGCATCGGGGTGTGCTTGTAGAGCTGGTTCAGGACCACGTTGGCGTTCGCGTCCCGGCGGAGCTCGACGACCAGTCGGTTCGTGACACCCGCGGACTCGTTGCGGACGTCGCGGATCCCTTCGATCTTGCGGTCGTTGACGAGCTCGGCAATCTTTTGGCCGATCACCTCGACGGAGGTCTGGTAGGGAACGTTGGTGACGACGATGCGCTGCTCGCCGCGGCGGCCTTCTTCGATCTCGGCGACGGCGCGCATCTTGATGGAGCCTCGCCCGGTTGTGTACGCGTCTTTGATCCCCTGCTTGCCGAGGATGAGCGCGCCAGTGGGAAAGTCAGGACCTTTGACGATCTTCATCAGGTCGGAGGTGCGTGCATCGGGATGGTCGAGCACGTACACCGCGGCATCGATGACTTCGCGGAGGTTGTGGGGCGGGATGTTGGTGGCCATCCCGACCGCGATTCCGCCAACACCGTTGACGAGCAGGTTCGGGAAGCGCGCCGGGAGGACGTCGGGTTCTTCGCGCTGTCCGTCGTAGGTGGCCGAGAAGTCGACGGTGTCCTCGTCGATCTCTCCGATGAGCTCCATTGCGAGGGGCCCGAGCCGCGCCTCCGTGTACCGCTGCGCGGCGGGGCGATCGTTGGGGTCGGGTGATCCGAAGTTGCCGTGGCCGTCGATGAGCGGGTAGCGGAGGGAGAACTCCTGGGCCATCCGGGCCAGCGCGTCGTAGATCGCGGAGTCGCCGTGGGGGTGGTACTTGCCCATGACCTCGCCGACGGCCTGGGCGGACTTCTGGTGCTTACGGTCGGGCCGCAATCCCAGGTCGTACATGCCGTACAGGATCCGTCGGTGGACCGGCTTCAGGCCGTCGCGGGCGTCCGGCAACGCGCGTGCGGTGATGACCGACATCGCGTAGTCCAAGAAGGAGCGTTCCATCTCCTCTTGGATCTCGACCAGCTCGACGTCACCGAGCGTGTCCTGGACGCCGTCACCGTCAGGCATCGATGAACCGCACGTCCTTCGCATTGTCCTGGATGAACTTGCGGCGCGTCTCGACGTCGTCCCCCATCAACGTGGAGAACATCTCGTCGGCAATCGCGGCGTCCTCCGCGGAGATCCGGAGAAGGGCCCGGGTCGCGGGGTTCATCGTCGTCTCGCCCAGCTCTTCCCAGTCCATCTCGCCGAGTCCCTTGAACCGGTTGATCTCGATCTTGCTGTTGCCGTGCTCGGCTTCGAACGCTCGCAACGCGGCTTCATCTTTGAGGTAGTGGCGTTCCTTGCCGATGTCGGCACGGTACAGGGGTGGTTGCGCGATGTAGATGCAGCCGTACCGGACGAGCTCGATGAGCTGACGGTAGAAGAACGTGAGCAGCAGGGTCCGGATGTGCGCCCCGTCGACGTCGGCGTCGGCGAGCACGATGATCTTGTGGTAGCGGGCTTTGGCCCCGGCGAAGTCGTCGCCAACGCCCGCGCCGATCGCTTGGATGAGGGTTTGGATCTCCTCGTTCTTCAACATGCGGTCGATACGGGACCGCTCGACGTTGAGGATCTTGCCCCGGATGGGGAGGATGGCCTGGAACCGGGGATCGCGGGCCCGTTTCGCGGACCCGCCGGCGCTGTCTCCCTCCACGATGAACAGCTCGGACTCGGCTGGGTCCTTCGAGGCGCAGTCGGCGAGTTTGCCGGGCATCGCCGCGGATTCGAGGAGGGACTTGCGGCGAGTCAGGTCGCGGGCCTGTCGCGCCGCCACGCGGGCGCGCGACGCCTGGATCGCCTTGTTGATGATGAGGCGCCCCTCGCTCGGGTGCTCCTCGAGCCATTCGGCCAGCTTGTCGTTCGTCGCGCGTTCGACCGACGAGCGCATCTCGGTGTTGCCGAGCTTGGCCTTGGTCTGTCCTTCGAACTGGGGGTTGCGCAGCTTGACCGAGACGATGGCCGTGAGGCCTTCCCGGATGTCTTCGCCGAGGAGGTTGGCCTCTTTGTCTTTCAGGTGTCCTTTGTTCTTGCCGTACTTGTTCAGGACGTTCGTGAGGGCCTTCTTGAACCCCTCTTCGTGCATTCCCCCCTCGGTGGTTGCAATGTTGTTCGCGAACGAGTGGATGCCCTCGTAGAAGCCGGCGTTCCATTGCATCGCGACTTCGATCTCGGAGTCGGGGCCTCGCTCCTCGTACGAGATGACCCGCTTGAACAATGGTTCTTTGGACGTGTTGAGATGCTTCACGAAGTCGACAATGCCGCCGTTGAACTTGAACGTCTGCTCGACGACGGGGTCGGTTCGCTCGTCGCGGAACCGGATCTCGAGGCCCTTGTTGAGGAACGCCATCTCACGGAGTCGTTCCATGAGTGTCTGGGCGCGAAAGTCGGTCTCCTCGAACACCTCCGGATCGGGCCAGAAGGTGATGACCGTGCCGCTCTTCTTCGACGGGCCGACCTTCTTGATGCGGCCTTGCGGAACGCCACCTTTGGCGTAGTCCTGCTCCCAGCGGGCCCCGTCGCGGAAGATCTCGAGGTCGAGCCGGACTGAGAGCGCGTTCACGACGGAGACCCCGACGCCGTGCAGGCCTCCGGAGATCTTGTACCCGTCGCCCCCGAACTTCCCGCCGGCGTGAAGGGTCGTCATGATGATCTCGGCGGCGGACTTCTTGGGGTTCTCGGGGTGCGGATCGACGGGAATGCCGCGGCCGTTGTCCACCACGCGGCATGCCCCGTCGGGGAGCAGCGTCACATCGATCCGGTCGGCTTCGCCGGCCATGGCTTCATCCACCGAGTTGTCCACGACCTCGTAGACGAGGTGGTGCAGCCCGGACAGCCCCGTCGAGCCGATGTACATGCCGGGGCGTTCCCGGACCGGCTCCAGTCCCTTGAGGACGGTGATGTCTTTGGCGGTGTAAGTGGACTTACGGGTCAACGCGCGCGTACCTCGGGGAGGATGGACGTCGGGTGCCGGCTGGGGGGAAGAAGCAGTCGCTCAGGGGGGGTTTCGACGACCGACCAGGGTGAACGGCGGGGTCAACACGTCTCAACGACACTGTGCATTCTACCAGAGGGGGTCTCGGCGCCTGGGCCGCTGAGCTCCTCCGGAGGCCTCAGCGGGGCCGCTCCACGACGACGCGTACACGTTGAATTGCGTCGCGACCGGTGATGGTGCGAAACCGCGCGCAGATGCCGGTTTCGAGGTATCGGAGTTCGGTGGCCCACGGCGGCGCGTCCACGGCGATGGTGAGCGTGCCGTCCCGGAGGTCCCGGGGGTGCGCGTGGGTCGCGATCGACGCGCCGACAACGTCGGCCCAATGCTCGGTGAGGACCCCGACGAGGCCGGGGTCGGGCAACCCGAGCTCGGCACCGACCTCGGTCAAGGCTTCGGCGAGTGATGTCGGTGCATCGTCGGGCTTGGCTCGTCGCCGTGGGCTCATGATCCGCTCACCGGGAGCGGCGCGGCACCTTCGGTAAATCGGCCCTGCTCGACGCGCAACCGGACTTCTGGCGTGACCCCGTCGGGAAGAACCCCGGCGGTGGTGATGAGCGTTTGGGTGGCGGGGAGGCACTCGACGAGCGCGCGGGACCGTTGCGGGTCGAGCTCGCTGAAGACGTCGTCGAGCAGCAGGACGGGTTGACTTCCGACGACATCGGCGAGGACGTGGTGCGCCGCGAGTCGCATCGCGAGCGCAAGGGTGCGTTGTTCACCTTGGGACGCGTGGGTGCGGCTGTCCTGGTCGGCGATGGTCAGTCGCCATTCGTCGCGGTGGGGGCCAGCGAGTGTGATGCCGCGGTCTGTCTCTTGCCGTCGGCGGCGTTCGAGCCCGTCCCGGAGACGTTCGTCGACCGTCTCCTCGGTGAGTGGGGCGTCGCTCCATTCGGCGTCATACGCAGCTCGGATCCCGGCACTGTCGGGCGCGAGGCGCCGGTACGCCTCGTCGACGGCCGGCGCGAGCCGCGCGACCAGCCGAAGCCGTCCCCGGATGAGTTCCCCACCGGCGTGCACGAGCTGCTCGTCGAACACGGCGAGTGTGGCGCCGGCCTCGTCGTCCCGGACGCCGCCTCGCAGCAGCGCGTTGCGGTGTCGCAGCACGCGCTCGAGGTCGGCGCGAACACCGGCGTAACGGGGGACCGACGCGATCAGCACGTCGTCGAGGTACGCGCGGCGCTCACCGGGGCCCCCCTTGACGAGCTGCAGGTCGTCCGGCGCGAAGACGGTGACCCGCAGCGTGCCGAACAGGTCCCGGGTGCGCGCCGTCGGGTGTCCGTTCAGGAGTATCCGGTTGCGTCCGACGCGCCGCAGCTCCACGTCGACTTGGCGTGTCGATTCACCGTCGACCACGGTGGCGCGAAGGACCGCTTGGGCGGCGCCCGCACGAATGAGGGCGTCGTCGGGGACACCCCGGAACGATCGGGTGAGTGCGGGCCACGCCACCGCCTCGAGCAGGCTCGTCTTGCCCTGCCCGTTCGCCCCCGTCACGACGATGACACCGGGGGGAAGCTCGAGACGTGCCGACGGGTAACAGCGGAACTCGAGGAGCTCGAGCGTCGCCAGGTGCACTCAAGCGCCCGATCGCGCCGGGGGCCAGGCAGGTGGGCGGCGCCGGCAGACCGAGGGTTCAAGCAATCCGAACCGGCATCAAGAGATACAGGAAGTCGGCGCTGTCGCTCCCGCGCAGCACCGCCGGTTTGAGAGGATCGACGGTCTCGATCGCGATCTCGGGTGAGCCGGCCGCCTCGAGGCCGTCAAGGAGGAACTGGGAGTTGAACGCGACGGTCAGCTCGCCGCCCTCGTACTTGGCCTCGACGGGCTCGTAGGACTGCCCGACGTCCTGGGCGGTGGCGGACAGCTCGAGGCCAGCGGCGTTCATCGCCAAACGGATCGGGCTCGAATCACGGTTCTGCCCACCGACGAGGCGAACCCGGTTCACCGCGTCGGCGAGCGCATCGCGTTCCACGGTGAGCTTGTTCGGGTACCCGCTCGGAACCAGCTGCTGATAGTTCGGGAACTCCCCTTCGACGAGACGAGCGGTGAGCTGGGTGCCATCGAGACGGAACGTCACGTCGCGCTCCCCGAGGAACACCTCGACCTCGCCCTCGCCGGGCAGGAGCCGTTGCAACTCACCCAACCCCTTCGCTCCCACGAGCACCGAGCGACCTTCGGTCAGGAGACTCACTCCGGGGAGATCCCGAACCGCGAGTCGGTACGAATCCGTCGCGACGAGCCGGACCCCGTCGGCGGTCGCGGCGACCAGCACGCCCGTGAGGATGGGACGCGCATCGTCGCGTGACGCCGCGGGCACCACTTGGCGCAACCCCTGGGACAGGGGCCCAGCCGCCACTTTCACGCCATCACCTTCCGGCTCCGGCAGCCGGGGGAAGTCCGACGCGGCGAGGGTACGCACCTCAGACCGGAACCGACCCGCCTCGATCTTCGCTTGGTCCTCACCGATCTCGACTTGAACGACACCTGGCGCGAGCCGACCCATGAGCTCTTGGAGCAGGCGGGCAACGAGCACCGCGCTGCCCTCGCCATCAACCTCCGCGGGGACCTGGACCCGGATCGTCAGCTCGAGATCGGAACCGACCAGCTCGACATGACCGCCCTCAGCCCGAAGCAGGAGTCCCGACAGAACCGGCAAGGCACCGGTGCGAGACGCGACGGCGCGATACGCGGTCGCGACCGCGTCAGCGAGGGTGTCGCGTTCACAACGGAACTTCACGGCCGCTCCTTTCGGGACGGTGGGGTTGTTACTTCTATTAGTACCAAGGTTCGTCGTTGTAATAGGGGCTGTGGATTGTGGACGAATCCGCTGACGGGCCGGTCAGCACCGGAATCACCGTCCCCAGGAAAACCCCAGATCTGGGGGAAGCCCAGGAGAGCCCACCGCCTCGGGGTGGAGCATCGCACGGTTTCCCAGGTTGAGGGCAGGGTTTCCCCAGCTCTCCACAGTGTTGTCCACACGTCTCAGCTGCTGCTGCCCAGCCGAATCCGGGCGATCAGTTCAGTCACCTGCTCGAACGTGTGGTGCCGTTCCGTCATCTGGCCGCGGATCTTGTCGACGGCGTACATGACCGTGGTGTGATCCCGTCCGCCGAATGCCTCGGCGATACGCGGGTAGCTGAAGTCGGTGAGCTCCCGCATGACGTACATGCCGATCTGGCGGGCGTTGACGAGGGGGCGGCGTCGGCTCTTGCCGCAGAGGTCGTCGAGCGTCCAGCCGAACTGCTTGGCGGTCTCCTCCAAGATGAGATCGGCGGTGATCTCGCGGGGCTTGGTCGCAGGGAGAAGGTCCGCGAGCACGGAGCGCGCGACCTCCTCCGAGAGAGGCGCCCGGTTGAGGCTCGAGTAGGCCGCGACCCGGATGAGCGCACCTTCGAGCTCGCGGATGTTGTCCTGGATGCTGCTGGCGATGAAGGCCAGGACCTCGTCCGGGATGCCGTGGAGATGCTCGGCTTCGGCCTTCTTGCGGAGGATGGCCAACCGCGTTTCGAACTCGGGCGGTTGAACGTCGGTGATCAGGCCCCACTCGAAGCGGCTGCGGAGCCGGTCCTCGAGCGTCGCGATGGACTTGGGTGACCGGTCCGACGAGATGATGATCTGCCCGCCGGCGTTGTGAATCTGATTGAACGTATGGAAGAACTCCTCCTGGAGCTCTTGGGTGCGTTCGAGGAACTGGATGTCGTCGATGAGCAGCACCTCGAGGTCGCGGTAGCGACGCTTGAAGACGGGCATCCGGGTCCGATCCCGGATGGCGTCGACGAAGTCGTTCATGAACGACTCGGTGGTGAGATACCGCACCCGCATCTTCGGAAACAGTGCCCGCACGTGATGCCCGATGGCGTGGAGGAGATGGGTCTTGCCCAGCCCGGCGGGCCCGTAGATGAACAGCGGGTTGTACGCCTGCGCGGGCGCCTCCGCCACGGAGAGCGCCGCGGCGTGCGCGAACCGGTTCGAGGCGCCGATGACGAACTGGTCGAACGTGTAGCGGGGATTGAGCGTCGTGGAGGCCCACGGCGTGTCCGCGATCGGGGGCCCGGGTGGGGCGCTGGGCTCGGGCTCGGCCTTGGGGAGCTCCGCAGCCAGGAGCGCGAGCGCCTCGTCGACCCGGGCCTCGGTGTCGACCTGGAGCTCAACGGCGAGGCCCCGGCCGGTGGCTTGGAGGAGAGCCGTCTCGACGATCGGGAGGTACTGCGACGAGATCCGCTCCGCAGCGAGCGTGTTCGGGACGCTCAGCACCAAGACGTCATGCTCGAACCGCAGTGGCCGGACACCTGGGAACCAGGAATGCCACGCCGCCTCGGCCAGCTCGGCCCGGACACGTGTCCTGGCCTGCTCCCAAATTCGGTCGGCGAGATCATCGTCGGACGGCGACTCCGTCCGGTCACGGTTGTCCACAGGCGCTTCCACAGGTGTGGAGAACGGGAGCAGCGCCGTGGCGGCTCCCCCTCTCGGGGTGGTTGGCCGGGCTGAGGCGAAAGGCCCCGTGGGGAAGTGGTGTCGTCAACAGGCCGGGTTGACGGCGAGCGCGGAACGTACCACCGGCCGCGCGCTCCGACAAGAGGCCGACAGCGAGTATCGGCACGAGCCACGCGCGCACCCGCGCGTTGCGGGTCCCGTAGCCCCCCCGTACACTCAGACGTCAAGTCGTGGCGCGCCCCGCTCGGCAGTGCCCCGCCCTCCCTTCGGCGGAGGCCGAGCAACACGGGCGCGAGCCCCAGGAGGCCATGCGTGAAGCGCACGTTTCAGCCCAACAACCGAAAACGCAACAAGACCCACGGCTTTCGCAACCGGATGCGGACCCGGGGAGGCCGGGCGGTGCTCAAGGCCCGACGGGCCCGAGGCCGCAAGCGGCTCGGCGCCTGACGCAGCCGATCCGCGACCGTGGAACCTTCGAGGCGCTGGCCCGAACCCAACCCGTCCGACGCGGCGCCCTCAGCGTCCGCAGCGTCGACGGCTTCCCACCCGGGTCAGCCGGGGTCTCCTACGCCGTGGGACGTCGCAGCGGTGGGGCGGTCGCCCGCAACCGGATCCGACGACGGCTCCGAGCGGCCGTGGCCCATCACGCCGACACGCTTCGACCGGGTGCGGCGTACCTGGTCGGGGCTGGACCGGAGGCGTTGACCATGCCGTTCGATGTGCTGGTCGAGCGCCTCGGGGAGCTCCTCGCCCGATCGTCTCGGGCGTCGCAGTGACCGCCGAGCGGCACCCCTCCGGGGGCGCCCGGGTGCTGATGATGCCGATCCGCGCCTGGCGGGTCGTGAGCACCCGGCTCCCCGATCGATGCCGGTTCTATCCGTCCTGCTCCGCGTATGCCCTCGAGGCCCTGGCGGAGCATGGGGCGGCACGCGGCGCGTGGCTCGCGGCCCGACGGGTCGGCCGCTGCCATCCCTGGCACGTCGGCGGGCTCGACCCCGTGCCCCGGCGAACATACGTTCCCATCGTGCGGGCTCGCACCGCGCGACGACCTCCTGAGAGGCCCTGATGCACATCCCGATCCTCGCCGCGGGCAGCAGCGTCTTGGACCCGCTGTACAACGCCCTGGGCGCTGTCCTGGCGTTCTTCTACTCGCTGATCCCCAACCTCGGCGTCGCCATCATCTTGATGACCTGCGCCGTGATGCTGGTGCTCTACCCCCTGACCGCCAAGCAGGCGAAGTCCATGCTCGCCATGCAGCGGGTCCAGCCCGAGATCAAGAAGCTGCAGGCCAAGTACAAGGGCGACCGGCAGAAGCTCAACGAAGAGGTGATGAAGTTCTACCAGGAGAACAAGATCAACCCGCTCGCCGGGTGCTTGCCGCTCGTGGTCCAACTCCCGATCTTCTTCACGCTGTACCGAGTCCTGCGGGACCCCTATAAGCACATCCCGAAGACCGGGTCGTTCGCCGGCCTGTACCACGCCTTCTGCGACCACGCGATCAATGTCGCGCACAAGGCTTGTAGCCCGAGCACCCTGACGCACCTCAAGTTCATCGGCATCGACCTGCAGAAGACAGCGACCGACAGCCACGGCAGCGTCTTCGCCGCGATCCCCTTCTTCGTGCTCGTCGGCCTGGTGGTGTTCACCGGCTACCTGCAGACCAAGCAGGCCCAGTCGCGCACCCCCCAGACGAACAAGCAGATGGGCACGATCATGAAGATCCTGCCGGTCTTCTTCGGCCTGATCTCCCTGAGCTTCCCCGCCGGCCTGGTCCTGTACTTCCTCATCAGCAACGTCTGGCGCGTCGGCCAACAGGAGGTCATCTTCCGGCGGATCGGATCCCCCACCAGCCCCGCGGCCGGGAAGCTGGGTACCGGTGCCCGCCCGGCCGACCCCATCGACGTGACCAGCACGGACCACGACGATGACGAGGTCACGGAGATCCCGGAGGCCAAAGAGCCGCCCGCGCCCCGACGGCCCGCGCCCCGACGGCCCGCGGCCCCCGAACCCGGCCCCGCCCACACCCCCGTGCCCCAACGCGAACAGAGCCGGGGCCTGCGGGGCTTCTTCCAGCTCCCGCCCCCACCCGAGGGGAACGGCGGAGGACGGCCGCCGGGAACGACCCGTCCGTCCGCCCCGGGACCGGCGCGAGGATCCGGTGCCAAACCGGGAGGGGCCGCGGCCCGCCGGCCACCGCCCCAACGGCGGCGAGGCTCGAAGAAGAAGCGGAAGCGCTGAGCGGAGCCGGTCATGGAATGGGTAGAAACCACGGGAAAGACCGTGGCCGACGCGCTCGACGCCGCCCTCGACACCCTCGGAGTGGACGAAGACGAGGTTGAGTACGAGGTGCTGCGGGAGGGCCGCGGCGGCTTCCTCGGGCGGCGCGACGCGCGGGTCCGGGCACGGGTCCGGCCGATCTCACGAGAGAAGCCCGGTGAGCGCCAGCGGCGCTCCCGCCGCGGGCGAGAAGGATCGGGCGGGGGTGGCCGCCCGGCGCGGGCACCATCAACCGGGGGGGGCGGGAACGGTGGCCGGAGCCGGGGGGGCGGGGGACAACGACCGAGGCCGCGCAAACGCCCGGCTGGCGACCGGGCCCCCCAGACCAGGGGCGAGAGCCGAACGAAGAAGGAGTCCAGGATGGAGGAAACGGTGAGCGAGGTCTCGGTGGAAGAACAGGCCCACGAGGCAGAAACCTTCACCCGGGGGCTGGTCGAGGCGTTCGGCGCCCCGGCGCAGGTGGCGACCATCATCGACGACGAGGGCGGCGTGCTCGTCGACGTCACCGGCAGCGATTTGGGGCTCCTCGTCGGACCCCGGGGCGCCACCCTCCAGGCCATCGAAGAGCTCGTTCGCACCGTCGTGCAGCGGCGCACCGAGGGTCACGGGACCCGGATCAACGTCGACGTGGCCGGCTACCGAGCCCGCCGCCGGGAGGCGCTCGCCCAGTTCGCCGAGGAGCTCGCCACCAAGGTCCGGGACAGCGGCAAAGAACAGGCACTCGAACCGATGCCGCCCGCCGACCGCAAGGTCGTGCATGACACCATCGCGGACCTCGAGGGCGTCACGACGGTGTCGGAGGGCGAGGAGCCCCGCCGCCGCGTGGTGGTCCGCCCGGCCTGAAGGGCGGCGTGGTCGAGCAGGTCCGGCCGGTCCTGGCCCGGGCCCAGGAGCTCGGCTTCATCGGCCCGGGTGCCGTCGACGAGCACGCCGAGCACTCGCGGGCGCTCGTCGACCTCCTCGGTCCCCCCCAGGGCTCGTTCCTCGACTTGGGGTCGGGTGGAGGGCTGCCCGGCCTCATCCTGGCCCTGCGGTGGCCCGAGGCCCGAGGAGTGCTCCTCGACGCCGGCCGCCGCCGGGGCGAGCACCTCGAGGAAGCCTGCCAGGAGCTCGGGCTCGCCGACCGGGTGACGGTCGTGGCTGCCCGGGCCGAAGACGCCGCCCGGGACAGCCGCTGGCGAGGGTGGGCCGATCTGGTCGTGGCCCGTGCGTTCGCTTCGCCGCCGGTCACCGCCGAATGTGCCGTGGGGTTCCTCCGCCCCGGTGGCCAGCTGGTGGTCTCCGAGCCGCCGGGGGGCGACCCAAGTCGCTGGGACCCGGCGGGCCTGGCTCTGCTGGGGCTAGACGGCCCGGAGGTCGTCCGGGGGAGGGGCGCCTCCGCGGCCCGTTTCGTGCTGTCGGGGGGCAGCGACGAGCGGTGGCCCCGACGGACCGGGGTCCCGACCCGCCGGCCGCTCTGGTGATGACGTTTCACGTGGAACCGGCACGGGGCGAGGCGCGGACGTTCCACGTGGAACAGCCGAACGAGGACCCTCAGGTTCCACGTGGAACCTGGAGGGATGGGGACTGTGAAAAAGAACCGCGAGGCACTGGCCAACCGGCCTCCAGTCGCGTATCGTGGAAAGCCTCAACTCGAAGTCGAGGCTCGCGACAAGCGGGGAGGACGCGGTGAGCGATACGACGCTCAACGACGAAAACGCGGCCGAGACCCGCCTGCCGGAGGGACCCATCCTGGACCGGCAGTCGCTGCCGGCCGAGACGGCCGAGGGGGCGAGCCCGCCGCTGGAGCTCCCGCGCGTGCTCGCCATCGCCAACCAGAAGGGCGGGGTCGGCAAGACCACGACCGCGGTGAACCTGGGGGCGGCGCTGGCGGAAGGTGGCTTCCGGGTCCTCATCGTCGACCTCGACCCCCAGGGGAACGCGACGACCGGCCTCGGCCTCAACCCCCGCGACGTGAACGGCTCCCTCTACGACGTGCTGCTCAACGACCTCCCGATGGAGGACTGCGTCGAGCCCACCAGCGTCAAGAACCTGTTCGTCGCGCCGGCCACGATCGACCTCGCTGGAGCCGAGATCGAGCTCGTGCCCCAGATGAGTCGCGAGCTCCGGTTGCGCCGCGCCATCGAGTCGGTGCGCGACCAGTACGACCTGGTTCTCATCGACTGCCCGCCGTCGCTCGGGCTCCTGACGCTGAACGGCCTTGCCGCCGCGGACGACATCATCGTGCCGATCCAGTGCGAGTACTACGCCCTGGAGGGGCTCGGGCAACTGCTGCGCAACGTCGGCCTCGTGCAGTCGAACCTGAACCGCGCCCTTGAGGTGCGCGGGATCGTGCTCACCATGTACGACGGCCGCACCAAGCTCGCCGATCAGGTCGAGGCGGAGGTCCGCGAGTACTTCGGACCAAAGGTCTACCGGACGGTTGTTCCGCGGACCGTGCGGCTCTCCGAGGCGCCGTCGTTCGGGCAGCCCATCATCGTGTTCGACTCGACGTCGCGGGGCGCTCGGGCCTACCGCGAGCTGGCCAAGGAGGTGAGTCGTGGCGCGACCCGGCGGGCTCGGTAAGGGGCTCGGGGCGCTGATCCCGGCCGGCGCGGCGGAGCATGCCGCGGCCGGCCTCTCGACGGGACCCGGCCTCCAAGAACTCCCAATTGCCGCAATTCGCCCGAACCCCTACCAACCGCGGGATCGTTTCGACGAGGAGGCCCTCGGTGCCCTCGCCGACTCGATCCGCGAGGTCGGACTGCTCCAACCGGTCTTGGTGCGTCCCGCGGGTGACGGGTTCGAGCTCATCGCGGGCGAGCGGCGCTGGCGGGCGGCGCGGCGCGCGGGTCTGCAGGCGATCCCGGCGATCGTGCGGGAGACCGGGGACAGGCACGCCCTTGAGCAAGCCCTGGTCGAGAATCTGCAGCGCGACGATCTGAACCCGCTGGAGGAAGCCGGGGCGTACCAGCAGATGATCGAAGACTTCTCCATGACGCATGAGCAAGTCGCCGGCACGGTCGGCAAGAGCCGCGCCGCGGTGACGAACACCGTCCGGCTGCTGCAGCTCCCTCCGTCCATCCAGCGTGCGTTGCGCGAGGAGCAACTCTCGATGGGCCATGCGCGCGCGCTGCTCGGGACACCTGACCGCGCGTTCCAGGAGGCGTTGGCCCGCCGCGCGATCAAGGACGACCTGTCCGTGCGCGCGGTGGAGGAAGCGGTCCGGGCCCGCAACGACGGCAAGGACAGCGACGGCAAGCGCGCCACGACCGCGCGGCTGCGCCCGCCGGGCCTGCTCGAGCTCGAAGAGCTGCTGAGCGACCACCTCGAGACGCGCGTCAAGATGCGGCTGGGCGCGGGCGGCAAGGGCACCCTGGCGGTCGACTTCGCCGGCCTCGACGACCTCGAGCGGATCTATCGGCGCATGACGAACACGCGCGAACCGAACGCGGCGAGCGCCTAACTCACGCGTCGACCGACGGTCGCTCCTCGATCGCTCGTCGGATCCCTCGCACGATGGCGAGCGCGATCACGTGCGCGTCCGCGACGAGTCGGCGCATGGCGTCGACGTCACCGTCGGGGACGACCTCGCAGACCACCGCGGCCATGCGCGTCTCCCGGAGCGCGGCGTACGCCTTGCCCGACACCGTGACCTCACGGGGGAGCAGACCGTCGAGTTCGTCGTGGATGGCGTGCGCGATCGTGTGGCCCGCCTCGGACCGGAACCGGCCTGAGGCGAAGAACGCGCAGTGGCAGCCCACGTCGTCGCCGAGGCGGAGGCCGAGGAAGAGGTCGGCCTCGAAGCGGTTGGCCCCGATGGCGAGGAGGGAGTCGTCCGCCCCCGAGGTGTCGAGGAGGGCCCGGGACCCGGCCTCGAGGAGGCCGCGGGTGACCTGCTCCCCGAGGACGGCGAGGCCGGGGGCGGCGGCCACGTAGACCTTGCGTCCGACCAGGTGACGCTCGGCCCGGCGGAGCGCCTCGCGTTCTCGGACCGTCGCGACGGACCCCTCGGACATGGTCCCGACCCGGCGGAGGGCGGCCACCGTGGTGGATCCGCACATGCCGTCCGGGGGCAGGCCGGCGTCGCGTTGGAAGGCGCTCAGCGCTTCCCGGGTGGCGTCGCCGAAGATCCCGTCTTCCCGGCCGGCGTGGAACCCCAGCGCGTTCAGACGGCCCTGCAGGTCGAGGACGTCGTCGCCCCGTTGCATCGGGCGCCGCCGGTAGAGGAGCCGATCACCGAGCGTGAGGCCGCTCTCGACCAGCGCCGACCAGGTCTCCCGGCCCACGACGCCGTCCACGCGCAGACCCCGGGCCTCTTGGAAGGCGCGCACCGCGCTCTGGGTCCCGACACCGAAGGCCCCGGCGTCGTCGGGCGCGATGTCGCTCCCGAAGGCGACGAGGCGTTGCTGGAGGTCGCGCACGGCCTCGCCGTGCCCGCCGAGTTGCAGCGGGGCGGGCACTCTGCGGCTCAGGCGACGAACTCGGATAGTTCCTGCAGGAGCTGCGCCTTGCCCTTGGCGCCAACGAGGCGGCGGGCTTCCTGGGCCGACTCGCCGGCCTTGAAGATCAGCAATGTCGGGATGCTCATCACGTTGTACCGCATCGCGGTGTTCGGGTTGTCGTCGACGTTGAGCTTCACGATCTGCAGCTTGTCGCCGCTCTCGGACGCGATCTCCTCGAGCACCGGGGCGATCATCTTGCAGGGGCCGCACCATTCGGCCCAGAAGTCGACCAGCACCGGCTTGTCGGAACCCTTGATGGTCTCATCGAACGTGGAGTCGCTGAGCGCCTGAATGTGGTCGGACACGCCATTGCCTTTCGTCACGGCTCGCTGGGCAATCCGGCGAGTCTACTGAGAGGGGTAACGCTCCTCTTGAGACGGGCATTCCGTGCGGCCGCGCCCCGATCACCGTGCGGCGTGCTCGCGTGCCGCGAGCCACCGCTCCGCTTCCATCGCGGCCATGCAGCCGCTGCCCGCGGCGGTGATGGCCTGGCGGAACACGTGGTCCTGGACATCACCCGCGGCGAAGACCCCGTCGACGTTGGTGCTCGTCGAGTCGGGTTGCGTGACGATGTAGCCGTCCTCGTCGAGGTCGAGCTGGTCGCGGAACAGCGCCGTGTTCGGGTCGTGCCCGATGGCCACGAACACGCCGCCGACGTCGAGCTCGGACCGCTCGTCGGTCTGGGTATCGCGGAGCTGGAGCCGCTCGACACGGCCGTTCCCGACTACCTCGTCGACGACGGCGTTCCACCGGAAGTCGATCTTGGGGTTCCCGAAGGCGCGTTCCGCCATGATCTTCGAGGCGCGCAGCTCGTCGCGCCGGTGCACGATCGTGACCTGCGTCGCGAACTTGGTGAGGAACAGGGCCTCTTCGACGGCGGAGTCACCGCCGCCGATCACCGCCAGGGGCTGACCGCGGAAGAAGAATCCGTCGCAGGTGGCGCAGGTCGAGACTCCGTGCCCGAGGAGCCGCTCCTCGGAGTCGAGGCCGAGCATCCGGGCGGTCGCGCCGGTCGAGATGATGATGGACTCGGCGCGGTACTCCGTGTCGCCGACCCACACCCCGAACGGCGAGCCGGCAAGGTCGACACGGTCGGCGTCCGCGGTGACGAACTCGGCGCCGAAGCGCCCGGCCTGTTCCCGGAACTTCGTCATGAGCTCGGGTCCCAGGATCCCGTCGGGGAAGCCGGGGAAGTTCTCGACGTCGGTGGTGAGCATGAGCTGCCCACCCGCGGCGAGACCCTCGACCACGACCGGACGCAGGTTGGCCCGCGCCGCGTACACCGCGGCGGTCAGGCCGGCCGGTCCCGAGCCGACGATCACGAGCGGCCGTTCGGCCGTCATGGCGAACCCTCCCTCGCTGTCAGGCGAGCTGTTGGCTCTTGGTGCGCTTCGACCAGCAGAACCCGCCGGCGAGGACGAGCATTCCGCCGACCGCGAGGTGCGCGATCCACGCGTCACCCGTGAGGACCACCAGGCCGCGGAACACTCCGATGACGAGGAGCGTGAGCGCGGTCAGGGCGAAGAACGCGACGAGGAGGCCGTACACGACCGCCCGGCTGGCGCGCTGCGCCGGCTCGACCGAGCGGGACCGCACCGCGTCGACGGCGGCCTCGATCGCGTCGGCGGCTTGGGTGGTCCAGTCGGCCATGCGCTCACAGTGGGTCGGTGACCAGGGCCTGGGGAGCGTACCCGGGGGCCAGCGCTAAGGGAGGGGGACCCGCCGAACCAGGATGCAGCCGGCGAGCCGGACCACGACCGCGAGGCGCCGCCCGCGGGGGTCCCGGCCGACGAGCACCGCGACGGGCTGCCCGGCGTCGACGCCGGTGGCGACGGTGTCGATCCCGGCCACACCGGCGATGCGGTCGCCGGCGCCGCAGGCCTGGTGGATGAGCTCGAGGGACGGGCCGGGCGCGGTCGCGGGACCGGTGAGGACCTGACGGAGCCGGGCGGGGTCCGTGACGTCGCCCACGGGCCCGAGATCGTGCGCGCCTCCCTCGGCCGGGCCGGGGGGCGCCGCGGCGGCGTTCGGGGGCCCGGCACGTCGGGCCGCCCGGGTGGGGGGAGCTCCACCGCGCGACGTGAGCAGCACGGTGCCCGCGACCACGACGACGAGCAGCGCCGCGGCGACCGAGACCAGGACCGTCCGTCGCCTGGGCGCCGGGACCTCGTCGAGGGCACGCCGGACGAGCCGTGCCCGGGTGTGCTCGTCGAGGGGAGCGACCGCGAGGAGCGCGGCGACGCGTTCGTCGCGCCCGTCGTCGGGGCCGTTGGGTGGGCGCGCCGTGGGGTCGTTCGTCATCGTTGCTCCGTTGGACGACGGGTGTCCCGGCGGGGGTTCCCAACGAGCGCGGCCAAGGCGTCGCGTCCCCGAGAGATGCGTGACCGAACCGTCCCGACGGGGACGTCGAGCACCGTGGCGATCTCCGCGTAGTCGAGGTCGCACAGGTCACGCAGGACGACCGCGACCCGAAAGTCGACCGGCAGGGAGCCCAGCGCGGCGTCGAGATCGATGCGGGCGTCGACCTGGTCAGTCGCTGTCGCCGCGTGGCCCTCCGGGAGGGTCTCGACGGGGATCGGGCGGCGGTTCCGTCGGCGGAGCTCGTCGAGCGCGGCGTTCATGGCCACCCGATAGAGCCAGGTCGTGAACGCCGACCGCCCGTCGAACCGGCGGATACCGCGGGCGACGGCGATGAGCGCGTTCTGGGTGGCGTCGAGCGCGTCCTCGGGATGGGGCACGACCCGCCGGCAGACGGCGTAGACCCGGTCGGCGTGGCGTTCGAGCAGGCGCTCGAGCGCGGCGCGGTCACCCGCGGCGGCCGCGGCGGCGAGGGCTGGGTCGCTCGGGTCGTCGGGGTCGATCGGGGGCGTGGCTCAGCCCCCGGCGGCGGGCGCCAGGGTGGGGGATGCCGGTGCGGACGGGGCTGGACCGACCCCGATGCTCGCCCCGGCCCCCGCGGCGCGGACCACCAGGTACCCGGCGGCGACGCCGGCCACGAAGAGCACGACCGCGAGGAACGCGACCGGGCCGCGCCGGGAGGGGCGGGGACGGGGCCGCGGCGTGGGGGCACGCCGGGCCCGGGGTGGGGTCTCGCGGGGTGCAGCGACCGCGGTCCGGGTTCCCTCGGCGCGGGGTGCGGCCGCCGGTTCGGGGCGCGGCCGGCCGGTGAGGGCGTCGGCGACGACCTGGGCGTTCGGGGGACGGTCGGCTGGCTCGAGGGCCAGGCAGGCCATGACGAGGCGGGCCAGGCCGGGCGGCGTGTCCGGACGACCGATCGAGACCGGGGCGGGCGAGACGCTGAGCCGGGCGAGGGAGATGGCCATCTCGGTGTCGCCGTGGAACGGGAGCTCGCCGGTGAGCATCTCGTAGAGGACGAGCCCGAGGGCGTAGATGTCGGTGCGGGGGTCGACGGGTTCGCCGCGGAGCTGCTCCGGCGCGAGGTACCGGGCGGTGCCGACCACGGTCCCGGTGCGGGTCAGCTCGCTGCCGCCGGCCTTCGCGATGCCGAAGTCCGTCACCTTGACCCGCCCACCCGGCGGGACGAGGACGTTGGCCGGCTTCACGTCCCGGTGGATGACGCCCTGGCGGTGGGCGTGGTCGAGCGCCGACGCGACTTCCCGGCCGATCCCGGCCGCCTCGCCGATCGGGAGCGGACCCCGCTCGTCGAGGACGTGGCGCAGGTTGGGGCCGTCGACGAACTCCATGACGATGTAGCCGACGCCGTCGTCGTCTCCGGTGTCGTACGTCGCGACGATCCCGGGATCGCTGAGCCGGGCGGCGGCGACGGCCTCGTGCCGGAACCGGGTTCGCAGCCCGGCGTCGCCGGACAGCTCGGGGTGCAGGGTCTTGATCGCGACGCGGCGGTCCAACAGCTGGTCCTGGCCGACCCAGACGGTCGCCATCCCGCCCCGGGCCAGGGCGCTCACGAGCTGGTAGCGACCGCCGAGCACACGACCGGGCGCGGCGAGTCCAGACACCGCGGCCACGCTACCCAGCGCAGCGCCACGCAGCCCGCCGCGGGCGGGGGGCTAGTCAGCCGTCTGGTAGGTGACGCCGAGGACGCCCGGCCCCGCGTGGGTCCCGATCACCGGCCCGACGGCCCCCACGACGATCTTGTCGCGAGGTGCGACGTCGTCGATGAGGTCGAGGAACTCGTCGATGTCGCTGGCGTCGCCCTGGAGCACCGCGACGTCTTCGACGGACTGCTCGTGGACCTTGTCGGCGAGAAGCCGGAGCGCCTTGGAGCGGGTCCGGACCTTGCCCGCCTCATCGACGACGCCGTCGCGGACCTCGACGACGGGCTTCACGGCGAGCATCGACCCGAGCAGGGCTCGGGCGTTACCGATGCGGCCACCCTTCTTCAAGAACTCGAGCGTGTCGAGTGTCCCGAAGAGCCGGGTCCGGTCGCGACGGCTGATGACCTCGTCGACGATCTCGTCGATCGGCGCGCCGCTGGCGGCGCGCTTGGCGGCGGCGATGCAGAGGTTCCCCAGGCCCATCGAGCACGTGAGGGAATCGATCACCTCGACCCGACAGGCATCGGCGACGGATGGCGCAGCGACCTGCGCGGCCTGCATGGTGGCCGAGAGGCGCGACGAGAGGTTGATGCAGACGACCCCGTCGGCACCCGCGTCGGCCAACGCTCGGAACCGGGCCGCGAAGGAGCCCGCGGACGGCGCCGCGGTCTCCGGGAGCGTGGTGGCCGTGGCGAGACGCTGCCAGAACGCCTGGTTGCTGAGTTCCACTCGGTCGACCAGCTCCTCGGACCCGAACCGGATCGTGAGGGGAACGATCTCGATCCCCAGCTCCTCGACAACCGCGTCCGGTAGGTCGCAGGCGCTGTCGGTGACGATTCGGACGGGCACGGGTGACCTCCTGGTCCCTGCAGTCACGTCATCGTCCCACGCCAGCGCGCCCGCCGCCCCTTCGGCGTCGAGCAGGCCCGAAGCTGCTCCGCAGGTCCTGCCACTCCTCCACGTGGGTCAGCGTCAGCCCGACGGCGATCCCGACGAAACCCACCAGGGCGCCGAGGACCGTCGCCAGCACGGCGCGGGTCCCCCCGGCCCAGCCGACGGCGCTCGCGGCGAACCACGCCGCCGTCCCGGCAAACGCGGACACGACGCCGACCTTCACGAAGGTCGTCTCGATCCCCCGGCCCTGGAGGCCGCCGAGCCGTCGGCTCAGCAGCGCAAGGGTCACGAGCGCGGCGACGGCGTACGCCCCCGAGAACGCGTACCCGAGCCCCGCGATCCCGAACGGGCCGATGAACGCCAGCGCCAAGCCGATGTTCACCGCGTTCTCGAGACAGTTGATGATGAACGGCGTGCGCGTGTCGTGCACCGAGTAGTAGGCCCGGAGCGAGAACAGGTACACGGAGAAGAAGGGCAGCCCCACCGCGAAGCCAACGAGGGTGTGCGCAACGAGCGCCGAGTTGGACCCGGTGAACGCGCCACGCTGCAGCAGCGCGACGACCACCGGTCGGGCCAACGCCACCGCGAGCGCCGCGGACGGGACCACGATGGTCAACACGAGTCGCAGCGCGCGCGCGAACCGGTGCCGCAACGCCGGCAGGTCGCGTGCCGCGGCGGCGAGCTCGGGGCCCGCGGTGGTCATGATCGACACCGCGAACAGCCCGTGGGGGAGCTGGAAGAGCGTGTACGCCAGAAGGTACGCGGCGGGGCCGCCCGGCTGGCCGTTCGCGAGGACCAGCACCACCCACAGTGCGATCTGGTTCGCGATCACGTACCCGATCGTCCAGCCCGACAGCCGCACCACGATTGCCACGGCGCGGTGGCGCCACGCCGGCAGGAACCGGAGGTGCACCCGCGCGCCGCGCAAGGCCGGGACGAGCGCGAGCGCCATCGCGACAATCCCGGCGGTGGTCCCGAGCCCGAGGAAGAGCAGCAGCGGGGTGTCATGGAGCACCCGCGCCACCGTGATGGGGCGGCCCGCCAGGCGCGGCAGCGCGAGGAACAGCCCGATCAGGACGACGTTGTTGAGGATGGGCGCGAACGCCGCGGCGGCGAACCGGCGTCGGGCTTGGAGCAGCGCGGTGGCGAGCGCGGTGAAGCCGTAGAACGCGATCTGGGGCATGAACAGCCGCAGCAGGTCGGTCGCGAGCTGACGTTGCTCGCCTTGCTGGGATCCGTGGACTCGCAGGGTGAGGAGGTCGGCGATCAACGGGGCGAGCAGCACACCGAGGATCGCCACGCCGATCAGCAACATGACCGAGACGGTGACGACGGCGCTCGTGGCCTCCTCGTCATCGTCTTGGAAGTGGCGGACGAACTGCGGGACGAGCGTGGCGGTCAGGACCCCGCCGACGATCAGCTCGTACAGCATGTTGGGTGTCTCGTTCGCGAACGCGTACGTGCCCGACAGCGCGGTGATGCCGATCGCGTATGCCGCGGCGGCTCGCCACAGCAACCCCGTGACGCGAGACAGCGCGGTGCCGACGCCGACGACGACGCTCGACCGCACGAGCTGGCCGGTGTCGTGAGGGCGGATGCTGCGACCGCGGCCCCGAGGGCTCACGCCCGGGACCGGGTCCGGGCTCGGCGCCGGCGGCGGATCTCGAACGCCCACCACCCGGCGAGGAAGATCGCGGCGCCGACCGCCAACGCGAGCCCGACCGTGCTCACGACCGTGGAGCGGACCTTGAAGCGGCCTTCCGCGATGTTCAGCGACCCGTCCGCCGATCGGACGCTCATCTCGAGCGGGAACGTGCCCGACGTCCGGGACCGCACGTCGAAGCGCACGGTGACGCTGCGGGGCGGTAACGCGAAGGTCTGCACCGACCCTTGCGGGAAGTCGAGCTTGTGACTGCGCAAC
The DNA here is from genome assembly GCA_035468285.1 of Acidimicrobiia bacterium. Classification (GTDB taxonomy): domain Bacteria; phylum Actinomycetota; class Acidimicrobiia; order IMCC26256; family PALSA-555; genus PALSA-555. The sequence continues at coordinate 881 of DATISY010000125.1, read as the reverse complement.
GAGACCAGGACCCGCACCGGCTGACCGGTGTCGTTGCGGAATGTGATTGGGATCGCCCCGGATCGGGCGGTCAGCGTGATCGTGCCTGGTGTCGGAACGCGGATGCGGCTCAGGAAGTCGCCGATGATGACGTTGACGCCGGCCAGCTCGCTGCGCGCAGCGGCCCCGCCGGCGGGTCCTGACCAGTCCGACGACAGTGACGACAGCAGGAGCCGCTCGGCCCGCGTCACCCGGGGGTCCCCCGGTCCGACCAGGGTCCCGAACGCTGACAGGCGAGCCTGGGTGTCGGCGTAGCTCTTGGCGCTGACCGGCGGTACGGGCGGCGGTCCCGAGGTCAACGGCCGGACGGTGGTGGCTGACGGAGGTGTCACGGTGGAGAACACGGTGTCGAGCGTCATCGGCGCGAGCCAGGGGTGGTCGGTCAGCCCGGTGAGGACGGCGTCGACGAGCGCCGCAGGCGGATCGAAGCCGCTCGGGTTCACGACGACGACCGCACGGGTGGTGGCCGGGGTCTCCAGGGCTGTCAGGGAGAGGCCGGCGAGGAACCGCTGGGCGCGCTGCGCCGGGGAGCCGTCACCGGTGAGCAGCTGGGCGAGCCGGGTGTCGTTCGCGACGGCCGCCACGGGCCCGGAGGGAGCGAGGTTGGGGGCCGGCTCGAGGGAGAACGGTGCGGTGACGGTGAGACGCTCGTTCTGGGCACCGACCGCGGTCTCGTCCACCACGACGCGGTCGACTCCACGGGCGCGCAACCGGCCCAACGCGTCGGAATCCACGGACGTCGCGAGCGCGGTGCGCCCATCGATGTGCGTGGCGAAGAACTTGTCGACCGAGACGCCGCCCTGCACGAACTGGGGGTCGACCGCAGCACCGAGCCCGTTGTG
>DATISY010000124.1:0-13667 GCA_035468285.1 Acidimicrobiia bacterium | reverse complement strand
GCCTCCGACGCCAGGCGGAGATCGTGGAGGCGCCGCACGAGCTCCTCGAACATGACCCGGATCTCGAGCCGGGCCAGCGACGCCCCGAGACCGAAATGGGTGCCGAACCCGAACGCGACATGATGATTGTGGGGCCGGGTCACGTCGAGCCGGTCCGGGCCGTCGAAGACCCGCTCGTCGCGGTTCGCTGACGAGTACATGAGGAGCAGCTCGTCACCGGCCGCGATCGACTGCCCGTGCAGCTCGTGGTCCTCCGTGGCGGTGCGACGCATGTTGAGGATCGGGGTCACCCAGCGGATGAACTCCTCGACGCCGGTCTGGGCGAGCAGTGACGGGTCGGCGACCAGCCGGGCGTGCTCGTCGGGGTGGCGGGTCAGCTCCACGACCATGGTGCCGATCACCGTGCGGGTCGTCTCTGCCCCACCGTCGAGGAGCAGCAGCGCCTCGTGGACGATCTCGTCATCGGTCAGCGGCCGTTTCGTCCCGTCGGGAAACTCGACCTCGCTGTGGGCCCACACCGACAGCAGGTCGTCGCGGGGTTCCCGGCGGCGCGCCCCGAGGGTCTCGAGCGCCACCTCGGCGAACTCGAGCACCGCAGTCATGGTGGCGCCGCCCGGCTGAGGGGCGCTCCCGTCCGTCGGGTAGGTGCCGCCCGACAGCATCGTGACCTCGGACCACTCCTTGCACTTGGGCGCGAGGTCGCTCGGGAAGCCGAGCATCCCCGCGATCACCCGGGCGGGGAGCGGCGCGGCGAGGTCCCGGACCACATCGCAGCGGCCGGTCGGGGCGACCGCGTCGATCAGGGCCGTGACGACCTCGCGGACGTCGTCCTCGTGCTGCTTCACCGACCGTGGCGTGAATCGCCGGGCGACGAGACGACGCTTGTTCTGGTGGAGCGGATCGTCGTTGTTGATCGACGACACGTCCCCGACGATCCGGGGCCTCGACCCCTGCGACGACGTGTACCGGGCGGGCTCCTTCTCGATATCGACGATGTCTTGATAGCGGCTGACACCCCAGATGCCGTTCACCGCGTCGCGGTAGACCGGCGCCTCGTCGCGCAGCCGCCGGTACGTCGGGTACGGGTCGCCGGCGTAGAACCCTCCGTCGAGCAGGTTCACGTCGAGCGTCATGCGGCCCTCCTCACCCCGACGGACCCGGCGAACCACCGCCACCGTCGACAGCCTGGCGCGAGGGGCAGGTTAGTGTCGGCGGCCGTGACCGCCGCGTGGGAGTTCCCGCCGCGACTCGACACACGCATGACCGTCATGTCGTGGAATCTCTGGTGGCGATTCGGCCCGTGGGCGCAACGCCAACCTGCGATCGCCGCGACGCTCACCCGGCTGGGCCCCGACATCGTCTGCCTCCAGGAGGTCTGGGAGGAACGGGACGGACCCCGCCAGGCCGACCAGCTCGCTGCCGGGTTGGGCGGCTACCACGTCGCGCACGCCGCCGGCCTCGGCGTCGACCTGGCGACCGAGAGCCTCGGGAACGCGATCCTGTCGCGCTGGCCGATCCGCGACCACGAAGCCCGTCCGCTGCCCGCACCGCCGGGCCTCGACGAGCTGCGGGTCGTCCTGCGCGCCGACATCGACGGCCCCCGCGGGCCCCTCGAGGTGTTCGTCACCCATCTCAACTGGCGGATGGACCAGAGCGATGTGCGCCAGGATCAGATCCGGGCGATCTGCGAGTTCGTCGCCGAGACCAGCGACCGGCGCACCTACCCGCCGATCCTCACCGGCGACTTCAACGCCGAACCGGACTCCGACGAGATCCGGCTCCTGACCGGCCTGGGGGCCGTGCCCGTCCCGAAGTTGATGTTCCTCGACGCGTGGCGCACCGCAGGCGACGGCGGACCCGGCTACACCTGGTCGAACGTCAACCCGTTCGCCACCCTCGACTGCGAACCGGACCGGCGCCTCGACTACGTCTTCGTCGGCTACCCCCGAGCCCACGGAGCCGGCCAGGTCCTCGCCGCGCGCATCGAGGGCACCCAGCTGGTGGACGGCATCTACCCATCCGACCACTACGCGATCCTCGCGGAGGTCCGATATTGAGCGACGACCGGCGCTTCGAGGGATTGAAGATCCAACCCCGTGGCCCCTCGGGTCTGGCGGGCCGGCCCACCGACGACAAGCTCGGCTTGGGCACCAAGCCCGACGGCGTGGCGCACCTCGAGGAGCTCCTCACCGAGCTCAACAACCTCCACCGTCGCCTCTGGGCCGAATCGACCCGCAGTCTCCTCCTGGTCCTGCAGGGCATGGACACCTCCGGCAAGGACAGCACCGTCCGTCATGTCCTCAGCGGCCTCAACCCCCAGGGATGCCAGGTCACCAGCTTCAAGGTCCCCAACGACACCGACATCGCCCACGACTACCTCTGGCGGGTCCATGCCGTGTGCCCCGAACGGGGCCGCCTCGGGGTCTTCAACCGGTCCCACTACGAGGACGTCCTCGCCGCCCGGTTCGGCGGCGCCGTCACCCGGGAGGAGGCCCGCCGCCGGTATCGCCACATCCGAGAGTTCGAGCGGCTCCTCGACGACGAGGGCACCACCGTGGTGAAGGTGTTCCTGCACCTCTCCAAGGAGGAGCAGACCGCCCGCCTGGAGCGGCGCCTCGGGGACGCGACCCGAGCCTGGAAGTTCCAGCTGTCCGATCTCGACGCCCGCCGCGACTGGGACGACTACCAGACCCTCTACGACGAGGTGCTGGCCGAGACCTCCACGGTGCACGCCCCCTGGCACGTCGTGCCCGCGGACCGCAAATGGGTCCGCAACGTCGTCGTGGCGACGCTCCTCGTCGAGGCGCTCCGCCGCCTCGACCCGCAGATCCCCTCACCCGATCCCAGCTTCGCCGGCATCGTCATCCACTGAAAACCGGCCCCGAAGTCGACTGGCCGTTTCTGGGGTCGGTCGGGCAGAATAGGGAACCCATGAGCGTCGAATCCCGCGATTCTGTGTCCCTGAAGCCGGCCGAGCTCGATGAGCTCGGCCAATTCGTCGCCGGAATCGGTCTACCGATCGGCGACGAGCTCCTCGATCGTCACGTCGAGCAGTTCCCGCTCGTCGCGGTCTGCACCGAGGACGATGACCTCCACGGCTTCTTGTTCGGGTCCCTGGAGCGCATCGGTGGCACCCCCTGCATCCTGTGGGGCCTCGGGGCGACCAAGAAGGGCCGCACCGCGCGCCCCACCCTCGAAGGCCTCGTCGGGGAGCTCTACCGGCGGGCCGCGATCTCCTTCCCTGACGAGGACGTCCTCGTCGCGGGCCGGGTCGCGCAACCCGCCGCGTACGCCCTCCTCGGCGGCCTCGCCGACGTGTGCCCCCGCCCGAAGTACGCCCCGAACGGGGAAGAGCGGGCCTGGGGTCGCCGCCTCGCCCGCCGCTTCGGGTGCGACGCCCGCTACGACGACCGCAAGTTCCGGCTCAAGGCGAACGGGAAGTCCGAGGCGGTGCTCGACTCCCGCCACGTGAAGCTCGGCGGGAAGGCCGCCGCCGACCTCGTCGGCACCGTCCGGCCCGAGAAGGGCGAAGCGGTCATCGCGTACGGCTGGGCGATGGCCGAAGCGCTCGCCGGGGACCTCGGCCGCCGCCGCTAACCCAACCCGCCCGACCGGCCCCCCGGCCGGGAGGACTGCACCGCAGCGTCGAGCTCGTCCCGTAACGCGTCGGGGCTCGTCACCGGGACCCGGCACGCGAACCGTTCGCACACATACGCGGTGGCGTGCCCGTCGACCGTGGACCGTCCCGCGAGGAGCGGCGACCGTTCATCATCCGCGTCGGGCGGGCCGCTGAGCGTCACCGCGGCGGGGAGGAGGCGACCCAGCACCTCGCGGCGTAGCGCCGCCAGGTCCGGCCCGTCGCCGACCAACGCCACCTCGAGGGGCGCGGCGAGGGCACGTTCCAGCGCGGCCAGGAGGTACGCGAACGCGGTGGGATGCTCGCCGAGCACGGGAGCGAGGACCCCGAGCCATCGGCGAGCCGGCGCCTCGTACCGCGTCTCCCCGGTGAGCGCGGCGAGCCGCAACAGGCCGTGGCACGCCAGCGAGTTGGCTGCCGGGGACGCCCCGTCCTGCACGTCCTTGGGCCGCACGATCAGCGGCTCCGCGTCGACGCCGGTGGTGAAGAAGCCACCGTGCTCATCGTCGGCGAACAACGTCAGCAGGCCGTCAGCGACGGTGCGGGCGTCGTCGAGCCACGCCACCGTGTCCACCTCCGCGAGGGTCAGGAGCGCCTCGAGCAGCGCCGCGTAGTCGTCGGCGTAGGCGAGGAGCTGCGCCGTGCCCGACTGCCAGGAGTGCAGGAACCGGCCGTCGTCGCGCCGCAGCTCGGTGAGCAGGAACCGGGCGCTGTCCCGGGCGACGTCGACCCAGTCGGGACGGTCGAACGCCCCCCCGGCCTCGGCCAGGGCGCGCACGAACAGCGCGTTCCAACCGAGCAGCACCTTGTCGTCGAGTCCCGGCCGGGGCCGCTGGGCGCGTGCCTCGCGCAGCACCGGGAGCGAGCGTGCCACACCCGCGGGGCGCTCCTCGCCGGGATCGACGACGTGCATGATGTTGCCCCGGTACCCGGTGTGGGGATCCTCGAAGTTCCCGCCCCGCGTCACCCCGAAGTAGCGGATGACATCCCTTGCGTCGTCGCCGCACAGCGCCGCGATCTCGTCCAGCGACCAGAGGTAGAACTTGCCCTCGACGCCTTCGGAGTCGGCGTCCTCGGCGGCGTAGAACCCGCCGTCCGGGTGCCGCAGGTCCCGCAGCACGTACTCCACGAGCTCCGCGGCCACCCGCCGGTACCGGTCCTCCCGGGTGACGAGCCACCCATGGGTGTACGCGCCGAGCAGCAGCGCCTGGTCGTAGAGCATCTTCTCGAAATGGGGGACCAGCCAGTGGTCGTCGACCGAGTAGCGGTGGAACCCGCCGCCGACCTGGTCGCACATCCCGCCCGCGGCCATCGCGTCGAGCGTGATCGTCGCCATCTCGAGCGTGGCCGGGTCAGGGTCACGCATCTGGGCGCGGAGCAGGAAGTCGATCGTCGTCGACGGTGGGAACTTCGGCGCGCGACCGAACCCGCCGAAGCGCCGGTCGAACTGGCGGCCCACCGTCTCGAGCGCCGCGGTGAGGATCTCCGGGCCCGGTTCCGTGTCTCCGCCGCCGAAGCGGGAGCTGGCGGCGATCAGCTCCCGGAGCTTGCCGCCCTGCTCGAGCAGCTGGGGCCGTTGGGTCCGCCACGCCTCATCGATGCGCTCGGCGAGGCGCGGGAACCCGACCAGGCCGTGCCGGTCCACTTTCGGGAAGTACGTGCCCCCGAAGAACGGTGTCCCGTCCGGTGCGAGGAACACCGTCATGGGCCACCCGCCGCTCCCCGTCAGGGCCTGGACCGCCTGCATGTAGATCGCGTCGACATCGGGCCGCTCCTCCCGGTCGACCTTGACGTTCACGAAGAGCCGGTTCATGAGTGCGGCGACGTCGGGGTCCTCGAAGGATTCGTGGGCCATGACGTGACACCAGTGACACGCCGAGTAGCCGACGGAGAGCAGCACCGGTCGATCCTGTTCGCGCGCGGCGGCGAACGCGTCGTCGCCCCACGCGTACCAGTCGACCGGATTGTCGGCGTGCTGGGCGAGGTACGGCGACAGCGGCTGGTCCTGAGCGGCGAGGTCGCGCAGCAGCGGCATGCCGCCAGTATGGCGACCCAACGGCCCGGCACCGTTAGCAGCGCCTTCCCGGACCCGAGAGGTGATCGGTTCCCGCGTCCAGCTGGTCGCGTCGCGGAAAGAGCCTCTGGTCGTCGGGCGCGGCATTTGGGTTGTCGAGGTCCGGCGGCCGTGCCGATCGCGCGGCGATGCACGAGACGGCAGGTTTGGGGTCAGACCCGACGCCGTAGGTCAGCGTCGCCCGGTGATCCGCGCCGCTGCCTCGGCGATGGTGGCGACGACGGCGTCGGGGGCGTAGTCGGGTCGGTCCCAGGTTCGTCCGTGCGAGACCCAGATGGTGCGCAGTCCAGCAGCCTGACCGCCGGCAATGTCGGTGTCGGCGGAATCACCGACCATCCAGCCCGACAACGGGCCACCGCAGTGGGCGGCGGCGAGCTCGAAGATGCGCCGGTCGGGCTTCTCGACGCTCACGTCCGCGGAGACGCAACTCCCATCGATGAGGTCGCCGAGCCCGAGGCTGGCGATCTTGTCGTTTTGGGAGGGCGGCCCATTTGTCACGATCCCGATCTTCCAGCCGTTCTCCCGCAGGCGCATGAGCGCCCCCCGGACGTCGGATGCTGGCTGGAAGTGGCGGGGATATTCAGCTCGATACCGGTCTACGAGCTCTTCCACCGCGGGGGTGAGCCCGTATCGGTTCCGGATGGCGCCAAAGAGCTCGTCCCGGGGAACGTACCCATCGCCGTCACTCATGCAGAGGAACTGGACGCAGGACCCGTCGAGCTCATGCTCGGCCGCGAAATGCTCGGCCCAACGGCGAAAGGCGGCTTCGCGGTCGGCCAGTGTGTTGTCGAGGTCGAACAGGACCACACCCGGCCCATCGCGCTGTTCGTGGGCCGCCATCGCTTGTCGGTTCCAGGTCGGTTTACGTCGTCGCGCCGGTCGCGACGCGCTGTGCCCACCGGTAGTCGGGCTTCCCGGACGGGGACCGCTCGACGTGGTCGACGAGCACGAGCTGACGAGGCACCTTGTATCCGGCGATGTGCTGGCGGGCCTCGTCGACGAGCTCGTCGAGGGTGACGGTGCGGTGGTCGCGGGGTTCGACGACGGCGACGACACGCTCCCCCCACCGGTCGTCGGGGAGACCGACGACGACGGCGTCGAACACGTCCGGATGGGCCTTGAGGGCGCCTTCGACCTCTTCGGGGTAGACCTTCTCGCCCCCCGAGTTGATCGACACCGACCCGCGACCGAGCACCGAGATGGTGCCGTCCGGTTCTCGGCGGGCGTCGTCGCCCGGGACGGACCAGCGGACCCCGTCGATGACGGGGAACGTCGCGGCCGACTTGACCGGGTCGTGGTAGTAGCCGAGCGGGATGTGGCCCCGGCGGGCGAGCTTGCCGACGACGCCGACCCCGGCGGGCTGCAGATCGTCGGTGAGGACCGTGGTCTCGTCGTCGACCGCGAACCGGGGGACCGACGATGGCTCACCGCCGGCTTGGACGACCATCTGGCCCTGCCCGCCCGCTTCGGAAGACCCGAACCCGTCGAGGATGATCGTGCCGGGCAGCCGCTTGGTCAGCTCCTGCTTCACCGACGGGGAGAGGATCGCGCCCCCCGAGAGCAGGATCCCCAGACCGGAGACGTCGACGTCGGGTGGGAGCCGGTCGAGGGCCTCGACGAGGGGGCGGCCCATGGCGTCGCCGACGATGACGAGGAAGTTGACGTGCTCCGCGGCGACGAGCTCCCACACCCGGACAGGGTCGAGGTGGCGGTCGGGGGAGATGACGACCGTGCCCCCCGTGTAGAGGGTGAGGAACGCCATCCAGTGCGCGGTGCCGTGCATGAAGGGGCAGGCCGGCAGGGACCGCAGCGCGCCTTGCCGGGCCCGCTCGGCGATCTCTTCCGGCGCGCCGATCGGGTTGCCGGGCCCGCCACCGCCGAAGGCGCCGAAGAAGATGTCCTCGTGACGCCACATGACACCCTTCGGCATCCCGGTCGTGCCCCCGGTGTAGAGGATGTACAGGTCGTCGGCCGACCGGGGTGGGAAGTCCCGGTCCGGGCTGGCGTCGACGAGCGCGGCCTCGTACTCGACCGCGCCGAGCGGCGCGACGTCGGCGGCGGAGCCGTCCTCGACGCTGAGGAACACCCCCAGGTCGGGGAGATCGCCCCGGATGGCGGTCAGCTTGGGCGCGAACTCGCGGTGGAAGATCACCGCGATGGCGTCGCTGTCGTCGAGGAGGTACCGCAGCTCGGCTTCGACGTACCGGTAGTTCACGTTCACGGGGACGGCCCGGATCTTGAACGCGGCGAGCATCCCCTCGAGGTACTCGGTGCCGTTGTAGAGATACAGGCCGATGTGATCGCCGGCGCGGACGCCCCGGTCGGCGAGGGCGTGCGCCAGCCGGTTGATCCGCTCGTCAGCCGCGGCGTAGGCGAGGCGCCGCTCCCCACAGACGAGCGCCTCCCGGTCGGGGACCGCGTCGACGACCGTCTCCCAGAGATCAGCGAGGTTGTAGTCCATCACCATTGATCGTAGGAGCGTCGCGGACGATCCGGGTCAGGCCAGGTGGCGGGCGAGGTGCGCCGCGCTGAGCTGCTCGCCCGTGGCGCGCTCGACGAGGTGATCCCAACGCTGCGCTGCCCCCGGCCGGAACACCTCCTCGGCGAGGAACTGGCCCGCGTCATGCCGGTCGACGAGGCCCCCGGCCCGCTCGGTGAGCGCGGTCTCGAGCTGGGAGGCGAACAGCTCCCCGTACAGGTAGTTCTGGTAGTAGACGGGTACGACGGCGAGATGGATCTTCGCCGCCCAGTCAGGCTGCCGCCGCCCCTCGGGGCGCCGGACCTGCTGGTACTGCTCCACCAGGTCCCACCACACGGTATCGAGATCCCCGTCGGGGTCGGCGTAGAGGCGCCGCTCGAAGTGGGTCACGACCAGCACCCAGCGCGCGAAGACGAGCAGCGACGCACGCCGGGCCGCGGCCAAGTTGGCGCGCAGCTCGTCGACCTGCCCCGCGGGGACACCGGCGACCGCGCCGAGCCAGTCGGGAGACCGGGCCAGACGCCCGAACAGCATCGCCACCCCCTCGGTCGTGAGCGGGTGCGCCGGCCCGCGCACGAGCCACGGCAGTTGGCGGTCGATGCCCTCGTCGTAGACGGCGTGCCCGAACTCGTGCAGCATCGTGTCCATCCACCGTTCGCTCGGCTCGACGTTGCCCAGCACCCGCACATCTCCCTGGCGGTCGATATCGATGCAGAACGCGTGCTGGCTCTTCCCGTCCCGGGCGTAGAGGTCGCTGCGGTCCAGCACGGGACGGACCTCGAGTCCGAGCCCGTCATAGGTCCGGACGGTGAGCGCCTCGAGATCGGCGTCCGCGAACAGCGCATCCAGGTCGACGGCTCCGGCGGGGGGGTCTTGGAAGAACGGGTCGTCGACGTGCCACGGCGCCAGCTCCGCGGCGGGGACACCGAAGCGCGCTGCCCGCTCGTCGTCGAGCGTCGCCTTCCACGTCCCGAAGGGTCCGCGGGTGTGGCGGTCGACCTCGTCGAGCGTTGCGAGCAGCCGCGCCTCGTCCATCTCCCCGACGGCCAACGCCAACGCGAAGTGGTCCCGGTAGCCGAGCTCCCGGGCGGCGGCGTTCCGTAGGCGGGCGAGCTCCCGCACCCCACCCGCGGCCGCCTGCCCGACCTGCTTCGAGGCCTCCCATGCCCGGCGACGCAGACCGCTGTCGTCGCTGGTCCGCAACACGTCGAGGATGGTGTTGTCCGCGACGCGCGTCCCGTCGAGCTCGCCCCGGAACGACGTGAACGTCGCCTCGACCTCGGTCTCGAGCTCGACGATCTGGCGTTGCCGGTCGTCGCTGATCTGGTTCGGGACCATCGCGTCGTGGAGCACCTCGAGCTGGCGGGCCACCATGGGCTCGCTCGGCTCGGTGCGGGCGGCGCGTACCGCGTCGAACGCCGCCCGGTCGGCGAGGATGCGGCGGCGGGCCAGCTCCCGGTCGATCTTGCGCTGGTTCGCCTCCACCGACGCGCGGGTGCTCGCCTCCCACCAGGCGCGACCCAGCGCGATCTCCACTGGCCGGAGCCGGTCGGTGAGCTCGCGGACGACGGTCTCGGCGGCTGCCACGGCTGGCGAGCCTACGAGGTACGTTCCGGTCAGGAGGTCCCGATGCCTGACATCCACTTCGGCGCGTTCGCCCCCCAGGGCTGGAAGACCGAGCTCGCCGGCATCCCCGATCCCCGCGACCAGTGGCGGGTCTGCCGCGACACCGCCCTGCTCGCCGAGGAGCTCGGGTACGACTCCATCTGGGTCTACGACCACTTCCACAACGTCCCCCGCCCCGCCCACGAGTCCGTCTTCGAGTGCTGGACCACGATGGCCGCCCTGGCCGAGGCCACCAGCCGCATCCGGCTCGGCCAGATGGTGACCTGCACCTCCTACCGGTCACCGGCTCTCACCGCCAAGATCACCGCCAACATCGACGTGATCTCCGACGGTCGCCTCGAGTGGGGTGTCGGCGCCGGCTGGTACCAGCACGAGTACGACGCGTACGGCTATGCGTTCCTGGCCGCCAAGGAGCGCATCCAACGGCTGCGCGAAGCCGTCGAGATCGTCACCTTGATGTGGCGCGAACCCGACGCCACCTATGAGGGCCGCCACTACCAAGTGCGGGGAGCGCAATGCGACCCCAAGCCCATCCAGGCGCCGCACCCGCCGATCTGGATCGGCGGTGGGGGAGAGCAGCTGACGCTGCGAGTCGTGGCCCGGCTCGCCGACCGGGCCAACTTCGGCGGGAAGCCCGCCGAGTGGGCCCACAAGCGCGACGTCCTCCGACAGCACTGCGACGACGTCGGCCGGGATCCCGACGAGATCGAGCTGACCTGGAGCCCCGAGGTCGTCGTGCGCGACACCGAGGCCGAGATCCGCGCCCTCGCCGACGACGGCCGGATCGGGTCAGCGTGGCGGGAACCCTACGAGTCCTGGGCCGACGGCAACCTAATCGGCACCCCGGAGCAGGTCGCGGAGAAGATCCGCGCCTACGTCGACCTCGGGTGTCGCGGGTTCGTTCCGTGGTGCTCCGACTACCCCGATCTCACGACCCTGCGGCTGTTCGCCGAATCCGTCATCCCCGAGTTCCGCTCCCGCTGACGCACGGGGTTCGTCAGGAGATGACGACCGGTGTCCCGAGTGACAACAGCGGGATGAGGGTGAGGTCGAAGTCGTTGGGGACGTGCACGCACCCGTTCGACTGGTCGGCACCGATGCTGCCCGGCTGGTTCGTGCCGTGGATCGCGATGCGCCCGTCACCCGTCCCGAAGTGCATGAGCACGTCAGAGTGACCGGACAACCCGAACGCGAACGGACCGTACGGATGGTTCATGGTGCCGGTCGGGAACAGGTCCCGGATGAAGAACTCCCCCGCGGGTGTCGGTGTCGACGCGGAGCCGACCCCGACCACGCTGGTGAGGACCACCGCGCCGTCCGTGAGCCGGATGACCTTGAGCTGGTGCGCGGCGCGTGACACCTCGACCCGGTACGTCGGCGCGGACGCGACGACGTCGGTCGCTCGGATCCAGCCGGTTGCGCCGTTCGGCCGGCTCGGCAGGAGTGCTTGGAACCAGTCACCGTGGCGGGCGGTGGCGAGCAGGACGAGAGGCGACCCGAGCTCGTCCTGGGCGGGGAGCGCCGCGCTCGGTGCGCCGTCGGGGGCGCTGTAGATCGTGAGACCGTTCGGGCCCGCGGGCGTCAGGACCCACAGGACCGGGATCGTCGCGGTGGGCCGCGCCAGTGATTGCACCATCGGCGACGCCAGGCGCGCGACGCGCACGGCCCGCTGGGGGGTGCGTTCGGCAGGAGCCGCCCCGCCCACCCCGACCATCCACGTCCCGGCGACGGCGAGGATCCCGACCCACGGCAACGCGGCGGCGAGCCACCACCGTCGAACTCGCCGTCCAGCCATACGAAGGGCTTCGACACACTCCCGCCGCCCCCTTAGCGCCAACCCTGAGGTCCCGGAGCCCCGCCGGATCAGCCGCCCAGGTCCGGGGGTGATGCGGCTCCCTGAGGCCGGGTAACGTCAGGTGCCGTTCCGGTATCGGGAACGGTCCTCGCTGAGCGAGTCGCTCCGGACCCCGGTGGCGCGCCCGGCCTCTCAGGCTGAGGCACCCAGATGATCGAGCGACCGCTGGCCGGCGATGATCGCGTCGGAACGAGCCGGAACGCCGAATCGGGCCCGACCGCGACCCCGGGGGGCCGGTCACCGCCGGCAGACGTGTTTGGGATCGATGCCCGGGACGGAGCCGGCGAGTTGCTGCTCGCCGTTCACGGTGACGTCGACCTGGCGACGGCCCCCCTCCTCCAAGAGGCCTTAGCGCACGCCACCGCGTCGGGGCGTCATCCCGTCGTGCTCGACCTCGCCGACCTGCGGTTCATGGACGCCCACGGCATCGGGGTCATCGTGAGGGCCCGGCAGCTCCTGCGGGAGCAACAGGGCGACCTCAGCATCCGATCAGCCGCACCGCTGGTTCGGAAGATGTTCTCGATCGTGGAGCTGGACGACTTGATCGAGGCGGCCCCGTCGATCGACGCGACCGCAACTTGACCCGTACCGGTCGCTCACCTCGGTGCTACCGGGTCGGAGGCCAGGCCCGGAGCCGCGGCACCGCGACCGGGAGGTCGCGAGTGATCGGCTGATAGCCGACCGATCGACGTTTCGTGGTCTAACTGCTCCGCTCGACCGGAGCTGCTTGAACCGTATTGGCGTTCCACCGCTGCACTAATCCGCGGGCTCCCAGTGTCTGCACTCGTTCTCACCCTCCGAACCAGCGCGAGTTATTGATTGAAACGTCACCGCTGCCTGTCGGCGCGGATCTTGGGCGTCGGGGTACTCGCACCGTGAGCGGCTCGTGGGTGTCCTCAGCCGACGTGTCGTCTGCCCGTCGGCGACGATGCGAGCCCTAAGATTGACCTAAGACCCGCAAACCCTGAGGACGAGACGATGACCCCCTTCACGAACGTGCTCGCCGACTTCCATGACCGCATGATGGACGGCGGCGGTGGAGGCCGGTGGATCTGGGGTGTCCTGATCATGGCCGTCATGTTGGGGCTCGTGGCTCTTGTCGTCTGGCTGATCGTTCGATCCTCGCATGGCACGGCCGGCGGTCCTTCCTCTTCGGCGAAGGAGATTCTGAGCGAACGTTTCGCCCGGGGCGAAATCGACGCCGACGAGTACCACGACCGGCTCAGCAAACTTCGCTGAAACGCAGCGCACCTGAGTCTGCGGTTCCCGCGAACCGGGTCTGCTCGCCGACGCGACCAAGTGCGCCGAGGACGAGACCGGCGACTAGCGGGCTTGCTGACGCAGGTGAACCTCGGTGCCACGACCACCGGAGGCGGCACGTTGGTCACGGTGATGGTCGCGGCGCCCACACGTCGCTATCGGGGATGGCTCTCACCGGTGTGCCAACGACGACCATCGCAATGCCACCAACAACCGCTCATCCAACCGACATGAAGTACCAAGAGTTGCCTGACCGTTGATCAGCTTGGCGCGCCGTTCTCGACCGCCACGAACGGCGAGCCCACCAACGTCCTCCGGCTCGCGATGATGTACGCCCCGACAGAGCGCGACACGACAGGAGAAAGGAGCGGAACGGAACGCCTCCTCTCGTGACTGCCGGACCAACTCCGAGTTACGCGGTTTGCTCCACTCCAGAACCACGTTCCGACCACATTCACGATCCATCCCTTCGGACGCGATGAAGTGTCAACGGCCAGGGCGGCTCAACTGATGAGGTCTTGAGGGCACGACGCCGAGTATCACCGCGACCAGCGCGAAAGCCGAGACTCCGAGGGTGGCCGCCACTGGCCACACCGCGCCGACTGCTGCTGCGGTCAGGCTGAGCATGGCGAGCAGAACCCAGTTGGTCCCCTGGGGATGCCGGTGATGCCGATGCGACATTTGGTGGCGTCGTCCAATGTCTTGAATCGTCGAACCTGCAAGGAGAGCCAGGGCC
>DATISY010000123.1:0-4470 GCA_035468285.1 Acidimicrobiia bacterium | reverse complement strand
CGACCGTCAACCGTGATGGTCACCTGCGAAAGGGTAGAACCATTTGCTGCACTCCGCGTGCAAGAAGTTTCGTCCGTGAGTGGCTGCGGCCCCTCAGTTTCGGGGCCCGGAGGTCGAGGCGCGGCGCGAGGTGTCGTCCATCGGGCGGAGGGCACGGCACAGCGCAACAGCGTCCGGGCGGGGAAACCCGCATGCCGAGGAATGGACGCCAGACCAGCCATTTCGTGCGTGGGCGCTGCAGACCTGGAACCTGCGACCTCCGGCTTGTAAGCGCACAACCAACCATTCGCGCCTGACGCACGAGACCGCAACCGTTGTGCTGCTTGAACTCTACGACACGCGATCACACAGATGCGAGTGGTGCGGCGCAGAGTTTCCTGGGCAATTCTTGGGCAGGGCGCGCCACCTACCGGTCTGATTTACCTCCGCCTTGGCGTGTGTCACAGGTCGGCCAGCGGCCGGCCGTCGAACCAAAAGGTGGTGGGTAAGCCGCGACTCGTCGCGGGCAGGTCAGCCGGCTGGACGTCGCGCAGCTCGAAGTGATTACCGGCGCTCTGCGACTTCCCCAACCCGTAGACGAGGTCGAGGGTCATGTGAGACGCGTCGCAGCGGCCCTCGCCGATCCGCTCGCTCACGCCGAAGCTGGCAAGCCGCTCCCAATACGCCCGTGCGTCGAGGACGGGGTCGATGCGCACGTCGGGAGAGTCGGCCCGGCCGGTCGGTTGTCGTGCCATTGGCACTAGACCCATCAGCTCGCCTCAGATCTCCTCGGCGCTCGTGGTGCGACGCGAACGAGTCGTCTCCCGACCAACTCGCGGTTCAGCAGATCGCGAGTCATTCCGTCAAGCCCCAGAGTGGCCCGCGAGCGTGAGCGGGCGATTGTCGAGCGTGTTCGTGGCCGTCAGCTCAGCCAGTCAGCGTAGGTGGATTGGTCGATCTCACAGCGGCGAACCTTGACGGTCAGCTCGATGGTCTGGCGGGGCCGCTAGCCGAATACCGCTCCGGGGTCTCTGTTCCACCCGAGGCTCACTCGATTCCCGCATGCGGGGCCGCGTCATCACGGAGCCGGGCATAAATGACTCCGTCTTTCCATTTCCCACGGACGAAGCCTCTTCCCCGCAACACGCCCTCCCGGACGAAACCCGCATGCTCCAACGCTCGTTGCTCGGCAACATTGTCGACCTCGGTGGTCGCCTCCAAACGGTTGGCCAGCGTGGTGGAGAACAGATAGTCGGCCAGCAGTCGCTGGGCAGCCGTCCCGAGCCCCTTCCCGCGGTGTTCGGGAAACACCAAGATGCCGATCTGGAAGCAGCCCTCCCGCGGACCGGACGTAGGAATCGCTCTCCAGACCACGATGCCGGCAAGTGCACCGTCGGGCAGCGCTACAACCAAGAGTGAGTCATCGCGGCCGAGATAGCCGTCCGACTCCCAACGCCGCCGGCGGTCCCGTGGGTCGCGAAACCCCCTCCACTCAAAGGGCTCGCTTACCGAAGGATCGGTATCTATCCGCCCCAGCGCCTCCAGGTCGCGCTCCTCCACGGGGCGGAGGCGGACCTTGTCATCGTCGCTCATGGCTTAACCATCATGCCGCTGCATCGCCGCCGGTAGCAGCCGTCGGGGCTGCGGCCTCGGCTGACCATGAACTCGTAGAAGCGG
This sequence comes from Acidimicrobiia bacterium, assembly GCA_035468285.1. GTDB lineage: Bacteria > Actinomycetota > Acidimicrobiia > IMCC26256 > PALSA-555 > PALSA-555. Next base: position 2,814 of record DATISY010000123.1, on the reverse strand, counting down.
ACGATGGCCACGGTGAAGCGGCGGCAGGTAGCGACCGGATCAACCGATCGATCAGCGGCGGTGACGCCCTGACCTGGGTTTCGGGTGGGCGCTACAGGCCTCGAACCTGCGACCTCCGCCTTGTAAGGGCGGCGCTCTTCCAGCTGAGCTAAACGCCCGTGTTCGGGGGTCGAGGGTAGTGGCGCGTCGGGGTCGGGTCGGTGGTTGACCGCGGGCGGGCCGGGGTTCGACCGGGGCACCGGGGGGATCATGCCCCGGCCGTCGTCGCCCCGGCCCGCCGTGCTGCGGTGATCGTCAGGCGATGTCGGCGACGTCGAGCTCCCAGGTTGTCGGGAGGGCGTCCTCCGGACGGGGGTGCTTGGGTGGCCGGCCTCGCTTGCGCTTGTTCGCGATGATCTTGCCGTTGACGAGCAGCTCTCCGCCCCACACGCCCCAGGGCTCGCGCCGATTGACGGCGGCGGTGAGGCAGGCCTCCCGCACGTCGCAGCCGGCGCAGAACGCCTTGGCCCGCGCGATGTCGTCGAGCTGCTCGGAGAAGAACAGTGGCGTGAGAGACCCGTCGCTGTCGCTGCAGCGGGCCTCGAGGCGCCACGGCTCCTCACTGAGCCAGTCCTCGAAGGCGAACATCGCTTGCTCCTCTCCTCTTGTTCCTGGTTGGTGCTGCTGGTTGGTTGGTGGCGGTGTGGTCCCGAAATGCAGAAAGGCCGCCGGGTTGCCCGGCGGCCTGGTGGCTCGAGTGCGGTGGTTCGCTACGAGGTCACGGGCTGCCGCCGGGGACGGGCTTGTGGTCGGTGAGCGCCGGGAGGAAACCGGTAATCGTCGACCACGAGCCGTTCGCCATGGCGCACACGTAGGCCGACCGGGCGCGCGTCGACCCGGAGCCGGCCTGGTGGCTGGTCGTCGGGTGGGAACGCATCGTGTTGGGACCTCGGGTCGGGTGTGCACCGCTGGCAGCGGGTCCATCGAGATTGGCAGAGTGCCGGGTTCGGGTCAAGCCAATTACGGTGGCGGGCTGTGACCGGGACCCCAGATCTGACGGGCGTAGTAGAGCTGCTGGAGCAGCGCCGGGGCGAGGGCTGGCATGACTGCGCCCAGGTGTATGTGTCGGTGGGCGGCGAGGTGCTCCTCGACGAGGCGATCGGGGAGAGCCGACCGGGCCGGGCGCTGCGCACCGATGACCGGATGCTGTGGTACTCGTCGGGGAAGCCGCTGACGACGGTGGCGGTCCTCCAGCTCTGGGAGCAGGGCCGGCTGGGCCTCGACGACCGGGTGGGTGACTACCTGGCCGGGTGGGGCAACGGCAAGGAGCGCTGCACCGTGCGCCATGTCCTGACCCATACCGGGGGGTTCCCGATGTGGTCGGACAAGTCCTATGACTCGGAGGTGACCTTCGCCGAGGCGCTGGACGCGACGATCGCGTCCCGGGCGCTCTGGGAGCCGGGCACCGCCGCGGGTTATCACGCGTCGAGCGGCTGGCGGGTGCTGGGCGGGATCGTGGAGCGGGTCGACGGCCGCCCGATCGAGCGGTACCTGCACGACGAGGTCCTCGGGCCGCTGGGCCTGGCGAACTGCTCGCTCGGCATCCCGGTGGACGAGCAGCACCAGCTCGGGGACCGGATCGTCCCGGTGACCTGGACGGGGCACCGGTGGCCGACCCGTGATCCCGAGGGTGGGATCCGGATGGTCCCGTACCGGATCGACGAGGTCCACAACCAGCCGTGGCACATCGCCAAGGTCGAGCCGGGCGGCGGGATGCGAGGCCCGGCCCGGGAGCTGGGCCGCTTCTACGAGTCGGTGCTGGGCTTGGGCCCCCGGCTGCTCGAGCCCCGCACGATCGAGGTGATGGGCGCGGTGCACCGGTACGGGGTCAAGGACCGGACCTTCGGGCTCGACATCCCGTGGGGCCTGGGCGTGCAGCGGTCCTTCACCGGGGGTGCGGGCCGGCGGGCGTTCGGCCATGGTGGGATGGCGTCGTCACGCGGGCTGGTGGACCCGGACCTCGGGCTCGTCCTGGTCGTGATCGCCAACGGGCTCGCCGGCTACTTCGAGGCGGAGCAGCGAAACCTCGAGGTCACCGACGCGGTGTACACCGCGCTGGGTGACGACGCGGCCCGGGTGCGCACCCCGCTGCAGCAGCTCCCGGTCGGGTCCTTCTCGACCTAGTCCGCCACGCGCCGGTCAGGTGGGTTCGCCGGCGATGACCGCGAGGATCTGGTCGTGGACGGAGGGCGGGGCGGCGACGATGTCCCCCGAGGTGATCCACCCGTCGGGGTCGCCGGCCCAGTCGGTGACGCGACCGCCGGCTTCGCGGACGAGGAGCGCGCCGGCGGCGACGTCCCAGGGGCCGAGGGCCTGCTCGAAGTAGCCGTCGAAGACCCCCGCGGCGGTCCAGGCGAGGTCGAGGCTGGCCGCGCCGGCCCGGCGCAGGTCCTCGAAGGTGCGCAAGGCCCGCTCGAACACGTCGACGTACTCGCCGAGGCGGGCGCGCTTCGCCCGGAACGGGGTGCCGGTGGCGAGCACCGCGCTGACCGGGGCCCGGTCGCTGACCCGGATCGGGACGCCGTTGCGGTGGGCTCCCCCACCGGTCGTCGCGGTGTAGGTGTCGCCGAGGAGCGGCGCGTGGACGACGCCGACGATCGGCTGCCCGTCGTCGACGAGCGCGACGGACACCCCGACGACGGGGAAGCGGTGCAAGAAGTTGGTGGTCCCGTCGATGGGGTCGACGAGCCAGCCGAGGCGGCCCCGCTCCCCTCCTTCCTCTTCACCGTGGACGGGGAGGTCGGGTGCGGCGTCGAGGAGCACGGCGCGCACCAC
>DATISY010000122.1:0-4793 GCA_035468285.1 Acidimicrobiia bacterium | reverse complement strand
GACCCCTCGGCCCCGAGGGCTCGGTGGCCAAGCTCGCCATGTCCGAACACACCGCCCGCAACGGCGACCTGGCGTTGGCCGTCGAGGGGGCGCACGGCATGCTGTCAGGCCGCGACGCCTACGAAGAAGGCTTCTGGCAGCAGCAGTTCCTCGGGCAGTGGGGGATCCGGATCGGCGGCGGCACCGAACAGGTCCAACGCAACATCTTGGGGGAGCGCGTCCTCGGTCTTCCCTCCGAGCCGCGCCCGGACAAGACCGAACCGTTCCGCGACATCCCGAAGAACTGAGACTCCGCCGCGGGCGCTCGACGGCACGGGAGCGGGTCGCCGACGACCCGAATACGCTCCGCGGCCGTGGACCCCGTTGACCCCGTGAGCCGCCTCGTCGCGATCGAGGAGATCAAACAGCTCAAAGCCCGGTACTTCCGGCTCATGGACACCCGATCGTGGAGCGAGATGGCCTCGGTGTTCACCCGCGACGCCCATCTCGACACCGACGGCTTCACCGCCGACGGCCGCGACGGCATCGTCGCGTTCCTCGAGCGCGTCCTGCGCGACGCCCGCACGGTGCACCACGGCCACATGCCGGAGATCACCATCACCAGCGCGACGACCGCCCGCGGGATCTGGGCCATGTTCGACTACGTCGAGTTCGCCGCCGCCGGACCGCACGGCGCGAGCACCGGACTCTTCGGGTACGGCCACTACGAGGAGGAGTACGTCGTCGAGGACGACGCGTGGCGGATCGCGAACCTGCGCCTCACCCGCCTGCGTGTCGATCCCCTTCCCGGCGGACAGGAGTGAACGCCCTCGAGCGGCTCCGCGTCGTCGAGGTTGGCGGCGAGATCGCTGCCCCCTACGCCACCAAGCTCCTGGCCGACCTCGGGGCCGATGTCGTCAAGGTGGAACCGCCGACAGGAGACCCGCTCCGGTCCTGGACCCCGTTCCCCGACACGGCGGGGCGGCCCGGCCTCCTGTTCCGCTACCTGAACGGCGGCAAGCGCAGCTGCGCAGTGGACCTCGACACGGACGCGGGCGCGGCGTGGCTGCGCGCCACCCTCACCGGCGCGGACATCCTCGTCGAGAGTCTCGGCGCAGGGTGCCTTGAGGCCCTCGGCGTCGACCTCAACCCTCCGCCGGACAGGCGTTCGGCCCTCGCCGTCGTCCGTCTCGCCCCCTACGGCCAGACCGGCCCCTACGTCGGCCGGCCGACGAGCGGCCTGGTGCTCCAGGCGCTCGGCGGATGGGTGTCGAGCCACGGCGTCCCGGGGATCGACCCGGTCCAGGTCGGTGCCCGGCTCCACGAGTACGCCGCGGGCACGTACGCCGCCGCGGCGGCGCTCACCGCGCTGCGCGCCGCACGACACACCCAGACGACGACTGTCGTGGACCTGTCCGTCGTGGAGTGCCTCGTCGGCACCCTCGCGTACCCGAACCTCGTGCTCGAGGACATGCTCAACGCGGGGCTCACACCGCCTCAGGCGCGCCACTTCCCGCTGCCCGGGATCGTCCGGTGCCGCGACGGGTGGGTCGGCATCAACGCGTTGACCGGTCAGCACTTCATCGACGCGTGCACGATGTTCGAGCTCGACGAGTTCGGTCCGCGCCAAGCCGAGCTCGCCGAAGGCGGCGCGCTCCTCGACGAGTTCTACGCCCGCCTCGAACCGTGGCTCCAGGCGCGCGACGCGGCGGAGATCGTCGAGCTGAGCCAGGCGTTCCGGGTCCCTGCCGCACCCGTCGGCGATGGCCGCATGATGCTCGACTACGCCCAGTTCCGGGAACGGCCGTTCTTCGTCACCGACGAGGACCTCACGCTCCCCGGCCCGCCCTACCGGCTCTCGGCGACCCCCGCTCGCCGGCCCGGTCCCGCGCCCGCGCTCGGCCAGCGCGGCACCGCCCCCCGGCCGCGGCCAGGGTCTCCGGCGGTGGCATCGCCGCGATCGGCGAACGGCGCGCTGCCGTTCAGTGGCCTCCGGGTCGTCGACCTGGGAACGTTCTGGGCCGGCCCCTACTGCACCATGTACCTCGGCGCGCTCGGCGCCGAGGTCATCAAGGTCGAGTCCGTCCGCCGTCCCGACGGGTTCCGGTTCTCTGGAGCAAACCCGGCCATGGGTGCCGACTGGTACGAGCGCAGCGGCGTCTTTGCGGGCACGAACCTCAACAAGCGCGATGTCACCCTCGACCTCACCACCGAACCCGGACGCGCGCTGCTCCGTCAGCTCATCCAGCGCGCCGACATCGTCCTCGAGAACTTCTCCGCCCGTGTCGTCGAGCACTTCGAGCTGGGCTACGACCAGGCCCGAGCGATCAACCCGAACGTGATCATGGTCCGCATGCCCGGCTTCGGGCTGGTGGGACCGTGGCGGGACTATGTCGGCTGGGCGATGGTCATCGAGCAGGCGACCGGGATGGCCAGCGTCACCGGGCCTCCTGAGCGGCCGATGCACCCCGGTGGTCCCGCCGACCCGATCATCGGGATGCACGCCGCCGTCGCGGTCCAAGCGGCGCTCGAGCACCGGGCGCACCATGGTGAAGGACAGCTCATCGAGGTCGCCCAGCTCGAGACCGGCGCCAACCTGACTGCCGAGCTCGTCGTCGAATGGTCTGCGCAACAGCACGCCCTCCCCCGTGCGGGAAACCGGGACCCGCACGCCGCGCCGCAAGGCGTGTATCCCTGTCTGCCCGGTGTGCTCGGCCCCGAGTGGGTGGCGCTCACGGTCGCCGGCGACGACCAGTGGGCCCCGTTCGCCTCGGTCGTTGCCGACGCCGGCTGGCCTCACGATCGTGACCTGCGGACCGCCGCGGGGCGGCGCGTCCGCCACGACGAGCTCGACGACGTCATCGGCGCCTGGACCCGCCGTCACCGCGTCGACGATGTCGTGGCCCAGTTGACCGCCGAGGGGATCCCCGCGGCCCGGGTGCTGACCGTCCCCCGCATGTTCGAGGACCCCCAGCTCACCGCCCGCGGCTATTACGTCGAGCTCGACCACGCTCGTACCGGTCGGCGGCGGTACCCGGGCTGGCCGATGCGGTTCTCCTTCAGCCCCGCCCAGCACCGCACCGGCGCCCCCACGATGGGGCAGCACAATGACGAGATCCTCGCCGAGCTCGGCGTCTCCGGCCCCGACCGGGCCCGCCTGGCCCGCGAGGGCATCATCGGCGACCGCCTGCCCGACGCCTGAGGACCGCGTGCGCCAACCGCGAGAACCGAGCAATTCGCCAGGGCCTCGGCGACGGAGTGAGCGGCGTGTGGACCCGTGTCACCACCGAGGTGAGTGACGCCTCGCGGGTCGTCTCCGTCGGCCGATGGGACCGCGACGCGTTCGCGGAGCGGAACTCGTGGCCCTCGTCGCGCTCGGGGCCACCCTCGTCGACCGCGGGCGCCCGCCCCCACCTGGGCCGGCCGCGACGGGGATCGGGGCGGTGGCAGCCCCGATCCCACCTCGATAGATTGAAACGCGTTCTATGTTTCTCGAGTACTCCGACGAGCAGCGCGCCCTCCGCAAGGAGCTGCGGGAGTACTTCGCCCGGCTGCTGACCCCCGAGGTGCGGGCCGGGCTCGGCCAGGCCGGCGAGGGCAGCCCCCTGTTCCGCACCATCGTCCGCCAGATGGGCGCCGACGGGTGGCTCGGCCTGGGCTGGCCGCCCGAGTACGGCGGCCAGGGCCGCGGCGCCATCGACCAGTTCATCCTCTTCGACGAGGTGCAGCGGGCCGGCGCACCGTTCCCGTTCGTGACGATCAACACCGTCGGGCCCACGCTGATGGCGTTCGGCACCGAGGAGCACAAGCGGCGCTACCTGCCGGGAATCCTCACCGGCGACGTCAACTTCGCCATCGGGTACACCGAGCCCGAGGCGGGCACCGACCTCGCGTCGCTCCGGACCCGGGCCGTCCTCGACGGCGACGAGTGGCTGATCAACGGCAACAAGGTGTTCACCAGCGGAGCCAACCAGGCCGACTTCATCTGGCTGGCGTGCCGCACCGACCCGGACGCACCGAAGCACAAGGGAATCTCGATCATCATCGTCCCGACCGACACGCCCGGGTTCAAGTGCACCCCGATCGTGACCGTCGGCGGCACCGTCACCCAGGCCAGCTACTACGACGACGTCAAAGTCCCCGCGGCGAACCTGGTGGGGGAGCGCAACGCCGGCTGGCGCCTCATCACCAACCAGCTGAACCACGAGCGGGTCGGCCTCGCCGCGCTCGGTGGGCTCACCCATCGGCTCTACGACGACGTCGTCGACTGGAGCCGCACCACCGACGCCGGTGACGGCACCGGCCGGCGCATGCTCGACGTCCCGTGGGTCCAGGCCGACTTGGCGAAGGCCCACGCCCTCCTCGAGGCCATGAAGCTCCTCAATTGGCGGATGGCCGCGGCGGTGAACGAGAACACGCTCACCCCCACCGACGCGTCCGCGGCGAAGGTTTACGGCGTCGAGACCCAGATCGAGTCGTACCGGCTGTTCCTCGGGATCCTCGGCGCGGTCGGTTACCTCCCCGAGGGCTCGCCGGGCGCCGCGCTGCGCGGCGAGGTCGAACGCGCCGGCCGGTCGGCCCAGATCAACACCTTCGGCGGCGGTGTCGTCGAGGTGCTGCGCGAGATGGTCGCGGCCACAGGGCTGAACATGGTGCGCCAGGCCCGCTAGCGGGTGACCCCGACCGAGCCGTCGACGGATGAGCCATGATCCCAACCCCCGATCCACGACGCGGAGATCCGTTTGACCAGCACTGACACCGACACGCAGGCCGAGTTCCTCACCCGGCTCCGGGCCTTCGAAGGCCTCGAGGTC
>DATISY010000121.1:0-6792 GCA_035468285.1 Acidimicrobiia bacterium | reverse complement strand
GAACGGCTCGGTCCGGTCCTGGTCCTGCGCCTCGACCGTCCCGAAGCGCGCAACGCGCTGACCTGGTCGATGATCGCCGAGATCGGTGCGGCCGTTGTGGCCGCGGAGTCGGACCGCGAGACCTGCGTCGTGGTGATCACGGGCACCGGCGACCGCGCCTTCTGCTCGGGGATGGACCTGCGGGCCTACGCCGCTGACGACGTCCCGTCGCCGGAGGAGAGCGCGGTGCTGGCGGCGCCGTATCTGCGGCTCCTCGACGGCGCCGTCGGCATCCCGGTCGTCGGCGCGGTCAACGGGAGCGCGCTCGCCGGCGGGTTCGAGCTGATGCTCGGGTGCGACGTCGTGGTCGCATCGGCGGACGCAAAGTTCGGGCTGCCCGAGGTCAAGCGCGGGCTCTTCCCCGCGGGGAACGGAACGTTCCTCGGGTCGCGGGTCGCACTGGGTGTCGCGCTCGAGCTGACGCTGACCGGAGACTCGATGAGCGCCGCGCGCGCGTACGACCTCGGCTTGGTGAACGCGGTTGTGCCACCCGACCAGGTGGTGACGCATGCCCTTGCCGTTGCCGAGCGGATCGCCGCCAACGGTCCGCTCGGGGTGCGCGCCGTGAAGGAGCTCGTCCGCTTGGGAATCTCCGATCCCGCGGGCGCCCGGGCACGCCTCCGCGAATGGCAGGACGTGGTGTTCAACAGCGAGGACGCTAAGGAAGGCGCGACGGCCTTCGTCGAGCGGCGCCCTCCGGTCTGGCGGGGCCGTTGAGCGGCGGGGGCGCGCGGCCGTCGGTCAGACCGCGTAAAACGCCGAGCGGAGCCACGCACCAATCCGCTCGTGCGCGTCGGCGGCCGCCGGGACCCCAAAGTTGATGAATCCGTGCGGCTGGCCCGCGAAGCAGACCTCCTCGACGGCCACGCCGGCGTCACGCAGGCGAGCGGCGTAGAGGCGCCCCTCATCGCGCAACGGATCGCAGCCGCCGAGGACGACGATCGCCGGGGGGAGATCGGCCAGGCTCTCCGCCCGCAGAGGCGCCGCGAATGGGTCGCGTCCGAGGTCGCGGCCCCCCGTGTAGCAGTCCCAGAACCAGTCCATCCCCTTGCGCGTGAGGACGAGTCCGGCGAACTCGTCGCGCGACGGATGCGTCCTCGCGTTTCCGTCGACGCTGGGGTACATCAGCACCTGACCGGCGAGGGGGACGTCGACCCTCCCGCGTACTCGGAGCGCCACCGCAGCCGAGAGGTTGCCGCCCGCGCTCTCTCCGGCCACCGCGACTCGCCGGGGGTCTGCCCCGAGCTTCGCCGCGTTCGCGAGCGCCCACCTGGTGACTCTTTCGCAGTCGTCGAGACCCGCTGGATACGGGTGCTCAGGTGCGAGGCGGTATTCGACCGATACGACCGCCGAGTTGGCGCAATGCGCGAGCTCGCGGGCGACGTTGTCCATGAGCCCGACGCTGCCGATACAGAACCCGCCGCCATGCAGGTAGACGATGAGACCCTCCGGCGGACCATCGTGCTCATAGATCCGGACTGGGATCCCCGCGACGACGTCGTCGCTCACGCGGGGGATAGCCCGCGTCAGGGGCGGACCGACCGGTGAACGAGCCAGGGCTCGCATCTCTGGCGAGAGTTCGTCGAACGTCGTGGCCGAGATCGGATTGGCCTCAAACCATTCCGTGACCCTCGGGTCGAGTATCCCCTCGCCGCCGTGGCCGGGGCAGCTCACGCTGTCGCGAACGAGAGATCGGAGCACCCGATGTCCACGGGGTACGTCACAGGGCTCGTGGTCACGCTCATGGGTGCTCCTTCGCGGAGGGTCGTGGGGTGACGGTGACCGACGGCACCGCCATGCTGGCACCACCTCGGAGCACCGCGTCGAGAGCCGAGACGAGCTCGTCGACGGCGATCAGTGAGCCGCTGATGTAGCCGCGCGACACCCATGCGGGCGCGAGCTCTGCGGCCAGCTCGAGATCCCACTCCGCGTTGAACTCGGTGCGCGAGTCGCCCTCGCCGCCGGCGCAGTCCCCAACGACGAAGCGCGTGAAGCCGATGTCGGGGTGCTCTGCGCGCCACGCCTCCACGAGCTTGTCGAGCGCGGCCTTGCTCACGATGTACGCCCCGAGCCCCGGCCATGGCGGCGTCAGGGACGCGCTTACGGAAGAGAGGAAGGCTACGGTTCCCGAAGTCGCCGCCAGGTGAGGGACAGCCGCGGCGGTGATGCGCGCCGCGCCGGTGACGTTCGTGTCGAACACCCGCCGCCAGGTGTCAGCGTCGGTGTCGATGAGCCGAGCCAGTGGCCCGATCGCCGGCGCGTACACGAGCGCGTCGATGCCGCCCAGCCGGCTCGCGGCTTCGTTGATGGCCGAGCGGCATGACGTCTCCTCGGTGACGTCGCACTCGATGGCGAGGGCTCGGGGTCCGGCTTCGTGGGCTGCAGCCTCCAGGCGCTCGCGGCGCCGGGCGAGCAGCGCCACATCGGCACCTCGCTGGGCGAGCCCAATCGCGATGGAGCGCCCGAGCCCACCCGACGCCCCGACGACAACGGTTCGCATCCGGCAACCACCCCCGCGTAGTGAAGCAGATGTTAGAACCGAGTCGTGCGAGCCGACTCCGAGACGGCCAAAACCGCTGGTTCCGATCGGCTAGGGCTTCACCGCGTGACGAGGTCGTCAGGAAAGCATGACTCGCCGATGGTCGAAGGCAGTTCGGATCACGCGCAGCCCCGACGTGACGACGGCGCATTGATCGTGGACCTCGCCGAACGATACGAGCCCTCCGCGGCGATCGCGGGGGGATCCGACGGAGTGTCGCGTCGGTCATTCGGCGCGACGACGTCGAGCTGATGACCAGGCTGCGGCCGCTACACCGTTGATCTCCGGGCAAGGAGGGGCTGCTGCCGTTCCTGGAGACCAAGGCCGTGATCCTCGAAGGCAGGCCGGCCGGCTACCCGGCATGATGGGCGCCGGGCGCCACTGACCCGGCCCAACGATCGGAGGCGTGATGCTTCGCGACGATGTCCAGCTGATCTCCGTCGACGATCACGTCGTCGAGCCGGCGCACGTCTTCACGGACCACATCGAGCCCAAGTTTCGGGACCGGGCCCCCCGCATCGCCGATCGTGACGGCGTCGAGGGGTGGGTCTGGGAGGACCGCTTCTACCCCCTCTCGTTCCAGGGGAATGCGCAGACGCGCCGGTTCCGCGAGGGCGAGGCGGGCCGTGGCGAGGACCTCTTCGCCCGGCGGTACGAGGACATGGTCCCGGCGGCGTACGACGTGCACGAGCGGATCCGCGCGATGGACGACGATGGCGTGACCGCCGAGCTGTTGTTCCCGACGTTCCCCCGCTTCGGGGGTACGCAGTTCCTCGAGGCGCAGGACCAGGAGCTCGCGCTCGCGATGGTCCGCGCGTGGAACGACTGGATGATCGACGAGTGGTGCGCGGCGTATCCGGATCGGTTCATTCCGCAGACGCTCGTTCCGCTGTGGGACGTGCCCGCGGCCGTCGCCGAGATCGAGCGCTGTGCGACCAAGGGCTCGCGCGCGGTGCTGTTCGTCGAGAACCCACACCCGCTCGGACTGCCGTCGTTCCCGACCGGGCACTGGCGCCCGGTGTTCGAGGCGTCCGCCGCCACGGGCCTCCCGCTCTCGATGCACATCGGCACCTCTATGGGCCTGATCCGGCCGTCGCCCGAGACGACACCGTCGGTCGGCATCGCGCTTTGCGGCATCAACTCGATGAGCGCGCTCGGCGACCTCATCTTCAGCGGCGCGTTCAACGGCCTGCCCGACTGCCGGGTCGCGCTGTCCGAAGGCGGAGCCGGCTGGGTGCCGTACGTCCTTGAGCGTCTCGACTACACGTGGGAGCGCAGCCGACTCGAGGGTCTGGAGAACCCGGCGCCGCCGTCGGAGGTGTTCGCCGAGCACGTCTGGGTCTGCATGATCTCCGACCGTTACGCCATCCGGAACCGTGACCTGATCGGCGTCGACAAGCTCATGTGGGAGGCCGACTTCCCGCACAACGACTCGAACTGGCCGAACAGCCGAAAGGTCCTCGCGGACGCGTGTGCCGACGTCCCCGACGAGGAGGTCCGCCGGATCGGCGAGGAGAACGCCCGGGAGCTGTACCGGTTCCCGCGCCCGTGACCGCCCGCCTCTCGGTTCCGCTCCCCACCTACTCGGCCGACGAACCCGGCACTTGGAACCACCTCTTCGACCTCGCGCGGGCTGCTGACCCCACGGGCATCGATCGGGTCGTCGTCTCCGACCATGTCGTGTTCGGTGAGAACCTGGACGCCTACGGCCGACCGGAGACCGGGGGTGTCGAGGGCGGGCGTCAGCCCACCGGTCCCGACGGTTACTGGCTGGAGCCGTTGACGGTCCTGACGGCGGTCGCCGCGCAGACGACCAGGGTTCGTCTTGGCACCTACATCCTGCTCGCGGCCCTGCGGCCGGATCGTGACCGGGATGCCGAGTAGTGCGCCAATCCCGGTGACTCGATCGATGTCGTCCTTGTCGGTCAGTACGTTGACGGTGCAGATCCGACAGAAGCGGCGGACCGTGCGCGCCCCGTTGCCGGCCATCGCGCCTGCGCTCATCTGGTCATGGGTTCAGAGTGCCCCGGAGAGGAACTCGACGGCGGGCGTCGCCGCCGGGAACGACCCCGTGATTCCCGCGCTGATGTAGCCGGCGTCGGTGATCATCGTGATCCCCGTCACCGCGACCGCGGCGTCGCTGCAGAGGAAGACCAAGGGGTACGCCTGCTCCTGGGGTGTGGAGGGCTCGATGCCGACCTCGGCGCGGTAGTCGGAGCCGAACCCGAGCCACATGTCCGCGTTCGCCTGGGCGAGGGGCGTGTCGGTCGGCCCGGGCATGATCGCGTTGATCCGGATCCCGCGTTGCAGCAGGTTGAAGGCCTCGCGGGCGACGAAGGCGTTGATCGCCTGCTTGCTCCAGAGGTAGTCGGCCTTGCCGTGCTCCTCGACCCAGCGCACCGCGGCGTCGAAGTCGCGGACGTCGAGGAACTCCTGGAGCAGCGGGAGGTTCGCTTGCCAGCCGAGCCCCGCGGCTGAGGAGATCATTCCGATGGCCGCGCCCCGGGGGAGCATGCTGCCCGCGAGCACGCGGTCGATCAGGTGCCGGTGGCCGATGAAGTTGATCCGCTCGATCCCGGGTGTGCCGTCCGCGACGCCCGCGCAGCAGAAGAGTGCATGCAGCGGCCCGCCGCAGTCGTCGACCGCGGCGTCGATCGACGCCTTGTCGGCGAGGTCGACCTGGATTGCCTTCACGCCCTCCGTCGAGATCGGGGCGCGGTCCATCGCGACGACCTCGGCGTCGGCGGCGAGGAGCACGTCGGCGGTGGCTGCTCCCATGCCGGTCGCGCCTCCGACAACGAGGACCCGCTTGCCGCGGTACTGGTAGGCATCGAACAAGGTCATGTCATCGCTCCTGTCGGAAACCGCCGTGTAGCGGTGCGAATCGTACTCACGCTCACCGAAAACGAGAATGCTGCGAACCGAGAACGGGTATCGCCAGACGGTCGCCTCGCCGGCAGGGTCATGCGCATCGATGCGCCGGTTGCTCAGACCGGCGGGTTGCCGTGCCGGCGGTCACTGAAGAAGCGATCCTTGTTCGCCGCGGCTCGAAAGCGCGCCACGAGCTCGTCGTGGAGCTCGTCGTGGGGTACCACGGCATCGATCACGAGGTCAGAGGCGAGACGGACCAGGTCGACGTCGGCCTCGAACTCTGCGATCCGCTCGGCGACGAAGGCGGCGCTCTCGGCGGGATCCTCGATCGTCGCGATCTTGTTCGCGTACACGGCGTTGACCGCCGGTTCCGGCCCCATCACGGCGATCTTCGCTGTCGGGAGGGCGAGGCAGGCGTCGGGAGCGAAGGCCGGCCCGCACATGGCGTACAGGCCGGCGCCGTACGCCTTGCGGATGATCACGGAGATCTTCGGGACCGTGGCCTCCGAGATGGCAGTGATCATCTTGGCGCCGTGCCGGATGATTCCTTCGCGCTCCACCGCGCGTCCGATCATGAACCCGGGGACATCGGCGAGGAACAGCAACGGGATACTGAAGGCGTCACAGTGGTTGACGAACCGAGTGGCCTTGTCCGCCGAGTCGACGAAGAGCACGCCACCTCGCACCATTGGGTTGTTCGCGACGACCCCGATCGCGTGGCCATCCAGCCGGGCGAAGCCGACGATGAGCTCACGCGCGAACAACGGCTTGATCTCGAGGAACGAGTCGGCGTCGACGATCGAATCGATGACGGTGTGCATGTCGTAGCCCTCGGCGTCGATGCTCGGCACCATGGACGGGTCGAGACGCTGTCGCGGCGCTGCGGGCGGCTCGCGGGGTGGGTCGTGCCTCCAGCTCTGGGGCAGGAACGAGAAGTACCACTTCGCCCAGGCAATGGCTTCGGTGTCGTCGGCGACCAGGTTGTCGCCGCAGCCGGACACCTCGGCGTGCATTCGCGCCCCGCCGGTCTCCTCCAATGACAGGCGCTCACCGATGACGACCTCGGCCATGCGGGGCGAACCGAGGTACATGGAGGCGTTCCCCTCCACCATGAACACCACGTCGGTGAAGGCGGGGATGTAGGCGCCGCCGGCGGCCGACGGCCCGAACAGACAGCAGATCTGAGGCACGCGGCCGGAGAGGCGGACCTGGTTGTAGAAGATGCGCCCGGCGCCGCGCCGGCCGGGGAAGAGCTCGACCTGGTCGGTGATGCGCGCCCCGGCCGAGTCGACGAGCCAGAAGAGCGGCAGCTCAGCGTCGAGTGCCGCTTCGGTGAGGCGCAC
>DATISY010000120.1:0-44560 GCA_035468285.1 Acidimicrobiia bacterium | reverse complement strand
GGGGATCCTCTCGCTCGGCGCGCTCGGCATCGCCCTCGCCGCGGGCCTCGCCGTGTCGAGCCTTCGTCAGCGGCGGTGGGGCTGGCGTCGGGTCGCGGCTGTCGCCGCCACCGCGGGCGTCGCCCTCGCCGGGATCGGGTTCGCCGCCGACGCCCTCGACGGTCGGTGGCACTCCCCGACCACCTCGTGGCCGTCGCAGCTGGCGTTCACCCGCGACCAGCAGTTCCAGGGCCAGTTCCGCCTCCTCTGGCTGGGTGACCCCGGCGTGCTGCCGCTCGACCCGGTGCACGTTGCGAGCGGACTCGGGTACACGCTGACCCGGAACGGCCCCGGCGACGGACGGGAGCTGCTCCGCGCCCCGGTCACGACCCGGCACGATCCGGTCGCCGACGCCGTCACCGCCGCCCTGAGCGGCCGGACGAGCCGCCTCGGCCGCATCCTCGCCCCGATGGGCGTCCGGTACGTCGCGGTGCCGCTGCGCTCCGGGCCGGGCGGGGTCAGCGGGCGCACACCACCGGCGCTCCAGGCGGCGCTGCAGGACCAGCTCGACCTGACCCGCCTCGGCAGCGACAGCGCGATCCAGGTCTACGAGAACCAAGCGTGGTTCCCCGGTCGCACCGTGGTGCGGGGCCGGCACGCGTCGATCCCGAGCCGCCCCGCCGACCCGGCGCGCACCGCCGCCACCATCGACCTCAGCGGCAGCCACCCGCTGGGGAACCGGTCGTCGGCGCCCGGCACCGTCTTGTGGTTCGAGGCGTACGACGCCGGTTGGCACGCCACCGCGGCCGGGCACACCCTCGCGCACCGAGCCGCGTTCGGGATCACGAACCAGTTCCGTCTCGACACTCCCGCCGCGGTCACGATCTCGCACACCGGCCAGACGCGCCGCTACGGATTCCTCGCTGCCGAGGCCGTCTTGTGGCTCGTCGCGCTGCTCTGGTGGTCGAGAGGCCGACGCGCCGATCGTGACCCCGAGCGGGCCGCGGCCCGCGCCGAAGCGCGCGCCGCGCGCGCCGAGCGGCGCCGGACCGGCGAAGACGAGTTCGACTCGACGATCGAGTTCTGGGAGAGCGGATGAGCGCGCGCCGCGCCCCGTCCGTCGCCCGCCTCCCCGCGCTCCTCGCGGTGGCCGCCATCGTCGTCGGCCTCGTCGCCGCCGACCACGCCGGGCACTCCACCACCCCGTCGATCCGGGCCTCGGCGCGTCCGGTCTCGGGCCCGTCCGTCCCGCCCCCGGACGCCATCTCGTCGACGTGGTACTGCGCCGAAGGGACCTCGAACCCCGGCGGGCGCGCCGACGAGACGATCATCGTCGCGAACCTCGCACGCAGGCCCCTGACGGCGACCATCACGGTCCTGACCGGCACCGACCACACCCCGGTGTCACGTCAGGTGCACCTCGACGCGCTCGCCCAACGCCGGGTGGTCGTCTCCTCGATCGTGGCCGACCCCGAACCGGGAGTCGTGGTCGAGGTGCCGGGCGGTTCCGTCGCCGTCGAGCACGAGCTGCAACGTGGCAACGCGACGACGCTCGGCGCGTGCGCGCGGCATTCCTCTCCGAGCTGGTACTTCGCCGCCGCCGACACGAGCCGCGGCGCGGAGGACTGGCTCGCCCTCTTCAACCCGTTCGGCGACGATGCCATCGTCGACCTGACGTTCCTGACCCCCGACGGGGTCCAGGCCCCTGGGCCCGCGCAGGCCATCGTCGTGCCCCGCCGGTCCCGCATCTCGGTCGCGGTGCACGACCTCGTCCTCCGCCAGAGCCCGCTGGCGATCCAGGTGCGCGCCCGGACCGGGCGCCTCATCGCCGAGCAATCGGTGCGCTACGACGGCAGCGATGGTCGACTCGGGATCGCCACCGCGCTCGGTGCGGTGGGCTTCGCCAGCCACTGGACGATCCCGACGGGGGTCGGCGACACCGGGACGACCGCCAACGTCGCGCTCGCGAACTTCGAGAATCGCGGCACCACCGTCAACGTCAGCGTCACCCTCGACGGCGCCCAGACGCTGCCCCGCCAGCGGGTGACGGTCCCCTCGATGGGCGTCGTGCAGGTCGGGCTGAGCCAGCGCATCCCACCCGGGACCGGCTTCTCAGTGGTCGTCAACGGTGGCCGCGCCAACGCCGTCGTCGCGCAGCTCGCCGAGCAGTGGGCCCCACCCGCGACCGTGTCGGGGACCGCGGTCACGTTCGGGTCCACGGTCTCGGCGGCGCGCTGGGCGTTCGCCGCGGGGCGGGTCGACGACACCGGCGACGCTCAGCTCGTGGCCCTGAACGTCTCCCGGCGGTCCCTCACCGTCGAGCTGCTCGCGTACACGGCCGGGAACCTCAACAGTCCGTCGAGCGCGTTGGCCCAAGCGGTCAGGCCAGGCAAGCGCGTCACGTTCGACCTCCCCCAGAACGGCGTCGGCGCCGACCAGGTCCTCGTACTCAAGGCCGACGGGCCGATCGTCGCCGGGCGCGCGCTCCTCAGCCCCAACCCGGGGCTCAGCCTCGGCCTCCCCGAGCTCGGATGACGTCCCGGCTCCTCATCGCCGCCGCGATCCTGGGCGTCGTGCTCGTGGTCGCGTGGTGGCTGCGGCGCCGCCGGCCCGAGGGGCCACCCCGGGACACCTACCCCGTCCCGCGCCAGCTGGACCGGGCCGACTTCGCCCGCC
This sequence comes from Acidimicrobiia bacterium, assembly GCA_035468285.1. Lineage (GTDB taxonomy): Bacteria > Actinomycetota > Acidimicrobiia > IMCC26256 > PALSA-555 > PALSA-555. The sequence continues at coordinate 41,905 of DATISY010000120.1, read as the reverse complement.
CCGACGCGGCCTGGCTCGTGGCGTACTTCTCGTCGGCGGTGTGTGACTCCTGCCAGGGGCTGGGACCCAAGGTCGCGGTCCTCGAGTCGCCGGCCGTCGCGACGTGCGAGCTCGACTACGCCCGGGCGCGCGGGCTGCACGAGCGGTACGACATCTCGGCGATCCCGATGATCCTGCTCGCCGACGAGGCGGGGGTGGTGCATCGGGCGTTCATCGGCGCGACGACCGCCACCGACTTGTGGGCGGCCGTCGCCGAGCTCCGCGCTCCCGGCTCGACGCCGGAGCCGACGCTCGGCGAGCTCGATTGACGCGCGCTACGCGCCGCGCCGGGCCCGGGGTCGAGCCGCGGCCTTGCGGGGCTTGCGCCCACCATTGTCCGCCGGAGGCTTGACCTCCATCACGCTGCCGTCGGCCCGCTTCACCTTGCGGAACCCGCCCGCCTTCCGGCCCATGGCGTAGTCGACGATGCGGGCGACCTCGTCGCCGTCCAGCGTCTCGTGTTCGAGGAGCGCCCGAGCCACACCTTCGAGGCCCCGCCGGTGCAGCCGCAGGATCCGTCGGGCCCGGCTCTCCTCCTGGCGCAGGATGCGCTCGACCTCCTCGTCGATGACGCGTGCGGTGTCGTCGGAGTAGTCGCGCGTGTGGACCAGGTCCTCACCGAGGAAGACCGGTCCCTGCGCGCCCCACGCCATCGGCCCGATCCGTTCGCTCATGCCCCACTCGCGGACCATCTTGCGGGCCAGCTCGGTGATGCGCACGAGGTCGTTCTGCGCGCCGGTCGACACGTGCCCAAACACGATCTCCTCGGCGAGCCGGCCACCGAGCGCGACGACGATCGAGTCCGCGATGTACTCGCGCTTGTAGATGTGGCGCTCCTCCTCGGGGAGCTGCTGGGTCACGCCGAGCGCCATCCCCGTGGGGAGGATCGTGACCTTGTGGATCGGGTCGGCGTGGTCGAGGACGTAGGCCAGGACGGCGTGGCCACCTTCGTGAAAGGCGACGACCTCCTTCTCCTCCTCGTTGAGCGCCATGGAGTCCCGCGTCAGGCCCATCAGCACCCGGTCGCGTGCCGCTTCGATGTCCTCCATGTGGATCTCGGAGACACCCCGCCGGACCGCGAACAGGGCGGCCTCGTTCACGAGGTTGGCGAGGTCGGCGCCGGCCATTCCTGGCGTGCCCCGGGCCACGATGTTGACGTCGAGGTCGGCTGCGACGCGCTTGTCGCGCAGGTGGACCTTCAGGATCTCGACGCGTTCCTCTTGGGTGGGCAGCGGCACGACGATCTGGCGGTCGAAGCGCCCCGGGCGGAGGAGCGCCGGGTCGAGCACGTCGGGGCGGTTCGTCGCCGCCATCATCACGATGCCTTCGGTGGCCTCGAAGCCGTCCATCTCGGCGAGCATCTGGTTGAGCGTCTGCTCTCGTTCGTCATGGCCGCCGCCGAGCCCCGCGCCCCGCTTGCGGCCGATCGAGTCGACCTCGTCGACGAAGATGATCGCCGGCGCCTGCTTGCGGGCGGTCTGGAAGAGGTCACGAACACGGGCGGCACCGACCCCCACGAACATCTCCATGAAGTCCGAGCCGGTCACCGACACGAACGGCACCCCGGCCTCGCCGGCCACCGCCCGAGCGATCAGGGTCTTCCCGGTGCCCGGCGGCCCGACCAGGAGGACTCCCTTCGGGATCCGGGCCCCGATCTGCTTGAACTTCTGCGGGTACTTCAAGAAGTCCACGACTTCGGCGATCTCGGCCTTCACCGCGCCGTACCCGGCGACGTCGGAGAAGGTCGTCTTGGGCTTCTCGGTCGTGTACACCTTCGCCCGGCTGCGCCCGATGTTCATGACCGCGCCCATCTGGCCTTGCTGACGTCGGGCCATCCAGACGAAGAACCCGATGAGGATGAGGACGGGCAGCAGCAAGGGCAGCCAGCTCAACAAGAAGTTGGTGCTCGTCTGGGTGTACTGGAGGTCGACGCCTTTGGTCTGGAGCTCCTTGACGACGTTGGCCTGCAAGTCGTTGGTGGGACCGTTGCTCGTGAAGCTCTTGGTGCCGGTGACGGTGTCCTTGAACGTCCCGGTGATGTCGCCGTTGGACTTGTTGAACGTGACCTTCTTGACGTCACCGCGGTCGACGGACTGCAGGAACTGCGTGTAGGTCAGGCTCTTCGCCGACCCGCCACCACTCGAGAACACGTTGGTGAGCGCGAAGACGCCCACGAGCGCCAGGATCAGCAGCCACGGGAGCATCCGCGCCCACGACGGCGGCGGGTTCGGCGGCGCCTGTCGTTCGCCCGGCCGCCCGTCCGGGCCGCCCGAAGGACGACGGCCCGGCGGCATGTCGGAGGGGGGGCGGCTCATGAGGGCTCCTTGGGGGGATGCGGACGGGCGACGCTCGAACCCCTCCGTCGGCCATGGTACGGCCCGCCTCGCCGAGACGTGACTCAGACCCTGGGACCCGCACCACCAGCGACGACGCGCTGATGCGCCAGGAGCCCGAGGGGCCGCCGCTACGGTGCCACGCATGGAGCCAGACGGCGCCGGGCGCTCCCGCACGCCGCCGGTCCCCCGGATCGGGTGGGGAGTCCCCGACCCCGCCGTCGCGTTCGTCCTCTCGCTCGTCGCCGCCTCGATCGCGGTGCTGCCGTTCGTCAGCCACAACAAGGTCCCGAAGCACCTCGAGGTCGACGCGTCCGTGACGTCGCTGCTGGCCCAGACCGGCACCGTCGTCGCCTACCTGGCGTTCGCCGCCCGCAAGGGCAGAGGCAGCCTCACCGCCGACTTCGGCCTCCGGCTCCGGATACGGGACGGCCCCTGGTTCGCGGCCGGGTTCGTCCTCTCCCTCCTGTCCGGGCTCCTGATCGCGCCCATCGTGTCCGCCGGGCACCTCAGCAACTCGTCCCAGGACGTGGTGCGCCTCTTCCAGGAAGCCCGAGGCTGGGAGACCGCCGTGTTCGCCCTCGCGGTGCTCGTGGTCGCCCCCCTCGGCGAGGAGCTGCTGTTCCGCGGCGCGCTGCTCCGGGCCCTCATGCGCCGCACCAGCCCCGCGGTGGCGATCTGGGGGGCGTCGCTGGCGTTCGCCCTCGTCCACGTGATCCTGGACCCCGGGGCCGGGTTCGCCGTCCCCGCCCTGCTCCTCCTCGGGCTGCTCTCGGGGTACCGAGCCCTCCGCACCGGCGACCTGTCCCAGTCGATCCTGCTCCACGCCGGCTTCAACCTCCTCGCCGTCCTCCAGATCCTCACCTGAGCCCTCAAGGTCCGGTCCCACGAGGCCGATACGAGTCTGGGACCAACAATTGGGAGGCTGGTTATGCGCTGTCCGTCGTGCAGCAAGGGCTCGATCATCGAGATCCGGATGCAGATCGCGGGCGAGGACCTCACCTTCCGTCGGTGTGGCCGCTGCGAGCTGCAGTCCTGGACCAACCCCGACGGCCGTGTGCCCCTCAGCCGCGTCCTCGAGCTCGCCCGCACCGCCTGACCGGCGCCGGGCCGCAACCTGCCGGCCCGCGGTGATACCCCGACCCCCGGCGGTCCTGGCAGGCTAAGACCCATGGCCGTGACCACGGCGCAGGACGCGCCGGCCGCGGCCCCTGACGACCCCGAACCCCCCGCCCCCCCGTGGTGGTCACGCGTCGAGCTCTGGATCGGGCTCCTCGTCGTCGTCGCCTGCGTCGTCTTCGTCTTCGTCCAGCTCGAGCCCAGGCTCCTGTTCCGCAACACCACCCCCGCCGGGGGCGACACCGGCGCCCACGTCTGGTGGCCGGCATACCTGCGCGACCACCTCCTCCCGTGGCGCCTCGCCGGCTGGAGCCCCGACTTCTACGCCGGGTTCCCCGCCGGCCAGTTCTACTTCCCCGTGCCGGCGCTGCTGATCGTCGGCCTCAACCTGTTCATCCCCTACAACGTCGCGTTCAAGCTCGTCACCGCGCTCGGCCCGGTGCTGCTCCCCGTCGGCGGGTACGTGTTCGCCCGCGGGATCCGCGCCCCGAACCCCGCGCCGGCCGCACTCGCGGTCGCTGCGACCGGCTTCCTCTTCTTCAGCGGCGACCCTGGCACCACCCAAGCCGACAAGGGCATCGCGTTCAACCAGCACATCATGGGCGGCAACCTCGCCAGCAACCTCGCGGGTGAGTTCTCCTTCACGCTCGCGCTCGCGTGCGCGTTGCTGTTCCTCGGCACGCTCGCCTGGGCGCTACGCACCCGGCGGGCCCCCTGGCTGCCCGCGGTGCTGCTCGCCGCGACGATGATGAGCCACCTCGTCGTCGCGGTCTTCGCGCTCGTCGGTGCCGCGGTCGTGTTCATCGCGGCCCATCCCCGCCCCGAGCTGTGGCACCGGACCCGCCGCCGCGCCGCGCTCGGGGGCGTCCTCGCGGTCGTCGGGATCCTCGTCGCGATCGCGTCGGGCAGCGTCGTCGCCGGCGGGCTCCTCGCCGTCGTCGGCCTCGGGATCGTCGCCTTCGAGGTCTGGCCCGCCGCCACGATCGGCCGGATCGCAGCCATCGGGGGCGTCGGCGCCCTGCTCACCGCGGTGTGGAGCGTCCCCCTCGTCGCCACCCTCCAGTACACGACGGACATGCGGTACGGGTCCATCGGCGTCAGCAAGGACAGCGCGTCCTACGGCCGGTACCTCTTCCCCTCCTACCTGGTCGGCGGGCACGGGGCGCTCCCGTGGCAGTGGGGCCTCCGGGGCCCGCTGCCCTGGCAGTGGGGCGGCGCGGCCCTCCTCACCATCGCGATCGTCGGCGGGATCGTCGCCCGACGCCGCTCCACGATCCTGATGGTCACCCTCACCGCGGTGTCGGGTGTCCTCTTCTACGTCTGGGCCAGCATCCAGTTCGCGCCCGCCTGGAACCTAAGGCTGCTGCCCTTCTGGTACCTGTGCGTGTTCCTGCTCATGGGGCTCGGCGTCGCCGAGCTCGTCCGGGGCGCGGTGTGGCTCGCCCGACGCGCTGCCGAGCGTCGCCAGCTCCACCTCGGTGCGTACGGGCCGCGCGTCACCGTCCAGCTCGTCGCGGTCGCGACCGCCGGGATCCTCACCCTGCTCCTCGCGGTGGGCGCGCTCGTCAACATCGACCGCAGCAAGGACTTCCTCCCGTTCTGGATCAAGTGGAACGAGAGCGGCTACCAGGACCTCCGCGGCCAGGGACCCGGGCTCAAGAAGGCCTACCCCGAGTACCGCCGCCTCATCGACACCATCAGCCGTCTCCATGCCGGCCGCGTGATGTGGGAAGGCGGCTCCGCGCTCAACGTCTACGGGACACCCCTCGCGCTGATGCTCCTGCCGTACTGGACCAACGGGCGGTTCCCGTCGATGGAGGGCCTGTACTACGAGTCGTCGGCCACGACGCCGTACGTCTTCATGACCGCCGCGACGGTCGACGCGACCGGCAACGCGTCCAACCCCGTGCGCGGCGTCACGTACCGGACGTTCGCCGACTTCTCGCTCGGGGTCCGCTACCTGCAGCTCCTCGGCGTGCAGTACTACGTCGCGCACTCGGCGTCGGCGCGCCACGCCGCCGACACCGACCCCCACCTCCAGCGCGTCGCCACCAGCGCCACCGCGCCCGGCGGGATCGCCCCCGACACCTGGGCCATCTACCGGGTGGCGGACGCCCCGACGGTCGCGTCCCTGACCAACCAGCCGATCGTCGTCGATCCCCTCTCGCCGTCCGAGCAGGCGCTCTGCCGCCGGCGGGTGCTCGCCGCCGGGGTCGAGCCCAACCAGTACCACCGCCACGACTGGCAGGACTGCATCGCTGTGCCCTGGTTCAACGATCCCTCCGCGCTCGACCGTCCCCTCGTCGCCGATGGGCCCACCAGCTGGCAGCACGCCCAGCCGTCCGTCGCGCTGGCCTCGTCGAAAGTTGCGCTCCCGGCCGTCACCGTCACCCGTATCCACCAGACCGACTCGAGCGTCTCGTTCCACGTCTCGCGGGTCGGCGTCCCCGTGCTGGTCAAGATCTCGTACTTCCCGAACTGGACGGCGCGGGGCGCCCGCGGCCCGTACCGGTCCACCCCCAACTTCATGGTCGTGGTCCCGACGAGCCACGACGTGCGCCTCACGTACGGGACGACGACCGCCGAGTGGGGCGGCCGGATCCTCACCCTCCTCGGTGTCGCCGGGATCGGGACCCTCGTGTGGTGGGGCCGCCGGAACCGCCGAAGCCGCCAGGTAGGTTGACCGGCGCATGACCGCCGATCCGGCGTCCCTGGACGTCATCTTCAAGGCCTACGACATCCGCGGGGTCTACCCCGACCAGCTCGACGAGACGACCGCCCGAGCCGTCGGCAACGCGTTCGTGGCCTTCACCGAGGCTCCCCGGGTGCTCGCCGGCCGAGACGCCCGCCCGTCGTCGGAACCCCTCGTCGCGGCCTTCCTCGACGGCGCGACCCTCGCCGGCGCCGACGTCATCGACCTGGGGCTCGCCTCCACCGACCTCGTGTACTTCGCGTCCGGGTCCCTCGACGCGCCCGCGGCCATGTTCACCGCCAGCCACAACCCCGCCCAGTACAACGGCATCAAGCTCTGCCGGGCGGGGGCGGCCCCCGTGGGGGAGGAGAGCGGCTTGGGCGAGATCAAAGCCCGGGTCCGCGCCGGCCAGCTCGACACCGCCGAGCACCGCGGCACCGTCGAGCGCCGCGACCTGCTCGACGAGTTCGTCACCCACGTCCGCTCCTTCATCGACACCAACACCCTCCGCGGGCAGCGGATCGTCACCGACACCGCCAACGGCGTCGGCGGGCTCATCGTCCCCGCGGTGTTCGACGGCCTCCCCGTCGAGCTGCGGATGCTCTTCGCGGAGCTCGACGGCACCTTCCCGAACCATCCCGCGGACCCCATCCAGCCCGAGAACCTCAAGGACCTCCAGCAGGCCGTCGTCGACGAGCGGGCCGACGTCGGGCTCGCCTTCGACGGCGACGCCGACCGGGTCTTCCTCGTCGACGACCAGGCTCAGCCGCTCTCCGGGTCCCTGACCACCTCCATCGTGGCCGCGTCGACGCTGCGCCGCCTCGGACCCGACGCCACCGAGGCCGACCGGACCATCGTGCACAACCTCATCTGCTCGAAAGCTGTGCCCGAGATCGTCCGGGAGCTCGGTGGCATCCCGGTGCGCACCCGGGTCGGGCATTCCTTCATCAAGCAGGTCATGGCCGAGACCGGCGCGAGCTTCGGGGGCGAGCACTCGGGGCACTACTACTTCCGTCAGAACTACCGGGCCGATTCCGGGATCATCGCCGCGCTCGTCACCCTCGAGACCCTCGCCGGCGCCGGGGTGGCCCTCTCCGAGCTGCGGCGGCCGTACGAGCGCTACGTCCAGTCCGGCGAGATCAACCGCCGGGTGGCCGACCCGGCCGCGGTCATCGAGGTGGTCGCCGCCGCGTGCGCCGGAACCGCCCAGGACCACCTGGACGGCCTGACCGTCGACCACGGCGACTGGTGGTTCAACCTCCGACCCTCCAACACCGAGCCCCTCCTGCGTCTCAACCTGGAAGCCGCTGACGAGGCGTCGTGTCGCCAGCACAGCGCCGAGATCCTCGAGCTCCTCGGCGGCGAGGCAGACTGACGACGTGACTCTCGACCCGAAGCTGCTCGACATCCTCGCCTGCCCCGAAGACAAGGGGCCGCTGCTGTACTTCCCCGACGAATCGTCGCTGTACAACCCGCGGCTCCAGCGGCGGTACGCCGTCCGGGACGACATCCCGATCATGCTCATCGACGAAGCCGAGACCGTGAGCGACACCGAACACCGCCGGCTCCTCGCCAAAGCCGAAGCAGAGGGCATCCAACCCACCTTCGAGGCGTAGCTCCGTGCCCGTGGACTCCCTCGGCTTCCTCCGTGCGGTCGAGGGCCTCCCCGAACAGCTCGCGGCTGCGCACGAGCAGGCCGAGATGACGTTGGACCGCGCCCGGCTGCCCCGACCCAGCGAGATCGACACCATCGCGGTGCTCGGCATGGGGGGATCGGGGATCGCCGGTGACGTCCTCCGGGCCGTGGCCTCCTCGCTGCCCGTCCCCATCGTGGTGCTGAAGCAGATCCGGATCCCGGCGTTCGTCGGGCCCCGCACCCTCGTGTTCGCGGTCTCGTACTCCGGCAACACCGAGGAGACCAACGAGATGACCCGCGGCGCGCTCGACGCCGGCGCCCCCGTCGTCGCGATCACCGCCGGCGGCGAGCTCGCCGAGCTCGCCACGACGCGCGACGCGCTCCACGTCCGCTGCGCCGACGGGCTCGTCATGCCCCGAGCCGCCATCGGGGCGCTCGTCGCCCCCCTGTTCGTCACGCTCTTCCAGATGGGCCTGTACCCCGAGGCGCCTGCGCTGCTCGTCCAGGCCCAAGCCCAACTCAAGCGACGGGCCGAGCAGTGCCGCCCCGACGCCGGACCCGGGAACCCCGCCCAGGAGCTGGCCCGCAAGATCGGCCGCAGCATCCCGCTCGTCTACGGCGGCGGGGCGCTCGGCGGTGTGGCCGCGTACCGCTGGAAGTGCGACATCAACGAGAACGCCAAGGCTCCGGCCTTCTCGGCCGCGTATCCCGAGCTCGACCACAACGAGATCACCGGGTGGGGCCAACACGGTGACGTCACCCGACAGCTCCTCACCCTCGTGTCCCTCCGGCACGGCTTCGAGCACGAGCAGCTCGCCGCCCGCATCGACCGCACCACCGAGCTCATCGAGGAGGCGCTGCTCCAAGTGCTCGACGTCGAGGCCCAAGGCGAAGGGCGCCTCGCGCAGCTGCTCGACCTCATGTACCTCGGCGACTGGGTCTCCTACTACCTCGCCGTCGACAACGACGTGGACCCGGGCCCGATCGACGCCATCGCCCAGCTCAAGGCCGCGCTCGCCGCGGACTAGGCTGAATCGCAGTCGGGCTCCTGCTGTCACCCGGTGATCCGGGCCGACTCCCCACCATTGCGGCGCATCTCGACGCGCCCGATCATCTCCGGAGGAGTCCCATGACGACCACCGCCCCCACCAGCCCTCCCACGGACCGACCCGACTTCAAGGTCGCCGACCTGGAACTCGCCGAATTCGGCCGCAAGGAGATCGACCTCGCGGAGCACGAGATGCCCGGGCTCATGGCCATGCGGGAGCGCTACGGCGCCAAGCAGCCCCTCGCCGGGGCCCGCATCACCGGCTCGCTGCACATGACCGTGCAGACCGCGGTGCTCATCGAGACGCTCCTCGCGCTGGGCGCCCAGGTCCGGTGGGCGTCGTGCAACATCTTCTCCACCCAGGACCACGCCGCGGCCGCGATCGCCGCCCGGGGCATCCCGGTGTTCGCCTGGAAAGGCGAAACTCTCGAGGAGTACTGGTGGTGCACCGAGCAGGCCCTGCGGTGGCCGGCCGGCGATGACGGGCACGACGGCCCGACGTTGATCCTCGACGACGGGGGCGACGCCACCCTCGCCGTCCACAAAGGTGTCGAGTTCGAGCGGGCCGGTGTCGTGCCCGACCCCACCGACCGCGACTCCGAGGAGTGGCGGGTCGTGCTGGGGATGCTCCGCCGCGTCCTCAGCGAGGACGACCGGGTCTGGCACCGCATGGCCGACGGCCTGCGGGGCGTGACCGAGGAGACCACCACCGGCGTCCATCGCCTCTACCAGATGCACGACGCCGGGACGCTGCTGTTCCCCGCCATCAACGTGAACGACTCCGTCACCAAGTCCAAGTTCGACAACCTCTACGGGTGCCGCCACTCCCTCGTCGACGGGATCTGCCGGGCCACCGACGTCATGCTGGCCGGCAAGGTCACCGTCGTCTGCGGCTACGGCGACGTCGGGAAGGGCTGCGCCCAGTCCCTCCGCGGCCAGGGAGCCCGCGTCATCGTCACCGAGGTCGACCCGATCTGCGCGTTGCAGGCCGCGATGGAGGGCTACCAGGTCCTCACCCTCGACGACATCGTCGACACCGCTGACCTGTTCGTCACCGCCACCGGGAACCTCAACATCATCACGCTCGACGACATGAAGCGGATGAAGCACAACGCGATCGTCGGGAACATCGGTCATTTCGACAACGAGATCGACATGGCCGGGCTCGCAGCGATGCCCGGTGTCGAGCGGATCAACATCAAGCCTCAGGTCGACGAGTGGCGCTTCCCCGACGGTCACTCGATCATCGTCCTCGCCGAAGGACGGCTGCTGAACCTGGGGTGCGCCACGGGCCATCCCAGCTTCGTGATGTCGAACAGCTTCACCAACCAGGTGCTGGCCCAGATCGAGCTGTACACCCACCCCGACTTCTACGAGCACAACGTGTACACGCTGCCCAAGCACCTCGACGAGGAGGTCGCGCGCCTGCACCTCGACAAGCTCGGCGTGCGGCTCACGACCCTCACCGAGGACCAGGCCAGCTACCTCGGCGTGCCCGTGTCCGGGCCGTACAAGCCCGACCACTACCGGTACTGAACATCCGGGACGGGCCGGCCTCGGGCGCCGCGGCCGGTCCGGACCCGTTGCCCCTCGGAGCGCCGCGTCGTACCCTCGCCAGTGCCTGACCCACCGGCATCGGGGAGGCACCGATGAACGTGATCGTGCGCGGCACCAACGTGCCCGTCCCATCGAGGCTCCGGAACGCGGCCCAGCGCAAGCTCCAACGGCTCGAACGGGTCGCCCGGGACGCCTCCCGGGCCGAGGTCGACTTCTCCGAGGAGCGCAACCCCCGAATCCGGGAACGCCACCGCTGCGCCGTCGTGGTCCACCGGCCCCGGGCGCTGCTCACCGCGCACGCCGCGGCCCCCGACCCCGAGGCGGCGCTCGACCGGGTGGTCGACAAGCTCCGCCACCAGGTTGACCGGCGGAAGGACCGCTAGCACCTCACGCGTGCGCGCGGGCGGCCTCCCACCGTGCTGCCAGGGCGAGGAGATCGCCGGTGACGTCGCCGTGGTAGCGGCTGGCGACCGAGCCCAGGACGCGACACGCGGCGCGGCGCGGCTGGGCCGGGCACGACCGGAGCGCGCCAAGCGGGTCCCGGTGTCGCTCGACGACGAACACCGTGAAGCTCACCGTGTCGACGCGGTGGAGCGCCGGCGAATCGAACAGGGACTGCTCGAAGGTGAACGTGCGCTCCACGACCCCACGGGGGAACGCATCCTCGGCGTACTGGTACTGGAAAGTCCCCGCAGGGCTCTGGCGCAACGCGACGTAGTCGATTCGGTCGTACACGTTGTGGAGCAGCGCCAACGCGAACGCCTGCCGGTCGGTCTCCTTGGAGAGCCGCCGGAGGAACGCGCTCCGATCGTTGAACCGGGCCGGAGGGTTCATGTAGTGGGCGTTCCACCAGTTGAAGACGTACAACGGCAGGTAGACCGGGAGCTCGACGACGTCGGTGAGGACGACGCTGTTCTTGGTCCGGCCGCCGGTCGCATGCTGGAAGTCGTCCAGCGCCTGGGTCGGCACATGCGACTGACGTTGCTGATCCACGTACGGGATGGTCTTGATCGCGGTCTGCACCAGACTGAACGAGACCACGACCGCCGCGACCGAGCACACCGCGGTGACGCCACCCCGCCCCAGCCGGGCCCGCAACGGCTCGCTCACCCGGACGGTGCGCCAGAGCTGCGCCGCGCCGAGACCCGCTCCCGCGGCGAGGACGGCGTCGACCATGTCGTTGGCCTGGAACGACAGCAGCGGGAAGTTGACCAGGATTCCCGCGTAGTCGGCGATGTAGTACACGAACGCCGCCGCGAGCAGCCCGAGCAGCGCCAGCGACACCCGCGACCGGCGCGCGCTCACGAGCAGGTAGCCCAGCCCGAACAGCATCACCAGCCCGATCACGTCGAAGGTGAGGAACCGGAACCGCAGGTCGACGTAGTCCGGCGTGTACCAGCGGTTGAACGCCACCTGCGCGCCGTTGCGGACCACCGCGACGAGGATCGGAACCCAGTACGGGGTGCTGAGCAGCGCCGCGCCGCCGATCACGAGGCCTGCCTCCCGGGGGTGCGCGGGAGGCAGGGCCACGCCCCGCGCCGCGGCCGGGCGGCGCAAAGCCAGCACCAGCGCCAGCATGATCGCCCCGAGGAAGAACGGGAAGTAGTAGACGCAGAACAGCGCGGCGCCGATCACGGCGGCGCCGAGCAGCGCGACCCGTGACCGGGGCTGCTCCCGCCCGACCCCGAGGACACCCCACAGCCACCACGGGATGAACAGCGCCGTGCCGAGCCACGCGTGGGGCCGATACCAGGGCTGGAAGAGCAGGACCCCACCGAGAACCGCGCCGATCGCGGCGGTGCGGCCGACCACGCGCCGCCACAGGGGCCAGCCGAGCACCGGCACGAGGAACGCCGTCGCCAGCAGGTCGACCTTCAGCATCTTCCACGGCGCGACCGACAGCAGCGCCGCGGTCCGACCCATCACCCAGAACGACAGCGGCGGGTAATAGACGGGCAGTCCCTTGTACGCGAAGTCCACCCAGCCCCAGTTGTTCGCGTACTTCGTGATGAGCGCGGTGCGGGTGCTCTGGTCGAGCGCGGCGCCAAACGGCGCGAAGTCGTTCGCGCTCAGGACGAGCGCCGCCCCGAGCATCAACGCCGAGCCCCCGATGATCGCGACGACGACGCCCTTCGTCGCCCGGCTGAGCGACGACGCCAGGACGACGACCACCGCGCCGGTGCAGAAGACAAGCCACAGCCGGGCCGCCACGTCGACGGTCGGGTCGCCGCTCTGAGCGTGGGGCGTGGTCGCGATGAGCAACGCGCCGATCGCCGCGATGAGCGCCACGACGATGGCGGCGAAGAGGCGCTGCTCGGCCGGGCGCATCGGCACACGACCGACCCGCGGGTGCATCGTGCGAGCATACGGAGTCAGGGTCGGCCGGCCCGGCGCGTGTTGCGGGCAGGATCGGTCGGACCCCCCGGTACACTCGGGACCGCCATGGGACTCTTCGACAAGCTTCTGCACGCGGGTGAAGGCCGCAAAGTCAAGGTGCTGGAGTCCGTCGTGCCCGAAGTCGCTGCCTTCGAGCCGGAGATGCAGGGGCGCAGCGACGCCGAGCTGCGCGCCTTCAGCGACGAGCTCCGGGGCCGCGTCGACCGGGTCGGCGATCTGGCCACCGAGCGCGAGGCCCGTCTGGACGCCCTCGACGACCTCCTCCCCGAGGCGTTCGCGCTCGTCCGCGAGACCGCCACGCGCACCCTCGGGCAGCGGCACTTCGACGTGCAGCTCATGGGCGGCGCCGCGCTGCACTTCGGGTGGGTTGCAGAGATGAAGACCGGAGAGGGCAAGACCCTCGTCGCGACGCTGCCCGTGTACCTCAACGCGCTGGCCGGCTACGGCGTGCACGTCATCACGGTGAACGACTACCTCGCGCGCCGCGACGCGGAGTGGATGGGTCAGATCTACCGGGCGCTCGGACTCGAAGTCGGCGTCGTCGTACCCGAGGTGTTCGACTACGAGGCGAAGCGCGCCGCGTACCGCGCCGACGTCACCTACGGGACGAACAACGAGTTCGGCTTCGACTACCTGCGCGACAACATGACCTCGTCCGCCGAGGACCAGGTTCAGCGGGGCCACAGGTTCGCCATCGTCGACGAGGTCGACTCCATCCTCATCGACGAGGCCCGGACACCGCTCATCATCTCCGGGCCCGCCGACGACGCCCAGCAGCTCTACTACCAGTTCGCTCGCATCGTGAAGCCCCTGCAAGCCGAACGCGACTACGAGGTCGACGAGGCGAAGAAGACCGTCGTGCCCACCGAAGAGGGCATCGGCCGGGTCGAGAAGGCCCTCGGAATCTCGAACCTCTACGAGCACGTCAACCAGAACTTCGTGCACCAGCTCCAAGCCGCGCTGCGGGCCAAGGAGCTCTTCAAGCGGGACGTCGACTACGTGATCCAAGACGGCGAGGTCAAGATCGTCGACGAGTTCACCGGCCGGATCCTCGAGGGGCGACGCTGGAGCGAGGGCCTGCACCAAGCGGTCGAGGCCAAAGAAGCGGTGCGGATCAAAGAGGAGAACCAGACCCTCGCCACCGTGACCCTCCAGAACTACTTCCGCATGTACGACAAGCTCGCCGGGATGACCGGGACCGCCAACACGGAGGCGGGCGAGTTCGCGCACACGTACGGCCTCGAGGTCGTCTCCGTCCCCACGAACCAGCCGATGGTCCGCGCTGACCAACCCGACCTCATCTACAAGTCCGAGGCCGCGAAGTTCGAGGCCGTCGCCGACGACATCCAGGAGCGCCGCGAGGCCGGCCAACCGGTCCTGGTCGGAACCATCTCGGTCGAGAAATCCGAGTTGCTGTCTCGCATCCTGGAGCGGCGCGGCATCGAGCACGCCGTGCTCAACGCCAAGCAGCACGAGCGCGAGGCGCACATCGTCACCCAAGCCGGCCAGCTCGGCGGCGTCACCGTCGCCACGAACATGGCCGGCCGCGGCGTCGACATCCTCCTCGGCGGCAACCCCGGCGGCCTGGCGCGACGCGACCTCCTCGCCGAGGGCACCACGCCCGAGGCCAGCCCCGACCGGTTCGCCGAGCTCCTCGCCCGCCACACCGAGCGCTGCGCCTCGGAGAGCGACCAGGTCCGAGAACTCGGTGGTCTCTACGTCCTCGGCACCGAACGGCACGAGAGCCGCCGGATCGACAACCAGCTCCGGGGCCGCTCCGGGCGGCAGGGCGACCCGGGGGAGAGCCGCTTCTACCTCTCCCTCGAAGACGACCTCATGCGCCTCTTCGCGACCGGCGCGATGAGCTGGGTCATGGACCGGGCCTTCCCCGACGACATGCCGCTCGAGGCCCGCATGGTGACGAAGGCCATCGAACGAGCCCAGCGCACCGTCGAGGACCGCAACTTCGAGATCCGCAAAGACGTCCTCAAGTACGACGAGGTGATGAACGAGCAGCGCAAGATCATCTACCGGCGCCGCCAGCAGATCCTCGATGGCGAGGACCTGCGCGACCAGACGGTCGAATCCATCGAGGACACCATCGGCCGGCTCATCGACGCGTTCTGTCCCGGGGAGTTCCCCGAGGACTGGGACCTCGACGAGTTCCACCGCAACCTGCTCGTCACACTGCCCAGCGACGTCACACGAGCCCAGCTCGACGATTGCACCCACGTCGACCAGCTCCGCGAGATCGTCATCAGCGAGGCGTTCGCCAAGTACGAGGCCAAAGAGGAATCGATCGGCAAAGAGACCCTGCGCGAGATCGAGCGGCGCGTGATGCTCTCGGTCATCGACCAGCGATGGCGCGAGCACCTCTACGAGATGGACTACCTGCGCGAAGGGATCAACCTGCGCGCGATGGGTCAGCAGGACCCGCTCGCCGAGTGGCAACGCGAGGGCTACGACATGTTCGAGGCCATGATGGCCGAGATCGAGGACGACTTCGTCCGCTACGTCACGCACCTCCAGGTCGTCACCGAGGACGCGCCCCAGCCACTGGCCGGCAACCTGCAGTACAGCGCCCCCGAGGACCCGGTCCAGGGCGCCCAGGGTCTACGGACCGCGCTGGCCACGCCGGTCGCGTCAGACGAGCCCACCGCCGTCCCCACGGCGGCGCCCGGCGAGCCCGAGACGACCGATCCCTACGACCCCGCGCTCCAACAAGAGCCGGTGCGGGTCGAGAAGACCCCGGGGCGCAACGAGCCGTGCTTCTGCGGTAGCGGCAAGAAGTACAAGCTCTGCCACGGCCGCTGAACGCCCACCGCCGCCCACCGCCGCTGCGTCATGCGCGACTTCACCGATGCTCTCGCCGATGCCCGCCGCCGGGTCGAAGACGCGCGCGCCTACCTGCGGGTCGACGAGGCCCGCCAGCGTCTCGCCGAGCTCGAACAGGCCCTCTCCGCCGAACCGGACCTCTGGGATGACCCCGACCGGGCCCGCGACCTGACCAGGCGGCACGCCCGCGCCCGAGAGGACGTCGAGCTCGTCGACGGTCTCGACCGGACGATCTCCGATCTCGAGACGCTGCACCAGCTCGCCCGGGAAGAGGGCGACGAATCGCTCGAGTCCGAGATCGACCTCGGCCTGCGCGCCCTCCTCGACGAGCTCGACCGCCTCGAGCTCCGCGCCTTGTTCGACGGCGACCATGACGAGCGGGACGCCATCTGCGAGGTCCACTCCGGCGCCGGCGGCACCGACGCGCAGGACTGGGCCCACATGCTGTTCCGCATGTTCACCCGCTGGGCCGAGCGACGGGGTTTCGAGGTCGAGGTCGACGAGGTCCTCCCCGGGACCGAGGCCGGCCTGACATCGGCGACCTTCACGGTCAAGGGCCGGTACGCCTACGGGATGCTCGAGGGGGAGCGCGGCGTGCATCGCCTCATCCGGATCTCGCCCTTCGACGCCAACGCCCGCCGCCAGACCGCCTTCGCGTCCCTCGACTGCGTCCCCGCCCTCGAGGCCACCGAGGAGCCCGAGATCGACCCCGGCGACCTCCGCATCGACACCTTCCGGTCGTCGGGCGCCGGCGGTCAGCACGTCAACGTCACCGACTCGGCGGTGCGGATCACGCACGTGCCCACCGGCATCGTCGTGTCGTGCCAGAACGAGCGATCGCAGACCCAGAACAAGGCCCGCGCCATGCAGATCCTCGCCGCCCGGCTCGCCGAGCGCCAGCGTCAGGAACGCGCCGCGGAGCTCGTGCGCCTCTCCGGAGACAAGCGCGACGTCGCGTTCGGCAGCCAGATCCGCACGTACACGCTCGCGCCGTACCGGCTGGTCAAGGACGAGCGGACCCGCCACGAGACCGGCAACGTCGACGCCGTCCTCGACGGAGATCTCGACGGCTTCATCGAGTCGTACCTGCAGTGGCGCCGCACGCACCGCAGCTAGGCCCATTTGGTGCGAAACGGCTGGTCGGGGCGGTGCCACGGTCCTGGAGGGTGCGGCTGATACCCTCACTCGCGTCCCCGCCCCCGCCATCTGGGACCCTTGACCGCGCATGATCCGATTCGACAACGTCTCGAAGGTCTACAAGGGCAACGTCACTGCGCTCCGTGACGTGTCCGTCGACGTCGGCAAGGGCGAGTTCCTGTTCCTCGTCGGACCGTCCGGCTCCGGGAAGTCGACGTTCCTGCGGCTCCTGCTCCGGGAGGAGTACCCGACCGACGGCCGCATCGTCGTCGCCGGGCGCGACATCTCGCGTCTGTCGCACTGGAAGATCCCCCAGCTGCGCCGCAACATCGGCTGCATCTTCCAGGACTTCAAGCTGCTCCCGACGCGCACCGTGTACGAGAACGTCGCGTTCGCGATGGAGGTCATCGGCCGGCCCCGCAGCGTGATCCGCACCCAGGTCCCCCAGGTCCTCGACCTGGTCGGCCTGGCGAAGAAGGCCGGCCGGTTCCCCAACGAGCTCTCCGGCGGGGAGCAGCAGCGGGTCTCCATCGCCCGGGCCTTCGTGAACCGGCCCCTCATCGTCCTCGCCGACGAGCCGACCGGGAACCTCGACCCGGCCACCACGGTCGGCATCATGCGCATCCTCGACCGGATCAACCGGACCGGCACGACGGTCGTCATGGCCACCCACGACCAGCGCATCGTCGACGCCATGCGCCGCCGGGTCGTGGAGCTCGACCACGGTTCGATGGTGCGCGACGACGCGCGCGGCGTCTACGGCGTCGGGAGCTGACGGGTGCTGACCCGCATCGCCTACTTCGGGCGCGAGACCCTCATCTCGCTGCGCCGCAACCTCCTCATGACGATCGCCGGCGTCCTCACGGTCGCGGTCTCCCTCGCGCTGTTCGGCGGGATCATGCTCCTCTCCAAGTGGGTCGACCACGGCACGGCCCGCATCAAGGGCGGCGTCCGCCTCGAGGTGTTCATGACCGTGGACGCCACCAAGCAGCAGATCAACGACGTCGACAGCGCGTTGAAGAACGACGCCGACGTGAAGTCGTTCACCTACATCGACAAGAAGGCGGCCCTCGCGGAGTTCAAGCGGATCTTCGCCAAGGACCCCGACCTGGTGCGCAACATCACCGCCGACGCGCTGCCTCCGTCGTTCCGGATCGTGCCGATCCGCGCGGAGCGCACGAACTTCGTCAAGAGCCGGTTCACGAGCCAACCAGGGGTGGATCAGGTCGCCACGCCTGACCAAGCCCTTCGGGGCCTGCTCGATGCGACGAACACCGCCAAGCTCATCTTCATCGGGCTGTCGGTGGTGCTGCTCATGTCGTCGCTGTTCCTCATCGTGAACACGATCCGGCTCGCGACCTTCGCGCGCCGCCGTGAGATCGAGGTGATGAAGCTCGTCGGCGCGTCGAACTGGTTCGTGCGCGTCCCGTTCATGGCCGAGGGTCTCGTGCAGGGCCTCATCGGCGCCGGGCTCGCCGTCGCGGTCGTCGCTGCCCTCAAGTTCGGTTTCGACCACTGGTTCACGAGCACGACCGGGTTCTTCCGCGAGTTCTACGTCACGAGCGGCGACGCCACCATCATCGGCCTCTACGTGGCCGTGCTCGGCGTGATCATCGGGCTCATCGGCTCGGCCATCGGACTCCGCCGCTTCCTGCGGGTCTGATCACCCCGGGCCCGCGTCCCGTCGCGGGTCACGGCCCTCCGGGTCCCGGGTCGACATCCCGGCGCTTCACCGCGGGGCCCGACGCGCCGATAACCCGCCGTCAGGGTCCGCCCCCGAGGCCTGGGATCACGCGTGATGTCGGTGATGCCTGCGTTGTTCAGCCCGGATCGATCGCCCCGGAGCCGGATCGTCGCGGTGCTCCTCGGGGCTGGGCTGGTCGTGCTCGCCCCGACCGTGGCGGACGCCCAGACCACCGGCGGCGACCAGCGCCAGGCGTTGCAGCACCAGATCGGTGAGGCCTCGGTCCAGGAGGTCCAGGCCCTCGCGAACCTCCAGGCCGTCCGGGACCGCCAAGCCCAGCTCGACGCCCGGGTCGCCGACCTCGACGCCCAGCTCCTCGCCGCGCAGGCCAGGCTGGACCCGCTCCAGGCCGCCGCCGACCGGGTCACCGCCGTGTACCAGGCCGTGGACACCCAGGCGCGCGCCACCCAGGCACAGCTCGACGGTGCGCAGCACGCCCTGAACGCCTCCGCCGACGGGCTGCTCATCGCGGCACGGGCCGGTGACGGGTACGCATCCATCGCCTCGGCCGAACCCGCCGACCTCACGACCGGCGAGCACTACCTCCACCGCGTCGCGCAGCTTCGCCGCTCCCTCGTCGAGCGCGTCCGCCAGCTTCGGGACGAGATCGACGCCCAGCGCCGGACCGTCGCCGAGCAGAAGGCGCGCAGTGACGCCCTGGCCCACGCCGCGCAGGGCGCCCGGGACGAGATCGTCGCCCTCCAGACCGAGCTTGCGCCGGCGCAGGCAGACGCGGCGGCCCAGCAGACCACCGAGCAGGCCACCGTCCTGTCGATCCAGTCCCGCAAAGGCGAGTTCGAGGTCCAGCTCAACGCGCTCCTGGCGGCCTCGGACTCGATCGCGGTGCTGCTGCGCCAGCGCGGCCCCGAGCCGGGCGCGCCCGCACATTGCGACGCCCGGCCCGTCCCCGGTCGCATCGTCAGCCCGTTCGGACCCCGCGTCGATCCGATCAGCGGCGCGCAGGGCTTCCACCCTGGTGTCGACCTGGAGGCGACGGCCGGGACCCCGATCCACGCCTGCCGGGCCGGCGTCGTCGTCATCGCCGACCCGGAAGGCGGCTACGGCAACGCGGTCGTCCTCGACCACGGCGGCGGCATGGCAACCCTGTACGGCCACCAGAGCCGCCTCGCGGTCAGCCCGAACCAGCACGTCAACGCCGGTGACGTGATCGGCTACGTCGGCTCGACCGGAGCGGCCACCGGCCCGCACCTCCACTTCGAGGTCCGGCTGAGCGGCAACCCGATCGACCCGGCGACCTACATCGCCTAGCGGCGACCCGCCGGGCGGCTACTTGTCAGGCTGGGGCGTGACCCGCAGGTACGGCTTGAGCGCCTTCCAGCCCTTTGGGAACTTCTTCTTGGCGTCCTCGTCCGAGACCGCGGGGGCGATGATCACATCGTCTCCCTGGTTCCAGTCGACCGGTGTCGCGACGCTGTGGTTCGCGGTGAGCTGCAGGGAGTCGATGACCCGCAGGATCTCGTCGAAGTTCCGCCCGGTGCTCGCCGGGTAGGTGATGATCAGCTTCACCTTCTTGTCCGGCCCGATGATGAACACCGACCGGACGGTCAGGGTGTCGTTGGCGTTCGGGTGGATCATGTCGTAGAGGTCCGCGACCTTGCGCTCCGGGTCGGCGATGAGCGGGAAGTTGAGCTCGTGGCCCTGCGTCTCGGCGATGTCGCCGGCCCAACCCTGGTGCGAGTCGAGCGGGTCGACGCTGAGGCCGATGACCTTGGTGTTGCGCTTGTCGAACTCCGGCTTCAGCGCGGCGACCCGGCCCAGCTCCGTCGTGCACACCGGCGTGAAGTCCTTCGGGTGTGAGAACAGCACACCCCAGCCGTCCCCGAGGTAGTCGTGGAGGGTGATCGTGCCCTCCGTGCTCTCCGCCGTGAAGTTCGGCGCCTCATCTCCCAAGCGAACAGCCATGTGTGTCTCCTTCGCGTCGTACGCTGACCGTCCGCCAGCATAGGCCCGCCGAGCCCGGAAAAGTCGAGTGGAGAGGTCGGGATTTCGAGTGCCCCGCCGCCTGCGGCGCCTGGCCGTCGACCTGAGCCCCCTGCGCCATCGGGACTTCCGGCTCCTGTGGCTCGGGGACCTGATCTCGGAGGCTGGCTCCCAGATCGCGCTGGTCGCGGTGTTCGTCCAGGTGTTCGCCCTCACGCACTCCCCGGCCGCGGTCGGCCTCGTCGGGCTCGTCCAGCTGGTCCCCCTCGGCATCGCTGCGCTCCTCGGCGGCCCCCTCATCGACGCCGTCGACCGGCGCCGGCTGCTCCTTCTCGCCCAGTGCGGGCAGGCGGGCGCCTCCGGCCTGCTCCTCGCCGGGGCGCTCCTCGACCACCCGCCGCTGGCGGTCGTGTACGTCGGCGCCGCCCTGGTCGCGGGCTTCGGGGGGCTCGCCCTCTCGACCCGGCTGTCCATGACGCCCAATCTCGTCCCACCGGAGCAGCTGTCCTCCGCGTTGTCCCTCCACCAGGTGATGTGGAACACGTGCCTCATCGCGGGCCCTGCCCTCGGTGGGGTCATCATCGACCGGCTCGGTCTGTCCTGGGCGTACGGGATCGATGTCGCGAGCTTCGGCGCCGTCATCGGGGCCTGCGCGCTCATGCGCCCCCAGGTGCCGATGCGCGACGGGCGGCCCGACACCCGACCCGTGCTCACCCGCGGCTGGCAGGAGCTCACCGAGGGGCTCCGATTCCTCCGCGGCCGGCGGGTGCTGCAGGCCACCTTCTATGTGGACTTGGTCGCGATGATCTTCGGGATGCCCCGCGCGCTGTTCCCGGTGCTCGCCGCGACGCAGTTCGGTGGGGGCTCCGAGACGGTCGGGCTGCTGTTCGCCGCGGTCGGGGCGGGCGCGCTCCTCGCCGCGCTCACCGCGGGGTGGGTCCGGCACGTCCACCGGCAGGGCCTCGCGGTGCTGTGGGCGGTGGCCGTCTGGGGGCTCGGCATCATCGCCTTCGGGTTCTCCGGGGACCGACTCGGGCTCGCGCTCGGGTGCCTCGCGGTCGCCGGCGGGGCCGACGTCGTCTCGGCGGTGTTCCGGGGCACGATCCTGCAACAGAACGTCCCGGACGAGATCCGTGGGCGGATCTCGGCCGTGCACACCCTGGTCGTGGTCGGCGGCCCCCGGATCGGCGACGTGGAGGCGGGGCTGGTCGCCTCCACGTTCACCCCGATGGTGTCGGTGGTGTCCGGTGGTGTCGCCTGTGTGGCTGGCGTCATCCTGCTCGCCGCGCTCGTGCCCCAGCTGGCGCGCTACCGCGCGCCTGTCGTCCCGACGCCGGCTCAACCCACCGGTTGACGCCGGGGCGCGCCCGCGTGCAGCGTGGCGCCGTGGCGGGATACTCGGGCACACCGTTGGTCAAGAAGCTGGGCATCGGGGAAGGCTGTCGGATCGCGGTGGTCGCCGCTCCGAACGGCTTCACCGACACGCTCGACCTGCCTCCGGGCGCGCGGCTCCGCACCCAGGCTCGAGGTCGCCTCGACGTCGTCGTGTACTTCGTCACCCGACACGCCGAGCTGGCCCGCCGGTTCCCGACGATGAAGCGCGCCCTCGAGACCGACGGCGGCTTGTGGATCGCGTGGCCCAAGCGCACGTCGGGTGTCGCCACCGACCTGAGCGAGAAACCGATCCGCGCCATCGGTCTGCACCACGGCCTCGTCGACAACAAGGTCGCCGCGATCGACGACACATGGTCGGGGTTGCGGTTCGTCTACCGCGTCGCCGATCGCGGCCGCTGATGTGCGGCCGGTTCGTCGCGGCGTCGTCACCGACGTTGCTCGCGGAGCGGTTCCATGTCGAGGAGCAACGCGCCACGGACGGCGAACCGGACTACAACGTCGCACCGCGCACCGAGATCCTCACGGTGCGCGACCGTCCCGGTCCCGACCATCCCACCCGGGTCCTCTCGCGGCTGCGGTGGGGGCTGGTGCCGACCTGGGCCGACGATCCTTCGATCGGCGACCGCATGATCAATGCCCGGGCCGAGACCGTGCTGACCAAGCCGGCCTATCGCCGGTCGTTCGCCAAGCGGCGCTGCATCATCCCCGCTGATGGGTTCTACGAATGGCGGCGCCTGCCTGCTGCGCCTGGCGCGTCGACGGGGGGCAAGGAACCCACCTTCATCCGGCGCCGCGACGGCGAACCGCTGGCCTTCGCCGGCTTATGGTCGGTGTGGAAGGTCCCCGACCACCTCGCCGGCACCGTCGGCGGCGACGACGGCTGGCTCCGGACGTGCGCCATCGTCACCACCCGGGCCAACGACCTGCTCGCCCCGATCCACGACCGCATGCCGGTCGTGCTCCCCGAAGTCGCCTGGGACCGGTGGCTCGACCCGCGGTCCGACGCGTCCGCGGCCGAGCTCCGCGGGTTGAGCGACCTGCTCGTCCCCGCCCCCGACGACTGGTTCGAGCTCTACGCCGTGTCGCCGCGCGTCAACCAGGCCGTCGACCACGACGCCGCGCTGATCCGGCCCGTCGGCGAGACGGCGCTCCCATAGGCTCGCCCCGATGACACGGCGCACCCCGGACGAGTACCGAGCCACGATCCGGACCGGAGCCGACCAGCTCGTCGCCGCCGCGCAGCGGGCGCCCCTCGACACCACGATCCCCTCGTGCCCGGACTGGGACGTCGCCGAGCTCCTCGGCCACATGGGGCGCGTGTACCGCTGGGCCGCGGCGTGCGTCGAGACCAACACGCGCGTCTCACCTCGGGACCTGCCGGGACCACCCGCACGCGAGGAACGCGTCCAATGGGTCCAAGACGGCGCCACCCGCATCCTCGAAGTCCTGGACCAGCCGCCCGACACCCCCGCGTGGACGTGGTCTCCCGACGGCACCGTCGGGTTCTGGCAGCGCCGCCAGGCGCACGAGACCCTCATCCACCGCGTCGACGCCGAGCAGGCCAGCGGTCCCGCGACACCGGTGCCCGCCGCGCTCGCCGTCGACGGCATCGACGAGTGGCTCAGCCTGGTGCCCAACCGCCTCGCCAGCCCACCCGTCGTCGGCACCGGCGAGACCGTCCACTTCCACTGCGTCGACGCCGACGCCGACGGGGACGGCGAGTGGCTGATCCGCCTCACCCCCGACGGCCTCGAGGTCGAGGCGACGCACGCCAAAGCTGACGTGGCGGCGCGCGGCCCGGCGTCGGACCTGCTCTTGGTCCTGCTGCGCCGCCAGCCACCCGAGACCGTCGAGGTGCTCGGCGAAACGGCCGTCCTCGGCCGGTTCCTGGACCAGGCCCGCTTCTAAGTTCATCGGCTCGTCGCAGCCGAGTCAGCGTCCGGACGACCCGGGCCGCTACCTTGCATGTGTGCACGTATTGCTGGGCATCGTCGTGGGCCTGGTCACCGCCGAGCTAGCGATCCTCGTGACCACCGTCTACCTCCACCGCGGGCTCGCCCACCGGGCGATCACCGTCCATCCGGTCCTGGCCGGTCCCCTCCGGGTCGTGATCTGGGTCGCCACCGGCATGAAGCCTCGCGAGTGGACCGCGGTTCACCGCCGCCACCACGCCGCCACCGACACACCCGAGGATCCCCATTCGCCCCTCGTGCTCGGCTTCTGGCGCGTCCAGCTCGCGAATGCCGCCCTCTACCGGCGCACCGCGCGTGACGGCGTCACCGTCGACAAGTACGCCAAGGACCTGCAGCCCGACCGCCTCGACCGGTGGTTCTTCGACCGGGCGTGGCTCGGGCTCGGGCTCGGGGTCGTCGTCCTGTGTCTCGTCCTCGGCTGGCAGACCGGCCTCCTCGCCGCGGTCGTGCACATGGTCACGTACCTCGGGTTGAGCGGCGCCGTCAACGCGGTGGGTCACACCGTCGGCGACCGGCCGTACGAGAACTCCGCGACCAACGGGCGCCTCCTCGCCCTGTTCACCGCCGGTGAGGGGCTGCACAACAACCACCACGCGGCCCCGACATCGGCCCGCTTCGCGCGCACTTGGACGGACCCGGACCCGGGCTGGTGGGCGGTGCGATCCCTGTCGCTCGTGCGTCTGGTGCGAATCCGGCACCGCACGGTCCCGGTCCGCTCCGACTGACCCCGACCGTACGGCCCCGCCCCGAGACGGTCAGTCCGCCGGGCTGGCGCTCGGCGCGAGATCCCGCACCGCCTGGCGCAACACGTCGACCCCGAGACCGAGGATCGCCGGCGCGGGCGTCGTGACCCCGTTCGCGGCGTAGCGCGCCAGATGCTCCCGGCACTCGCTCGGCGAGCCGGACACGATCAGCTCGTCGACCAGCGACTCGGGGATCGCCTCGGTCGCCGCGGCACGGTCACCGGCCCGCCACGCCTTCCACATCGGCTCGAGCTGCTCACCGCGACCCAGCCACTCGTGGAACGCCGCGTACACGGGGACGTTGAGGTACGCGGCGATCGCGCGGCGGCCGACGAAGCGCACCAGGTCCCGGTCCTCGCTGGGGAGCACGAAGATGCGAGCCACGATCTCCTTGTCCTCGCCGACGTGGGGCACGACGCTCTTCACGTCGTCGGCGGACAGCCAGTTGATGATCGCACCGTCGCCCTCCCGGCCCGCCAGCCGCAACATGCCGGGCCGCAACGCCGCGATCAGGATCGGTGGCATCTCCGCCACCGGCACCTCCAGCCGGAAGCCCCGCACCGAGAAGGTCTCGTACTCGGCCGTCACCTTCTCGCCCGGCAGCGCCGCCCGGAGGAACCGCACGACGTCGCGCACCCGGTGGTAGGGCTTCACGAACGGGATGCCGTTCCAGCGTTCGACGATGACCTCCGACGACGTCCCGAGCCCCAGCGCGAAGCGGCCCGGGGCGGCCTGGCACATCGCCGCCACCGACTGGGCGAGCGTCGCCGCGCCCCGCGTGAAGACCGGCACGATCGCGGTGCCGAGGCGCAACTGCGGGGTCCACGCGGCGGCCAACGCGAGCGGCGTGAACGCGTCCGTGGCGCCCGCCTCCGCCGACCACACGTCGGTGTAGCCGAGCGCCGCCACTTCCTCGTACCAGCTGCGATGATCGGCCAACGACACGTCGTTGAAGGGGACCGTGATTCCGTACCGGGCGGGAACGCTCATGGGGCCTCCGAGGGCTGATCGGTCGCTTCGGGTGCACGCTCCGCCGCTCGGCGCTCCCGATCGGCCCAGCTCCGCACGATCGCGGACTGGCTGGCGGTCGCGAGCAGCGTGCCATCCTCAGCCCACAAGTGCACGACGCCGTGCCCGAACCCGTCGGCGACCGCCTGGACCCGCACGTCGGCCAGCACCCACTCCGTCGGGTGCGTCTCCAGGGGACGGACCATCCGGAGCGTGTTGTCGAGGCTGTTGCTCGACGTGCGGCGCCCCAATGCCTGGCTGATCCCGAACGGCACGTAGTCGGCCACGACCGCGAGCGCCGACGCGGTCGCCGGGATCCCCGGAAGCTTCACCCACAACGCGGTGCGCCCGTCGCCCGGCGTGCCGTCCAGCTCCTCGAAGAACCGGGCGGCCGCCATCCGCATGGCCAGCTGCTCCGCGATCGTGCCGAGCTGGTGCGCCGGCAGGTCGCGCCCCGGACTGTCCGCGACCGACGGGACGTCCGGGCGCACCGCCCACGAGCCTGACCAGTCCAGCTCCCGGCGGCCCAACGCGGCGACGACGGTGAAGATCTCCCGCCCGTCGACCCGGGCCAGGACGCGAGCCTGTGACGACCGATGGCCGCGGGTCACCTCGGTGCCTTCGAGCTCCACGACGTCAGGGGGTCGGGCGAACGCCAGGTACTGCGCCGTGGCCCACACCAACGGCCGTCCCGTGAGGCGTTCCAGGACCTCGATCGCCGCGCCCAGCGCGGCGCCGCCGAAGAACGTCCCGAACCCCGAGCACAAGCCGCGCACCACCGGCAGGCGCCAACGTCCGGGCTCCTCCTGCGGGGCCAACCCGAAGAACTCGACGGGATCCACCGGCCGGACGCTACGCGGTCCACCCACCCGCCCGGCGGTCCACCATGCGTCCGCGTGGCCCGAGCCGCAACCCGCCGTGGCGCGGCTGACAGACTGCACCCACACCAGAGCGGGGGAGACGCGCGTGCACCAACGGCCAATCGTGCTCGTCATGGTCGCGGCGGTCTTCGCCGCGGCCGTTGTCGCTGCGGTTCCGGCTGGCGCCACCCGGGCCGACGCCAGTGCCTATCAACCCGTCGTGAACGCGGCCATCGCCGATCTCCAGGCGTACTGGTCGAAAGAGTTCCCGCAGCTCTACGGCGGAACCTACAAGCCCGTGGGGCAAGTCATCGCCGCCGATGCGAACACGAAGATCCCCGACTGCCAAGGCCAGAAGATCTCGTACGCGAAAGATGTGAAGGGTAACGCCTTCTACTGTTTGCAGAGCAACTTCATCGTGTACGACAACCAGCTGCTGTTCCCCGCGCTGTCGAAGAACTTCACGAACTTCGCTCCCGCTCTGGTGCTCGCCCACGAGTGGGGTCACGCCATTCAGGACCGAGGGGGAATCACGAGACCCCCCTACCCGCAAGTCCTTCTGGAGCTCCAAGCCGACTGCTTCGCGGGGACATGGATGAAGCGTGTCGCCAACGGCGAAAGCAACGGCGTGCGCTTCGTCGGTGGTGACCTCGACAATGCCCTCGCCGCATACCTCACGATCCGCGATTCGGTTGGCGCGACGCCCAATGACAACCAAGCCCACGGTGATGCGTTCGACCGAGTCAACGCGTTCCAGACCGGTTACGACAGTGGCCCCACTGCGTGCAAATCGTTCGTCGATTCACCTCCACTGATCACAGAGCAAACGTTCACGAACGCCCAGGACGCCGCCACAGGTGGGAATCTCCCCGCCGCGCAGGTGCTCCCGGTGACGATGGAGCTGCTGAACGAGACTTACGCCCAAGTCGCGCCGGATGTCCCGGCTCTCACCATCGACCACGTCTTCAAGTTCAACAGCAGCGGTCCGACGTCGCAGTACCCCAAGTGTCCGGGGACGCTGGCGAAGAAGGACATCCAGAACCGGGTCCTGTTCTGTCTGAATAGCACCTACATCGCGTTCGACGAGCCGCTGCTCGACAAGATCTACAAGAAGATCGGTGACTTCGGGGTCGCAACGCTCATCGCCGACACGTACGCCACCTACGTCCAGTTCAAGCAGAACTTCCCCGGGGTCCAGGACAACACCATCAACGCGGTGCTCGGCGCGGACTGCTACAGCGGGGCGTGGGCCCAGGCGGTCCAAAAGGGCCTCCCGTCCAAGACGCTCAACGGCGACATCGTGTCGCTCTCGCCCGGCGACCTCGACAAGGCCATCCAGGCGTTCATCACCTACGACACCGCGCGGGGCGTGTCGGCGAAGAGCGACTTCGTGTTCCGCCGGGTCGAGGCGTTCCGGAAGGGTTTCTTCAGCGACTTCAACACCTGCACCCAGACGTACGCCAACGCGTCGACCTCGCTCCCGTCGGGTTGAGCGGAGCGTGACGTCTCCCGCAGCGGTCGAGGTCGAAGGGCTCGTCAAGCAGTTCGGTAACTTCACCGCGGTGGACCACGTGTCCTTCACGGTCCAACCCGGCGAGCTGTTCGGGTTCCTCGGCCCGAACGGTGCCGGCAAGACGACCACGATCTCGATCCTGTGCACCCTCCTCCAGCCGAGCGGCGGGGTGGCACGCGTCGCTGGCCACGACGTCGCCCGGGAGCAAGCCGCGGTGCGGTCCAGCATCGGGCTCGTGTTCCAGGAGGTGACGCTCGACGACTACCTCACCGGGGCCGAGAACCTCCGGTTCCACGCCGTCTTGTACGGCGTCCCGCCGTCCCAGGTCCGGGACCGGACCCGCCCCCTGCTCGAGATGGTCGGGCTCGCGGACCGCGCCGACCAGCAGGTCCGCTTCTACTCCGGGGGGATGAAGCGACGCCTCGAGATCGCCCGGGGGCTGCTCCACGCCCCCCGGGTCCTGTTCCTCGACGAACCGACGATCGGCCTGGACCCCCAGACCCGCAAGCACATCTGGGACTACGTCGACACGCTCCGGGCCCGGGAATCCACCACGATGTTCCTCACCACCCACTACATGGACGAAGCCGAGCGTTGTGACCGGATCGCGATCATCGACCACGGGCGCATTGTCGCCATCGACACCCCCGACGCGCTCAAGGCGTCCGTCGGTGCCGACACCGTGACGGTGTCCACCGGCGACGACGAGGGCGCCAGCCGGGCGCTGCGTGCCGGGCTCGGCCTCGACACCGACGTCACCGACGACGGTGTCCGGTTCCGGGTCGTGGACGGCGAGGGGTTCGTGCCCCGCCTCTTCGACCATCTCCCGGCAGGGGTGCGCAGCGTCAACGTCCGGCGGCCCAGCCTCGACGACGTCTTCATGGAGTACACCGGTCATGATCTGCGCGACGCGGACGCCGGCGCCGCCGACCAGTTCCGGATGAACGCCATGGTCCGCGGGTTCCGGAGAGGCTGATGGCCGACGCGGTCCTCCCCGCCCTTCCGGCCACGACGCCGATCACGCACCGCGAGGGGCCGCTCGTCCGCAACATCCGGGCGATCGGCATGGTGTGGATCCGTGACCTGATCCGCCTCAAACGCACCCCGACCCGGATCGTGACCGGCATCGCCCAGCCGCTCCTGTTCCTGTTCGTCCTCGGCGCGGGACTGCAGCATCTCATCGGCACCCAGCGGGCCGGCGGCGTCGACTACCAGCAGTATCTGTTCCCCGGGATCCTGGCGATGTCCGTAATGACCTCGGCGCTGTTCTCGGCGATCGCGATCGTCTGGGACCGCGAGTTCGGCTTCATGCGCGAGATGCTCGTCGCTCCCGTCTCGCGAGCGTCGCTGGTGTTCGGCAAGGCTCTCGGGGGCGGCTCCGTCGCGGTCGTCCAGGGCGTCATCCTCGTCGTGGTCGCCCCACTCGTCGGGGTGGACCTCACCGTCGGCCGGTTCTTCGCCATGCTCGGCTTCCTCCTGCTGCTGGCCTTCGCCCTCACCGCGTTCGGGATCGTGATCGCCAGCCGCATGCAGCGCATGGAGAGCTTCCAGATGGTGATGGCGCTCGTCCTCCAGCCGATGCTGTTCCTCTCCGGCGCCATCTTCCCCCTCGTGGCGCTGCCGAAGTGGCTCGGCGTCGTCACGCGCCTGAACCCCGCCACCTACGGGATCGACGCGATCCGCCGGGTCCTGCTGCCCCACATCGCGCCGCTCACCATCTTCAGCTGGACCGTCCCGCTGTGGGCCGACGCGCTGTTCACGCTCACGTTCGGTGTCCTCATGCTGTCGCTGGCGGTGCGGCTCTTCGCCAAGACGGAGTAGACATCGGCCCATGCAGGTCACCAACCGTCAACTCCGCCTGGCGTGCCGTCCGAGCGGGATGGTCGGTCCCGAGACGTTCGAGCTGGTCGAGGAGCCCCTCCGCGAGCTCGCCGACGGCGAGTTCCTCGTCCGCACGGCCTACCTCTCCATCGACCCGACGAACCGGGTCTGGATCCGAGCCGAACCCAGCTACCTCCCGCCGGTCGAGATCGGGGCCGTGATGCGCGGCGGCGCCGCGGGGGCAGTCGTCGAGTCCCGCAACGACGCGTTCCCGGTCGGGACGAACGTGCTCGGCATGCTCGGATGGCAGGAGTACGCCATCTGCGGTCGGGACGTGTCGGCCAACCCGGTGCCCCCCGGGGTGCCCCTCCAGCACATGATGAGCGTCTACGGCGCCACCGGCATCACCGCCTACTTCGGGATGCTCGAGATCGCCGACCCCAACGAGGGCGACACCGTCGTCGTGTCCGGCGCGGCTGGCGCCACCGGCTCCATCGCGGGCCAGATCGCCAAGATCCGCGGCGCCCACGTGATCGGTATCGCCGGCACCGACGAGAAGTGCCGGTGGCTCACCGACGACCTCGGCTTCGACGGCGCCATCAACTACAAGACCGAAGACCTCGACGTGCGGCTCGCCCAGCTGTGCCCCGACGGGGTCGACGTCTTCTTCGACAACGTCGGCGGCTCGACCCTCGACACCCTCCTCCGCCACCTCGCGCTCGGGGCCCGCATCGCCCTCTGCGGCGCGATCTCCACGTACAACAACGACACGACCCCACCCCCCATCCACTGGTACATGAACCTCGTCGTGCAACGGGCCCGCATGCAGGGCTTCCTCGTCCTCGACTACGTCGCCCGCTTCCCCGAGGCGGTCCTCCAGCTCGTCCAGTGGGTGAGCGAAGGCCGCATCGCCTGGCGTGACCACGTCGTCGACGGCCTCGAGCAGGCACCGGACGCGCTCAACATGCTCTTCACCGGCGAGAACACCGGCAAGCTCATGGTCCGGGTGGGCCCCGATCCCACCCCGTGACGACCCCGATAATCTCTGACGACCCGTCAGATGCGGTGACCGCCGGCCCGGGCGGCAGGGGAGGAGCAGTGGTGGGGTCGACCGACACGCCCACGATTCCCATGATCGTCAGCGTCGACGACCACGTGGTCGAGCCCGCCCACGTCTGGGAGCGCTGGCTCCCGGCCCGGCTGCGCGCTGGCGGACCCCGCGTCGAGCGGCGCGGCCTGGCCGGCCTGCGGATGGTCGGGCCGGCCGTCTACGAGCACGAGTTCGACGACGCCGCCCCGCCCTGCGACATCTGGTTCTACGAGGACCTCATCATCCCGCTCAAACGTCACATCGCCGCCGTCGGATTCGACCGCGACGACATGACCCTCTCGCCGATCACGTACGACGAGATGCGAGACGGCTGCTACGACCCGAAAGCCCGCGTCGAGGACATGCTCGTCAACCACGTCGACGCGTCGTTGTGCTTCCCGACGTTTCCTCGTTTCTGCGGCCAGACGTTCCTCGAGGCCAAGGACAAGGACCTCGCGATGGCATGCGTCGTCGCGTACAACGACTGGATGGTCGAGGAGTGGTGCGGCGACAGTGGGGGACGCCTCATCCCGCTGACCATCGTGCCGCTCTGGGACGTCGAAGCCTGCGCCGCCGAGGTTCGCCGCAACGCTGCCCGAGGCGTCCACGCCGTGTGCTTCAGCGAGATCCCACCCCACCTCGGGCTTCCCAGCATCCACTCCGGGGCGTGGGACCCATTCCTCGCCACCTGCGCCGAGACCGGCACCGTCGTATGCATGCACATCGGGTCCTCCTCCAAGATGCCGGCGACGTCGGCCGACGCGCCACCCGCAGTGCAAGCGACGCTGTCCTTCGGGAACGCCATGGCGTCGATGAGCGACTTCTTGTTCTCGGGGGTGCTGGTCCGCTACCCCGACCTGCGCCTCGCGTACTCCGAAGGCCAGATCGGCTGGATCCCGTACATCCTCGAGCGGGCCAACGACGTCTGGCAGGAGCACCGCGCCTGGGGCGGCGTGCGTGACCGGGTCCCCGAACCGCCGTCCACCTACTACTACCGGCAGATCTTCGGGTGCTTCTTTCGCGACCAGCACGGCCTCAAGTCCCTCGAGGAGGTCGGGATCGACAACATCACGTTCGAGACCGACTACCCGCACACCGACTCGACCTGGCCTCACACCAAAGAGGTCGCCGAGAAGATGTTCTCCGGACTCACCGACGAGGCCATCTACAAGATCTGTCGCGGCAACGCGCTTCGCATGCTCAGCCTCCCGCCCGACTAGGGCACCATTGGGGCTGTGAGCGACTCGCTACGCGGCCGGCTGCTCGTCGCGACCCCGGATCTCGCGGATCCGAACTTCTTCCGCACCGTCGTGCTGGTCCTCGAGCACAGCGACGACGGCGCGCTCGGTGTCATCCTCAATCGACCGTCGCCGGCCACCGCGGTCGAGGACCCGCTCCCCGCGTGGGCGTCGCTCGCCGTGGACCCGCCTGTCATCTTCGTCGGCGGACCGGTGCAACCCGAGGCCGCGATCGGTCTGGCCCACCGCGCCGAGCGCGCCGCGCCGGACGGGTTCGCTCCCCTCTCGGACGAGCTCGGCACCGTCGACCTCGAACGCCACCCCGCTCAGGTCGCCCCACGCGTCGACCGCGTCCGGGTGTTCGCCGGGTACGCCGGCTGGGGGCCGCGCCAGCTTGAGCAGGAGCTCGACGCCGACGGCTGGTTCGTCGTCGACGCCGACCCGGCCGACCTGTGGACCGCCGAGCCGGACACCCTCTGGCGGACCGTGCTGCGCCGCCAGCGCGGCAAGGAGCGGATCTTCGCCGAGTTCCCGCTCGACGCCAGCCTCAACTAGCGGTGCGCACCCGGCGACCCGGGTCTCGGCGACCGCGCTCGCCTGCTGCGTCGGGCGCGAACGTGGCGCGGAACCACCGGCGCGTCCGGCCCGCCGCGGTCAACGTCCGCGCCGCGGCCGTCGCGGCCCGGGCCACGACCCGCGGCGATCCCGGCGCGGCGCCGTCGAGCAGGTCGTTCCAGAAGATGGACCACCCGCCGGCCAGCAGACGCCCGATCACCGGGGCTGTCACCGCGCGGGCCACCATCGACACGACGACGGGCCGGGGGAGCAGCGCGGCATGGAGCGGCGCGGTGACCGACTGGTACGGCCGGTCCCGCGCCGAGAGGTACCGCCGGTACCGGGCCGCGGCGTCCCCCGGACCGGCGAGGACTGCCTCGGCGGCGGCCCGGCCACTCCCCATCGCCTGCGAGATCCCCTCGCCCTGGAGCGGGTTCACGAGCCCCGCGGCGTCGCCCACCAGCAGCACCGGGCCCGCGGCGGGGTTCGTGCCGACCATCCCGAGCTTGAGCCAGCCGCCGAGGAGCCCGCCGTCGGCGCCTGGCGGCGCCTCGAGGACGCCCCGCCGGGTGAGCTCC
Source organism: Acidimicrobiia bacterium (assembly GCA_035468285.1). Lineage (GTDB taxonomy): Bacteria > Actinomycetota > Acidimicrobiia > IMCC26256 > PALSA-555 > PALSA-555. The sequence goes on along the minus strand of DATISY010000120.1, from coordinate 8,653 downwards.
TCCATGAACGGAGCCCAGCAGCGGGTCGCCAACGCCCCGGCGGACCGGTCGGCGAGCACACCGCAGCCCAAGCCCACGTTGGCGCGCCCGTCGGGTCCGGGGAACGCCCACCCGTAGCCCGGGAAGGCGCGCCGTGGCGCCGACTCCCACAGGAAGATCTGGGGGACCTCGATCGGTGCGTCGACATAGGTGCGCACCGCGAATCCCCACAGGACCCGGCGAACGTCGACGAGGCCGGCCGTGCCGGCGACGTGGCTCGTGGCCCCGTCAGCCCCGACGATGACGTCGGCCCGGAGCGTCTCACCAGTGGAGAGGCAGAACCCGCCGAGGCCGTCGGGGCCGGCGACGGGCTGCGCGGCCCGCGCCGAGAAGGGGACCGCGCCGGCGTCGACCGCGGTGTCGTGCAGCACCCGGTCGAACTCGTGTCGGGGCAGCGCCAACCCGTGATCCGGGTACTCGAGGCCGTCGCGGCAGGGGAGCCGCACCGAGTGGGTCGGGCCGACGACGGCCATGTCACCGACGCGGATCGCCTCCGGGACGGACACGCCGAGGTCGTCGAGGAGCTGCACGCCCCGGGGGCCGACGAGGTCGCCGCAGGCCTTGTCGCGGGGGAACGCCATCTTGTCGACGAGGGCCACCCGGGCGCCGCCCCGGGCGAGGACGAGCGCGGCGACGCTGCCCGCCGGCCCGGCGCCGACCACGATGACGTCGAACGTTGCGCTCACCGGTCGGTGGCCCTGCGTCCTACGCTCGGCATCCGACGCGAGGAGCGACGTTGATGCTGGCCGGCCCACCCTCGGACCCGAATCGTTTCGCCCAGGATCTCTTCACGGGCCTCCCTCGCCGGTACGACCTGCTGGCGGAGGTGTTGTCGCTCGGCCAGAACCGGCGGTGGCGCCGCGCCATGGTGGACCGCATCGTACCGGCCGGCCCGGCTCATGTTCTCGACGTGGCGAGCGGCACCGCGGGGGTCGCGCTGCAGATCGAGCAGCGGACCGGCGCGGTCGTCACCGGGGTCGACCTGACCGAGGCGATGCTGCGCCGCGGGCAGACGAACGTACGCGCCGCGGGGGTCACCGACCGGGTGACGCTCGTCGGGGGCCGCGCCGAGCAGCTTCCATTCCCCGACGCGACGTTCGACGCCCTCACGTACACGTACCTGTTGCGGTACGTCGCGGATCCCGTCGCCACGCTGCGGGAGCTGGCCCGCGTCGTCAAGCCCGGCGGCCCGATCGCCAGCCTCGAGTTCGCCGTGCCGAGCAGTCGGTTCTGGCGGTTCTGGTGGACCGGGTACACCCGGCTGGTGCTCCCGGCCGCGGGCAGCCTCGCGGGACGCGACTGGTTCGAGGTCGGCCGGTTCCTCGGACCCAATATCAGCGAGCACTACCGCCGGTTCCCAATCGACGCCACCGTCGCCGCCCTGCACGACGCGGGGCTCGTCGACGTCGGGCTCCGGCACATGAGCCTGGGTGGCGGCATTGTCATGTGGGGTACGAAGGGCGGTGGCTGAGGACGCGGGCCGCGCCGCGTTCTACGCGGCGCGCCCGGGCGGCTGGCGCGACTGGTGGACCCTGCTACACCCGCCGTACACGGCGTGGCATCTCGCGTACGTCGCGATCGGCGCGGCTCTCGCCCCCCGTCTCGACGGGGTCCGCCTGGGCGCGACCGTCTTGGCGTTCTTCGCCGCGATGGGGATCGGCGCCCACGCCCTGGACGAGCTCCACGGTCATCCCCTCGGCACCCGGATCTCGGACCGGACTCTCATCGCCGCCGGCGTCGTGGGCGTCGTCGGTGCCGTCGCCCTCGGCGTCCTGGGCCTCGGGCGGGTCGGTCCCATCCTCGTCCCGTTCATCGTGGTCGGACCGGTGCTCGTCGTCGCCTACAACCTCGAGCTGTTCGGCGGACGCCTCCACACCGACGTCGGCTTCGCGCTCTCCTGGGGGGCGTTCCCCGTGCTGACGGCGTACGTCGCGCAAGCAGCCCAGATCAACGGGGCGGCGCTGCTCGGCGCGGCAGCGGCGTTCGCGCTGTCCTACGCGCAGCGCAGCCTGAGCACCCCGGCCCGGCTGCTGCGCCGCCGGGTCAACCACGCCGACGGCGCATTGACCCTCGACGGCGGCGAGGTGCAGCGTGTGACCGTCGAGGGCCTGCTCGGGCCGTTGGAGCGGACCCTGCGGGCCTTGACGTGGGCCGTGGTGCTGCTCGCCGCGGCCATGGTCACCGCCCGCCTGTGGTGACACGGGAGGGGACGGAACACGCCGCGGCGCCGACCGGTTGTGTCTGAGACGTTCGGTCGAGCGTCGAGAGGAGCCGGCATGGCGGAGCAGCACCGAGGCCGGGTTCGGGTCGAGCCCGGCGCGAAACGGGTCCGGGCCTACCTGGGTGGTCAGCCGGTCCTCGACACGACCCACCCGACGTTGGTCTGGGAGGTTCCCTACTACCCGGCGTACTACGTCCCGCGCGACGACGTGCTCGCTGACCTCAAGCCATCTCCCAAGACGGACCACTCGCCGAGCCGCGGCGACGCCACGTACTTCGACGTCGTCGTCGGGACCACAGTCGTCGAGACCGCCGCGTCGCAGTACCCGACGTCACCCCTCGAGGAGCTCCGGGAACTGATCCGCCTCGACTGGAACGCGATGGACGCGTGGTTCGAAGAGGACGTCGAGGTGTTCGTCCATCCTCGCGACCCGTACACCCGCATCGACACGTTGCCCAGCAGCCGCCACGTCGAGGTCATCGTCGACGGGGTCACCGTCGCGGACAGCACCCACCCGACCCTGCTCTTCGAGACGGGGCTTCCGCCCCGCTACTACGTGCCGAAGACCGACGTCCGCCTCGACCTGCTCCGCGAGTCGCCGACGACATCGGCGTGCCCGTACAAGGGCTTCGCCCGCTACTGGTCCGTCGACACCGGCCGATCCGTGGCGGAGGACGTGGCGTGGTCGTACCCCACGCCGCTACCCGAGAGCGAACGCGTCGCCGGCCTCGTCGCGTTCTATAACGAGCGCGTCGACCTGCGTGTCGACGGGGAGATGCTGGAGCGGCCCCGGACCCACTTCTCCTGACCGACCGACGGCGGGATGCACCGCGGGACCCAGGACGGTACGGTCGCCGAGGACGGTCACCGCTCGCAGCGCCGGAGGTTCGATGTGGCGATGACGCTCGAATCCATCGACCTCTACGACCCGGACCGCTATGTCGACGGGCCACCCCACGACGCGTTCGAGTACCTCCGCCGGGAACAGCCCGTCTACTGGCAGGACATGCCCGACGGCACCGGGTACTGGGCGGTCCTGAAGCACGCCGACGTGGTCGCTGTGGCCCGCGAGCCGCGCCTGTACTCGGCCGAGGTCGGCGCCGTCGTGCTCGAGGACCTGCCCGCAGAGCGGCTCGAGCAGACCAAGAACATGCTGCTCATGATGGACCCGCCCCGACACGCGACACTGCGCCATGACACCGCGCCGTACTTCAAGGCGCGGTCCATGGCCCGTCTCGAGGGTCGCATCCGGGAGATCTGTCGCACGATCATGGATGTCGGCGCCGAACGCGGCGACGTCGAGTTCGTGCATGACATCGCCGCGTTGCTGCCTGCGCAGGTGTTCGGCGAGCTCCTCGGGATCCCGGAGGAAGACCGGGCCCAGATCAACCGGTGGGCCGAGATGAACACCGGCGGACAGGATCCCGAGGTGAACCCCGACGGGTACGAGTCGGGGACCAGCGACGGCTCAGCCGCTATGGCGATCTACGGCATGCAGTACGCGCAGCGCCGCCGCGGTGACGACGGCGACGACGTCGGCGCGTTGCTCCTCTCCACCGACATCGACGGCCAGCCCATGTCCGACCTCGAGTTCGGATACTTCTTCGTCCAGCTCGTCACCGCCGGCAACGACACCACCCGCACGATGCTGTCCTCGGGGGTGCTCGCCCTGATCGAGCATCCCGAGCAGCTCGCGCAGCTCCGAGCCGACCGGTCGCTGCTCCCAGGGGCGGTCGAGGAGATCCTGCGCTGGGCGAACCCGCTGCACTACTTCCGGCGCACCGCCACCGCGGACACCGCCCTCCGCGGTCAGCCGATCGCCTCCGGGGACAAGGTCGCGATGATCTACACGTCCGCGAACCGCGACGAGGACGTGTTCGCCGAACCCCACCGGTTCGACATCCGACGGGACCCCAATCCCCAGCTGTCATTCGGAATCGCGGAGCACTTCTGTCTCGGCGTCCACCTCGCCCGCCTCGAAGGGCGCATCTTCCTCGACGAGCTCCTCACGCGGTTCCCGGTGATCGAGCTCACCGGGACGCCCCGCCGGCAACGCTCCAACCTCAACAACGCGCTGAAGGACCTCCCGCTCCACCTCGGGACCTGACCCCAGCACCCCGCCGCCGACGGCTGATCCACCGTCCTTGCGCCCCACGGGACGTTCGCCGCGGGCGATTCCTTGCCCTTCGAGCATTTCGGTCGAGTGTTACGGTGACCGACGAGCGGGTTGATGGATGGGCACCCTGAGTGAGCAGATGAACCCCGATTCGTCGGGCGGGGAGCGGTGGTCAAGCCGCCCCGGGCTGGACCGCGTCGTGCGCGGCCTCGTTCTCGCCGTCCCGATCAGCGCCTCGGTCGCCGCCGGGGTCGCGGTCAGCCGGCTCGTCGCCGCACCGAGCGGCAGCCTCGCGCTGCTCGGCTGGTACGCGCTCATCCTCGCCTCGTCCCTGGCCGTCCTGATCGTCGTCGACCACGTCGCCCGACGCTTCTTGCCCCTGGCGGTGCTGCTGCGGCTCTCGTTCCTGTTCCCCGACCACGCACCCTCGCGGCTCTCGGTGGCGCTGAACGCAGGGAACCCGCGACGCCTCGCCTCGTACCTCGAGCGATCCGCCGACCCCGACCATCCACCCGATCTCGAGACGATCCTCACCCTCGCGGCCGCGTTGAACGCCCACGACCGCCGCACCCGGGGCCATTCCGAGCGAGTCCGGGCGCTCACCGAGCTCCTCGCCGTCGAGCTCCGGTTGACCGAGGTGGAGACCGAGCAGCTCCGGTGGGCCGGGTTCCTCCACGACATCGGGAAGCTGCGCGTCCCGCCCGCGGTCCTCAACAAGCGGGGCCAGCTCGACGGTCGCGAATGGCGCGCCATCCAGCGTCACCCGGTGCACGGCGAGGAGCTGGCCCAGCCCCTCGCCGCGTGGCTCGGCGAGTGGATCCACGCCATCGGGGACCACCACGAGAGGTTCGACGGCACCGGCTACCCGGCGGGCCGTGCCGGCACCGAGATCTCGGTCGCGGGACGGATCGTCAGCGTGGCGGACTCGTTCGAGACGATGACCGCTGTCCGGTCCTACAACCGCCCCATGACAGCCCGCGACGCGCGCGCCGAGCTGGCGCGCTGCGCCGGCACGCATTTCGATCCCACCGTCGTGCGGGCGTTCTTCGCGATCTCGCTCGGGCGGCTCCGCTGGACCGCCGGGCTCGCCGCGTGGCTCGCCCAGCTGCCGCTGGTCGGCGTACCGGCCCGCGCCGGTGCGCAGGTCGTCACGACCGCCGCAGGGATCGAGGCGAACAGCGGCTCCATCGTCGGCGCCGTCGCCCTCGGGCTCGCGGGCGTGGCGACCCCGCTCACCCCGGCGTTCCTCGCCGCCGTGACCTGGCCGACCGGACCCACCGCGCAGGCTGGTGCTGACGCCGGTCAGGCCCCGGGGAGCCTCGTCGCGGGATCGACCGGCGGTGCGACCGGCTCCAGCGCCGGCGCGCTCGACGCGACCGCGCCGACGGGCCCGGTGCTCCCCACCGTGACGACCCCCCCGGTGGTCGCCGCCCAGCAGACGATGCCGCCGCCGGCCCCGTTGGCGCCGTCGAGTCCAGGTCCGTCCAGTGGATCGCAGCCCCCCCCGCCACCGCCCCCGTCACCGACCCGCTCGGCCGACTCGGGCCATCCCTCCGGGGACCACGGCAACGGTCATGTCGGCGATGGCGGCGACGGCAATCACGGCGACGGCAATCACGGCGACGGCTCGCACCACGGTCCCGGCGCCGAGGACCCGGGACAGCACGGGTCCCACCGGCCGTAGCCGGGCGGGGCAGGCTCCTCAGAGGCGCCCACTGCTCCGGGGAGCACCGGCGACGTCGGACGATTTAGGCGAAGTCGGCGTGCCGCCTGCACCGAGCGCGGCTTCGCCGCCGCCGAAGGACCCGAAGGGGAGGGACCGCCAGCGTCCTCGACGCGCCCCACCCTCCCATTGGGGCGGGGGTGCACGCGGCGGCTGGGCCCGCGCTCAGGTGAGCCAGCGTCGCTCAAGTCGCTCGAGCAACCCGCTGCGACGCCCTTCGGCCAAGGCCTGGTTAACGGCGTCGCGCAGGACCACGCTTCCCGGCGCGACCGCGATGGCGAGACGTGCCGGCGGCGAGAGCTGTGCCGCGATCCCGAGGACCGGGCGCTCCTTGACCAGCCACCTCGCAGTCGGGACCAGGGTGACGAAGGCCCCGATCCGCCCGGCGTCGAGATCGTCCACCATGCGGACCAGCGCCCCGTACGGGTACGCGCGGAGGTCTCCGACCGTGCCGGCTGCCTCGAGCTGGCGACCGACATCGTCCGACGACCCGCCGTTCTGGATCCCGACGATCTGTTCGACGAGGTCGTCGACGGAACTGAGGTGCGGGGTCCGTGTCGTGTTGACCACGACGCCGTGGGGGGCCTCGAGATAAGGCTCGGAGAACAACGCGACCTTCTCGCGTTCCGGGGTGATCGCGGTCCCGGACACCACCGCGTCGTAGTCGCCGGTGCGGAGCCCAGCGAAGATCCCGTTGAAGTCCGCGCCGTCGTACTTCACGAGCTTCCAGCGAAGTCCGACGTGCCCGCACACCGCCCGCATGAGCTCGGTATCGAAGCCGGTGTCGACGTCGTCACGCTCGAGCTCGAACGGCGGATTCGGGAACGCAGCACCGATCCGCATCGTCCCGGCCTCGATGGTCTTGAACCCCGCCACCCGTGCTTTCTATCGCCTCGTCGTGGCCAGCACCCGAGGCACGCTCCGACGCGAGGTCAGCCCCCCGACAGTCCCACCACTCCTCCCGAGGCCAACACCCACACGCGAAGCCCGCGGGGCGCCGCGGCTTGCTTCCCGGCGCACTGGCGAGGTAGCAAACGGCATGAGCATTCAAGAGGGGGACCGCATACCCGACGTGGACGTCACCGTGCCCGGTGACGGCGGGATGCCTAAGCCGGCCAAGACCGGTGAGCTCTTCGGGACGGGTCGGGTCGTGCTCTTCGCGGTCCCGGGCGCGTTCACGCCCGGTTGCTCGAACACCCACATGCCCGGCTTCGTCGTCAAGTTCGACGACCTCAAAGCCAAAGGCGTCGACACCGTCGCCTGCATCGCCGTCAACGACGCCTGGGTCATGCACGCGTGGGGCGACAACCAGAACGCGGGTGACATCCAGATGGTCGCCGACGGGAACGCCGAGTTCGCCAACGCGATGGGTCTCGAGATGGACGGATCGGCGTTCGGCCTCGGCACTCGATCGCAGCGTTACGCCGCGATCATCGAAGACGGCGTCGTGAAGACGCTCCTCGTCGAGCCTGGTCCCGGGGTCGAGGCGAGCAGCGCCGAGAACGTCCTCACCAACCTCTAGACACCACCCCGGCGGCCTCGCCGCACGGACCGCCCGATGTCGGCCGTCTGGCGGGACAAGAAATTGCGTGGCGGCTCCAGGAGGACGTCTGACACAGTCGACCCGTGCCCGAGATCCATTTCGACGAACGGATCGCCAAACGGTACGACACCTACTGGCCAGAACTGCTCGCCCCGGCCGTCGTCGACCCCGCCGTGAGCTTGCTCGCCGACCTCGCAGGCGTCGGCGCCGCCCTCGAGCTCGGGATCGGCACCGGGCGTCTCGCCGTCCCGCTCAGCCAACGGGGCGTCTCGGTGCACGGCATCGAGCTGTCGCCGGCCATGATCGCCGAGCTGAACGCCAAACCTGGTTCGGAGGACATCGACGTCACGATCGGCGACTTCGCGACAACCCGCGTTGACGCAACGTTCACCGTCGCCTACCTCGTCCGCAACACCATCACGAACCTCACCACCCAAGAGACCCAGGTTGCGTGCTTCCGAAACGTCGCGGCGCACCTCGAACCCGGTGGGTGCTTCGTCATCGAGGTCTACATCCCCGAGCTGCAACGTCTCCCGCCCGGCGAGACCACCCACGTCTTCACGCACACCCCAACGCATCTCGGCCTCGAGGAGTACGACCTCGCGAGCCAAATCGCGATCTCGCACCACTACTGGTGGATCGACGGGGAGCTCGAGACGTTCTCGACTCCGCACCGTTACGTCTGGCCGGCCGAGCTGGACCTCATGGCGCAACTCGCCGGGTTGACACTCCGCGAGCGTTGGAGCAACTGGACCCGCGAGCAGTTCACCAGCAGCAGTCGAGCGCACGTCTCGGTCTGGGCGAAGCCCGCGTGACGCATGATCCTGGTTGATACGACCGAGTGGGGCGTCGGACACCTCCAACGATGCTCGACGGCTCGCAAGCACCCTTGGAGCTGGCGGGACGGCTTTCGAACCATGCATTTGGCGAGATACTGCGGGATGTCCTCGCTTCTGCTCGCTCTGAGTGAACTCCGCTCACGATCAGTGACGCGGCTTAGATCCCTACGGG
>DATISY010000119.1:0-3499 GCA_035468285.1 Acidimicrobiia bacterium | reverse complement strand
CGTATCTCGAGGTCGTCCCCGCCTGATCGGACCGCGGGTGATCGTTAGTCGCGCCGGGCGAACGGAAGCTGGGAGTGGGGGTCCCCGGCCACGAGTCGGAGCTGGTCGTGCTCGTCGTCGTGGAGGAGGCCGACGACCGGGATCCAGTCCGGGATCAGCTGGTGACCGCGGATCCGGTCGACGTCGTCTCGGACGCTTCCCTCGAGGTCGGTGACGACGAGGTAGTCCTGCTGTGACGCGTCGGTGCCGCTCGCCGCGGACGCGGCGTGCTGAAGGGCCCCGTTGGTGTGCGTGGCAAGCGTGCACTGGGTGTGGTGGAGGACGACGACCTCCTCGGTCCCGAGCTCGGCCCAGGCGAGCACCACGGAGCGCAGGACGTCGTCCGACGCGCGTCCGCCCGCGTTCTGGAGGATGCGCGTGCTGCCCACCGGGAGTCCCAGGGCGTGCTCGGGTTCTACTCCCCGGTCCATGCAGGCGATGACGACCAACGTGGGACCCGAAGGTGCCGGTTGGTCGCGGTCCTCGGACGAGGTTCGGAACTCCCCGTGGAGGGAATCGGACGCGAACAAGGGCGTCAGCTCCCGCCGGCGCCCGCGGCCGACTGGTCGGTCCCGAGTCGCGGAGCGACCCGGGAGAGTGGGTCGGCGTCGACGACCGCGGCATGGCCGGTGGTGGTGGTGCAGAGCACCCCGGTCACGGGGATGTCACCCGGAATGAATGGCGAGTCCCGCACCCGGTGCACGTCGGCTTCGATGCTCGACCGGGAATCGTCGATGGCAAGGAAGTCGACGGTCCCGACGTCCACCCCGAGCTGTTCCTGGATGGTTCGGGCGACACCGTCGTTTGTGATGCTCGCCGCCCCACATTCGGTGTGCTGCATGACCACGATCTCGTCGACATTGAGCGTCGTGGACGCGACGACCAGGGAGCGGAGCGCGTCGCCGGTGACCCGCCCGCCCGCGTTCCGGATCACACACGCGCTGCCCGCGGCCACGCCCAGGGTGTCCTCGGGACGCAGCCGGTGGTCCATGCAGGTCACGATGGCAAGCGACGGCGACGTCTCGGCCTGTGGCGCAGACTCGGCCCCGGGAGCGCGGTAGAGGCCACGCAACGATTGCGGTGAGATCATGCGACGGCTATTTCGTGCGGGCAGGGCTCACCCCGTCGCGGAACGCCTCGCCGGCGTAGTTGCCGACGCCTTGGAGCAAGTTGGTCAGCTCCATCGGCAGGACGAACTTCGTGCTCGGCGACGCCCCGAGGCTCTTCAGGGCCTCGAGGTACTGGAGCCCCATCGTCTTGGCGTCGACGCCCTTCGCAGCGTCATAGACATTCGTCAGGGCGAGCGCGAAGCCCTCGGCGCGCAGCGCCGCGGCCTGCTTCTCACCTTCGGCTTGGAGGATGTTGGCCTGCTTGTCGCCCTCGGCTTGGAGGATGTTGGCCTGCTTCTCGCCTTCGGCGCGCAGGACGGCGGCGGTCTTGTCGCCCTCGGCCTCGGTGACGAGCGCCCGCCGGGTCCGTTCGGCCGACATCTGGCGGGTCATGGCCTCTTGCACCGCGGGCGGCGGAGTGATCTCCCGGATCTCGACGTTGGTGACCTTGACGCCCCACCGTTCGGTGACCTCGTCGAGCTTGGCCCGGAGGAGCTGGTTGATCTCGTCACGCTTGGCGAGGACGTCATCGAGGCTGATGTCACCGACGACCGACCGGAGCGTCGTGGCCGCGATGTTCTGCGCGGCGCCGGAGAAGTCCGCGACCTGGACGACGCTGGCCTGGACGTCGACGACCTTGAAGAACGTGATGAAGTCGATGGAGATGGGGGCGTTGTCCTTCGTGATCGCGGTCTGGCGGGGGATCTCCAGGTAGAACTCGCGCAGGTCGACCTTCATGACCCGATCCGCGAGCGGGACGACGCCGACGATCCCGGGCCCTTTGACGCCCGTCATGCGGCCGAGCCGGAACACGACGAGGCGGCTGTATTCAGGAACCACGCGGAATGGCAGGAACGTGCCCTGCATCCTGGCTGGTCCAGTCATTGCGGTACCTCCGTGTGGTTCATGGGTGATCTGATCCGCCGTTTGAGCTTGGCATGCGCTCGACCAAGAGGGTCAGTCCCTGCGTGGCCCACACGACGACCTTGGTGCCAACCGGGGCCGTAGCCGTGGCGTCGTCGCCGAGCGAAGCGGCCCAGTTCTCGCCCTTGATCCGGACCTGGCCGGACGGGTGGAGCGTCTCGGTCACGACGGCCGGCTCGCCGAGCAGCGCCTCGGTGCCGCTGACGACGGGGATGCCCTGGGCGCGCCACGCGGCCCGGGCGACAATCACGAAGAACACGCCGAGCGCGGCGGCGATCCCGATCAGCAGGGGCCGGGAGACCCGCGCGGCGTGGACGTGCGGATCGTAGATGTAGATCCCACCCAGGACGAGGCAGACCGTCCCGGCCAGCGCGGCGATCCCGCGGGCGGCCATCTTGACGTCGATGACGAAGAAGACGAATGCGGCCACGATGAGGACGATGCCGGTGGCTTGGACCGGGAGGTCCCCGAACAAGATGAGGGACACGACGAACGCGACGAGCCCGGCCAGACCGGGCAGCCGAAGCCCGGGATGCAGGACCTCGAACACGACGCCCGCCATCCCGATGACGAAGAGCACGAACGCGAGGTTCGGATTCACGTTCCTCGACCACCCTTGTGCGCTGGGCGTCCCAGGCGGTCCACACCCTGGTACGCACCGTCCGCCTCGGCGTCGCCGCGCTCGACGGCGACTCCTCGCAGCGTACGTCCGAACTGCCCGCCGTGGACGCGGGTCGTCACGCCGCCCTGCGGCGAGGACGGCAAAGCGGGGAGTCGACCGTCCTCCGACCGGTCGCAGGCTGGGCCCGCGCCGGTCGGGCGGTCCTCCGGCGCGTGGCCCACCCGGTCGCGCCACGGCCTTGCCCTCCGGCGGTGTCCGAGCGAACGCGCCGGGCTGCTCGCATCCTGAGGGGCTCGGGGGCGGCCGGGACCGCGTGACAGGTGTCGACGACCCGGGCACCATGCCGGGATGCCGCTCCAGGTCGGCGTTGCCCTGACGCCCGACGAGAAGGACGCCGTCCACCGGTCCCGGTTCGCGGTGTACACGAACCGGTCTTCGGTGTCCTCAGTCCCGGGGAGGTCTTGGGTGCGATCGCGTTCCTGCTCGAACTCCCCCGTGGGCTCGACGTCTGTACCGCGACGGCCAAGCCCGGGTCCTGAGCCTCAGCGAGAAGACGCTGCGGACGATGATCGCCGATGATCCCGACGTCGCGGCCATGCTCGCCTTCAACGTGGATGCTGTGCCTCCGGCTGATCAAGGCCAACTGATGACCCCGGACCCGACCGAGATCTTGATCGTGACCGGCGAGGTCCAGGCTCGCCCTGAGACGCTCGACGAGCTGCTCGCGGTGTCGCTCGAGCACGTGCGCCGCTCCCGCGGCGAGCCCGGCTGCCTCAGCCACGCGGTCCACCAAGACGTGGAGGAC
>DATISY010000118.1:0-2380 GCA_035468285.1 Acidimicrobiia bacterium | reverse complement strand
ATGTAGTAGCGGCTCCCGCCGCCGCAGTAGATGGACCCGTCGGCCCGCCACCACCCGGCGGGCATCGTGCCGGGCGGACAGGCGTTGATCCCGTTGTTGATCACACAGCAGAACTCGGTATAGCCGTCGGTGCACGCCGACCCAGGCCCGCAGCCGGTGATGGACTGGTACGGCGGTGTGTTGCAACCGGCGATCGCGACGCCGCTGGCGGCGACCGCGGAGCCGAACAGGGTCGTGCGGGCGATGAAGCTGCGACGGCTCAACCGAGCGTCGAGGAGCCCACTGGTCTTGGAGACCAGCCAGTTGCCCCAGGCGACCCCCGACCCCGGGCCGCTCATCGCTGACCTCGGGTCGTGGGGACGAGAGCCAGGGTGCGCGGCAGGTTGGTCAGCGCGAGGTAGACGAGGGCGACGCCGAGCGTGACGAGCAGCACGTAGGGGAGACCGGCGAGCGGCTGAGCCCGGAGGGTGTCGACGATCCCGACGCCGGGGTCGACGGCGACTGTGACCGCGGCCACGACCGCGACGAGGTTGACCGCGAGGTGGACGCGGGTCGGGGGCGTGTCGGCCTTCCCGAAGCACCCGCAGGTCGCCACGGGGATCTGGCGGTGGAGCGCGACGCCGACGAAGGTGAGGAACGCGGCGTAGGACAGGGCGACGAGCACCGCGCTGACGGTCCCGCCGGTGACCAGCGCGGCCGCGCCGATGGTTGCCTCGGCGATCCCGCCGATCCGCACGAGCAGCGGCGACACCGGCAGCCCGACGCCGCGCAACGCGGTCGCGGTGTCGTGGGGTCGCGCCGCTTTCAGCACCCCGCCGAGCAGCAACAGCGCGGCGGCGATCGCGAACGGACCTGCGAGGACGGTCATGATGTCGGGGGGGTCGACCCCGCGGGCGCGGAGGTCGTGGTCGAGGAGGGCTCGGTCGACGGCGGTGCGGGCGACCCGCCGGGCGTGATCTGGATCGTGGCGAGAACGCCGTTGACCGCGGGAACCACGTCGTGGCGGCGCTGGAAGCCGCCGAGCACGACGTAGAGGCAGAAGGCGCGGCCTGCCTCGTTGAAGAATCGTTGGAGGCCCGCTTGGCCGGGGAGCTGCCGGTTGAGCACTCTCGGGTCGAAGGCGTCAGGGTCCAGGGTGCGAGGCAGCCCCACGGGCGCGAACAGCTGCTCGGTCGCGTTGGCGGGCGCGTACTCCTTGAGGACGACGATGGCGTCCGTCGGACCGAGCTGCTGGACCGCGTCGCTCACGAAGTCGGCGACGTCGGCCGCGAGGGGGATCGTGGCGGCGTGCACCACCGGGAAGACCTGCTCCCCCGGCGGGGCCGGTCGTCCCGGCACGTCGGTCTGGGTGGTGACCTCTCCCGCGGCGCGGCGGCGAAAGATGCGACCCTCCCATCCGGGAGGGGTCCGCACCGCGAGACCGTGGGCCTGGATCTGGGGCATCAGTCGCGCCTCATCCCTGGACCACCGCGAGGCTCGCCGCGGCGACCAGCAACAGGCCGCTCATCGTCGCGACGCGGCTCACGCCAGCGATGGCGTGCGCCCGACTCAGCACGACGCGGAGCTGCTCCGGGTCGTGGGCCCGACGGACCGCCACGATCGGGACGGCGCGGACGAGACCGAAGACCGCCCCGATGAGCAGCGCGCCGCCGATCGACCCGCTGAGCGCGGCGACGATCAGCATGACGTACACCGCCGCGGTGGTCACAGTCGTCGCGACGCCGGTGCCGAGCTGGAAGCCGAAGCCGGTTCCGTACACCCAGCCTCGGTAGCGTCCGAGCCAGTCCTCGTTCACCTGGCGGCGACGGGACGGGACCCCGCCGCGAGTGACACCGAGGTCCAGCAGCAGGCCGGTCACGCACGCTGCGGCCACGACGACACCGACCGCGTCCGGCGACGGGGAGACCAGCCACCGCAGACCGGCGCCGACCACCCCCGCCGTCGCGCCGACGGTCACGCCACCCGCCACCGAGCCCACCGTGTACCAGAACACGGTGCGTCCCCAACGGGTCCTCCGAGCCCGCTCCCCGAGCGGGTTGATGCTCGCGAGCATCGACTCGCCTCATGGTGACCATGATGACCGGAGCGCGGCGATGACCGCCACGACGAGCCCTGCGACCGTCACCTCGAGCGGTGTCATCGCGCGGACGGGGGACGCGCGGGGCTGCGCAGGTCAGCCTCAGTCTGCGGATAGAGGCTCGGGTCGCCCGGCTCGATCCCGGCGCCTCGCAGCTCGGCGTCGACCCGGTCGGCACGGTCCTGGTTGCCGGCAGCGCGCCGCGCCCGTCGCCGACCCGTCGGCATCCCTGCGTCGGCGAGCGCCTGCTCAAGCATCCCCTGCAGGTGCTCCCAGGACGATGCCGCGCCCTCCCCGCCGACC
>DATISY010000117.1:0-4870 GCA_035468285.1 Acidimicrobiia bacterium | reverse complement strand
CCAGCGCGATCGCCGCGACCGCGAGCAGCGACGTGAAGGAGAGGCCACCCGCCGCGAGCACGGATGAGAACGCGAGGCCGCCCACCCGCACCGTCTACCAAACTCGCGCTGCGCCGTCGAGACGCCAACCGGGGTTGGCGCTGTGCAACCCGGCGTCGCCAGGGGTTCGTGTCATGCCGTGCGACAGCGTCGCCGAGGCGTGCGGTTAGGGTCGCTCCGTCGGCGAGGACAGGGGGTCGGAACATGTCAGAGCGCGGCGGCGGTCGAGGCTCGGATTCCGGCGACGCCGACGGCCTGTCGCGGCGCGAGCTGCTCGCAGCCGGGGCTCTCCGGGGCGTTGCTCGCCCGCGGTCGCCGCGGCATGCCCCGACAACCAGAGTGTCGCGGTGTTCCTGAACCCACCACCGGCACTGAACGTGCCGCCAGGCTCACAGTTGCCGACGCAAGAGCCCGGCGCGCCGCGACGACGGAGACCCTCGTAGCCGACGCGGGGCGGCTTGGCCTCGGCCGTGGCCGGTAGGGTGACGGCGCGTCGGACCCGCGCCAGCTTCGGAGGCGACATGGACGTACGGTCAATCGAGGATGTCTCTCCGGTCGTCGAGCACAACGGCACCGTCCCGGTCTGGTGGCTCATCGAGCCACGGGAGATGAAGGAGATCACCGAGGGCGGCTATCTCGAGCTGGCGAACGAGTTCGAGGTCAAGGGCGGCGAGCGTGTCTTCCCGCACACCCACCCGACGCACGAGTTCTATTACGTCACATCCGGCCGTGGGATCATGACCATCGAAGACGAGGACCGGCCGGTCGTGCAGGGCGACCTGGTGTACATCCCACCGAACGCGGTGCACAGCCTCCGCCCCGTCAGCGATCACGCACCGATTCACTGCTTCTGCTTCGCGGTCGCGGTCAAGGACGCCGGCCCGATCGACTACACGACACACTGACCGGCGCCGTCACCGGGGGAGGATGATCCGGTGCGTGAACACCAGTACACGCTCGACCTGCCACACGCTCCTCGCCGGTTGTGGGCGCTGTTCCAGGACTACGACCACTGGGCGGACTACGCGCCGATGGTCAAGCGCGTCGACGTGCTCTGGCCCGGCGACGCCGACCACAACGGTCGGCTCCGGCGCGTCATCTACAAGATGCCGTTCGGCCGGGAGGGCGCCGCGCTCGAGCTCGTCCACGATGTCGAACCGGAGGTCGGGTACACGTACACGATGGTCAGCCGGGAGCCGGGCAACGATCAGACCGGCCGGATCCGGCTCGAGCAGGTCGGCGCCAACCAGACCCGCCTGCACTTCGAGGAGCGCTACCACCTCACGAAAGCCCCGTGGCGGTGGTTCGAGGGACCGATCTACGGGTTCATCAACCGCCAGAACGAAGCCAGCATGCGGGCCGCGTCGGCCTGGCTGGAGGACCATCCCGAGTACCGGCCGGACCTCGTCGAGGCCGCCTCGCCCCAGGTCTGACCCGGGATCCTCCCCTTTTCGGGCACCGATCCCCCGCTGGCGTCGGAATCGGGGCCGCGAGGCCACCGGCGGGGTACCGAGCGACAAGAATGCGGTCGAACCCTCGGAGAGGACCAGATGGCGGCGCTCGACGCTCCCACCCAGCCACGGATCGCGCGGTCCCGGCAACGGCGGTGCCCAGCACCTCCGCCCCGTCGCGCCGTGACCGGATCGGCGGCCACGGTCGGCGTCGAGCTGCCCCGGACGGTCCAGCGGGCGACGCGCACGGTCGCACCCACCTCGACGCTGCTTCGCCCCGCGACGCTCGACGAACCCGAACCCGAACCCGAACCCGAACCGAGGCGGTCGCGCCGCTGGATCGGCGTCCTCGTCGCCGCGCTGGCCGGCGGGCTGGCGACCGGCGCCGCGCTCGCGGTGACGGGCGTCGGCCTGGTCCCCACGGCAAAGACGGGGCCCACGGCTGCCCAGGCTCTCGGCGCGGTGCAGCATCTCGGACCCCAGCACAGCGCGCCCCAGGCGGTGCAGTCGACGTTCGCCGTTGACCAAACCTCCTTCCTCGACGTTGCCGGCCGCATCCGGTATCACGCCGTCGGTCAGGCCCAGGCGACGGTGGACCTGACTGCCGTCAGCGCATCGGACATCCAGATCCGCGGGTCACGCGTCACCGTCCGGATCCCCGCCGCCCAACTCGACCCGCCCGCGATCGACGACACCAACAGCAACTTCGTCAACAACCGGGGCCGGATCCTCTCCGAGCTGTTCCCCAACGACCTCACACCCGCCGACGTGCAACCCCAGGCCGAGCAGCAGCTCTCTGACGCCGCCCACGCGCAGGGGATCCCCGACGCAGCGCAGCAGCTGGCCACCGCGCGCGTGCGGGCCACCCTGCGCCACCTCGGGTTCGGCAGCGTCACCGTGAGCGTCGCCGGCAACTGACCGGACCGGATCAAACCGGCTTCGGTCCCCTGACCCTGACCGTCACGACCCGACATTCGAGTAGACCCGCGTCGGTGTGACCAGCACCGCGGCTCGGCGGTCCGCGACCATCGCGCGGTCGTACTCGTCCCAGTCGTCATGGGTGCCACCCGCGGCCCGAAACACGTCTCGCAGCAAGCCGGGCAGATGCTCGGGATCGAGCCCTGCCGTCGGGTCGTCGGGGCCGACGATCTCGGCCTCCCCCTCGACCGCGGCCCACAGCCAACCGGACCGTGCGACGACCGTGACGCGCGAGTCGCGACGAAGGTGACGCAGCTTCACGGATCCGCCGCGGGCGACGAACCCGACCACCGCACCGTCGTGGCGGGGGTGACACAGGACCCCGGCGTTCACGATGGACGCCTGCACGCTGCCGTCGCGGCGTGTCGTAGCGACGACCACGAGGTGGTGCTCGGGTTCGAGCAGCGCGGTGAGGTCATCGAGCGTGAGCATTCCGGCCGAGTGTAGGAGCGGCCCGCCGTGATCGGCACTGTGACCGTCGCGATTCGGCGCCGGACGGCGCGTGGGTACCATCGTCGTGTGGACGAGTACGACATCGACGCCGAGGTCCCCGACGACAGCGACGGCGAGCACGCCCCCGAACGGCCAATCGACCGCTTTCGGCGCGGTGCCGTCGGTGGTGTCGTCGCGGCCGGCCTCCTCGGACTGCGCGACGCGCTCGAGGGCCGGCCCGAACGCGAAGAGGTGACGATCGTCTCGGAGGCCCCGGAGCACGAGCCGGCGCCGATCGACGTGCAGCTCGACGTCGACCACCCGGAACGCTCGGTCGCGGTGGTGCGACCCGCGCCGCGCACGCCTCCGCCGGCGACCTGAAACGGGCCGTCCCACAGCGATACGGTCCCGGCCGGTGGGTCCCCTCCCGTTCGACGACGTGCTCACCACCACCCGGGCGGTCCGCCGTCGTCTCGACCTGAGCCGCCCGGTCGAGCCCGAGCTGCTCACGGAGTGCTTGGCGCTCGCGCTGCAGGCCCCGACCGGCGGCAACGACCAGGGCTGGCACTTCGTCGTGATCACCGATCCGGAGCGACGCGCGGCGCTCGCCGACCTGTTCCGCCGCGGCGCGGTCGACTACGCCCAGCGTCCGAAACCAGCCCGAGCGGCGCGGCGGCCCCGCACCGACGCGGACCGAGGCGCCCGCGCTCGCGTCATGCGCTCAGCCGGTTACCTGTTCGAGCATCTCCACGAGGTCCCGGCGCTCGTGGTGCCGTGCGTCGACGGACGGGTGGACGACGCCGCCCTGGTCGACCAGGCCACGACGTTCGGGTCGATCCTGCCGGCGGTCTGGAGCTTCATGCTCGCCGCCCGGTCCCGCGGTTTGGGGACCTCCTGGACGACCGTGCACCTGGTCTTCGAGGAGGAAGCCGCGGCTCTCCTGGGCATCCCGTTCCGGGACGTCACCCAGGTCGCGCTGATCCCGGTCGCGCACACGCTCGGGGCGGACTTCCGAGCGGCGAAGCGCCACGACGTCGCCGAGGTCGTGCATTGGGATCGCTGGTAGCGACGGGCCCGTGGCGAGGCCGCTCAGATCCCCGAACGGGCGACCGAGATGAAGATGACGAACAGCAGCGCGGCCATCAACCACACCTGACCCGGCGTCGTGAGCCAGCGCGACGGGGACAGTCCCCGCTCCCACGCCCCGTTCAGCGACCGCTCGCGCACCGCGCCCACAGTCCAGACGCAGAGCGCCACGCCGAGCGACGCCGCGAAGTACCCGCCGGCGAGGTGGATCCGTTCCACCGCGCCGGCGTGGCACGCGTCGGCGGGATCGGTGGTCGACGAGCGGTCCCGTCCGAGCTCGGCCACGGTGCTCCCGCACCGCAACGGAGCTGGACCGGGTCCGGCCACCGCGAAGCCCGTCAGCAGGAAGTAGAGCGGGAGCAACGCCGCGATCAGCAGCGCCACCGCGGCCACCCGCTCGTGCTGCAGACGGATGTCTCGACTCATGGGCACGCCCGTCGCCTCGCTCCCACGAGGTTAGGCGGCCCGACGCGCGTGACCGGCTACGGCAACGAGACGGGAGCGGCGTAGTACGCCGCGGCCGCGGTTCGCAGGTACCCGCCGTCGTCGTCACTGACGGTGGCGGTCTGATTGCTGCAGGTCGTGCCGGTGCTCAGCCCGTCGGACGTGCAGACGGGTGCAGGGTTGGTGACACCGTCGTGCTGGTCGTCGGTGTTCGTCGTACTGCCGGCGTTGCCTCGCCCGAAGAGGATGGCGATGATCCCGGCGTCACGGAGCTCGGTGATGTGACCGAAGAAGTACTCGGCCCGGTTGTCCTGGTAGTGCCCGGCCGTGTTGTTCTCCGATCGGGACCACTGGTTGCCGAGGGGGACCTGCCAGACCATGGCCCGTCGGGCAGTCGTCGCGGTCACGGTGCGGAGGAACTGCTCCCACCGGGCGAAGTT
>DATISY010000116.1:0-3213 GCA_035468285.1 Acidimicrobiia bacterium | reverse complement strand
GATCGTCGAGCGCTGGGCGAGGCTGCGGAGCTTCCCGACGGCGTCGCTCTGGTACGTGATGCTCTTGGCGAAGACCGAGGTGCCGGGGAGGAGGGCCGCCACGCAGGCGCCAATGGCCACGCCACCGATGACGATCGTCGTCAAGAACTGCGTGAGGAGCGGCCCCGGCTTGCGCATGAAGGGTCCAGATTGGCACAGGGCTACCCCGATCCAGCGTTCGCCCCCGTCACCGTTGGGGAGTGGGTTCCGGTCCCGGCGTCGCACCCCCTCGGTAGCCTCCGCGGGTGGGTCGAGCGGACGTCGAGGGGCCAGCCCTCCCGGTGGCGCCGATCGTGGCCGGAGCCGGTCGGGCCGCCCGGGAAGCGCTCTGGGGCCAGGTCCGCGCGGCGAAGCACGGCGACCCTCTCGCACCCGTCACGGTGGCGGTGCCGTCCCCGTACGCCGGGCTGTCCCTGCGCCGCGCGCTCGGCCGACAGGGCGGCCTCGTCAACGTGCGGTTCCTCCCGTTGGCCCGCATCGCCGAGCTCCTCGGCGGTCCTCGGCTCGCCGAGGACGGGCGCGTCCCACTCACCGCGGCGCGCCGCGCCGAGGCCGTCCACGCCGCGCTCCACGCGACGCCCGGCCCGTTCGCCGCGGTCGCCACCCAACCCAGCACCGAGGACCGCCTCAGCGTCACCTTCGCCGACCTGCGCCGTGCCCCCGATTCGACCCTCACCGCCCTGACCGTCCGCGGCCCGCGGGCGGCGGCCGTGGCTGACCTCTACGTGCGCTACCGAGAGCTGACCGCGGCGTCCTACGACGAGGAGGATCTCGCCCTGGCCGCCGCGGCCGCGGTCGAGGACGGCGCACCGGGACTCGACGAGCTGGGCACCGTCATCCTCTTCCTTCCCCGCCCGCTGTCCGTCGCCGAGCGGGCGTTCGCGAGCGCGCTCGCGGCCGGCGAACGACTGCGCGTGGTCGTCACCGCAACCGCGTCGGAGCGTCTCGCGTCGCCCGTCGCGGACCGGATCCTGCAGGCGGCCGACCCTGAGGACGAGGCCCGGGCCACGATCCGGCGGCTGCTGGGCCGCGCCGAGAACGGCGTCCCGTTCCACCAGCTCGCCATCCTCTATACCGTCGCCGAGCCGTACGCCCGGCTGGTCCCGGAGCTGCTCGACAGCGCCGGAGTCCCCTGGACCGGCCCGTCCCCGCGTCTCCTCGCCGACTCGGTGGCCGGCCGGGTGCTCACCGGTGCCCTCGACCTCATCGACGCCGACTTCGCCCGCGACGCGGTCGCGGGATGGCTCGGGTCCGGCCCGATCCTGGACCGGTCCGGTCACCGGATCCCCGGAACGCGGTGGGACCTCGTGTCGCGCGCCGCGGGGATCGTCGCGGGCGAGGACCAGTGGCGCGACCGGCTGGCGTCCCGACGGGAAGCACTGGACGAGGAGCTCCGCCGTCTCGACCCCGACGATGAGCCCGCCTGGCGGGTCGGACGCCTCGAGCGCGACCGCGACCACGTCGCGGCGCTCGAAGACTTCGTCGGCGGGCTGTTCGACGCCACGCGCGTCCCGGTACCGACCCGCTGGGCGACGCTGGCCGCCTGGGCGCGGGGGCTCCTGGACCGATACCTCGGCGGTGAGGGCCGCCGCGGCGACTGGCCCGAGCGAGAGCTCGACGCCGCCCGGCGCGTCGACGCGGCCCTCGACGACCTCGCGGACCTCGACGACCTCGGCGCCGACGTCGACCTCGCCCGGTTCCGCGCCGCGCTCGACACCGCGCTCGCCGGATCGGTCACCCATGTCGGCCGGTACGGGACCGGGATCTTCGTCGGGCCCGTCCACGCCGCGGTCGGGACCGAGTTCACCACCATCGCCGTCGTCGGCGGCTTCGAAGGCGCGCTCCCGCCCCGCGGCCGCGACGACCCGTTCCTCCCCGAGGACGACCGGGTCGCCGTCGGGACGCTCGCGACCGTGGCCAGCCGCCGCGCCGACGGTCGTGACGACTTCGTCGCGGCGCTCGCGGCCGCCACGGAGACCATCCTCTGCTTCCCGCGGGCCGACCCCCGAGCCCAACAAGGTCGCCTCCCCGCCCGGTGGGTCGTCGACACCGCGAGCGCGCACGCAGGTCGACCGGTCACCGCCGAGGAGCTGCGCGGCCTCGACGCCCAGCCCTGGCTCGATGTCGTGGCGTCCTTCGAGCAGGGCGTGACGTCGGACGCGGCGCCGGCCTCGCTCACCGAGTGGGATCTGCGCAGCCTCGACGAGTGGCGAAAGACCAACCGGCGACTCACCGACTATCCACTCGCCGACACGGCGTTAGGGCGAGGGTTCGCGCTCGCCGCCGGTCGCTCCTCCAACCGGTTCACCGTGTTCGGTGGGAACGTCGGCACGTCCCCGCTGCTCGCGCACGGCCCCGACCGGCCCGTGTCCGCCACCGCATTCCAGGACTGGGCCAGCTGCCCGTTCCGATACCTGGTCGGCCGGGTGCTGGAGGTGCGAGAGGTCGCGCGTCCCGAAGCCGCCGAGTCGATCAGCGCCCTCGACGAGGGGACGCTCGTCCATGCCATCCTCGAGTCGTTCGTGCGCGACCAGCCGCCCCGATCGCCCGATCAGCCGTGGTCGGACGCGGACCGCGCCCGGATGCTCGAGGTCGTCGACCGCCATTGCGCCGACGCCGACGCGCGCGGGATCACCGGGCGGCCGCTCCTCTGGCGTCTCGCGCGACGCCGCATCCGCCGCGTGGCGCTCCACTTCCTCACCGTCGACAGCCAGCTGCGGGCCGCGTCGGGCACCATCCCGACGGCTGACGGTCTCGAGGTCCCGTTCGGGATGGCCGACCGGGCCGGCGTGACGGTCGCGCTCCCGCGGAGCCGCAGCGTGACGTTCCGGGGCCGCATCGACCGGGTCGACCGATCTCCGGACGGGCGGCGCGTCATCGTCTACGACTACAAGACCGGTCGGCGCCACGACGAGGGCCTGGACCGGGACCCGGTCGTCGGCGGTCAGCGGCTGCAGCTTCCCATCTACGGGATGGCGGCCTCGGCTGACACCGAAGCCGAGGACGTGTGGGCCTACTACTGGTACACGCGGCCCGACATCCCCGACGACCCCCGTGATGGCTACGCACTCGACGACCGGGTCCAGACCCGCTTCGTCGAGGTGCTCGACACGATCGTCGACGGCATCGACCAGGGATGCTTCCCCGCGTACCCGGGCGTGCGTGACTACGACC
>DATISY010000115.1:0-17884 GCA_035468285.1 Acidimicrobiia bacterium | reverse complement strand
CCACCCACGCCGACGAGCGCGCGCTTCGCTCCGCTGCGGGCGACCGCGGCGAGCAGCTCGCCCGTGCCGCGGGTCGACGCGCGCAGGGGGTCGTTGCGGGGCGCGACGAGCGCGAGGCCGCTCGCCTGGGCCATCTCGACGATCGCGAGGCCGTCCGCGGTCAGCCCGTACTCGGCGTCGACGGGGTCGCCGAGCGGTCCGGTGACGCGCACTCGACGGCGGCTGCCACCGCGCGCCGCGAGGAGGGCATCGAGGGTCCCGTCGCCACCGTCGGCGAGGGGCACGCTCCGTATGTCGTCGAAGCCCGCTCGGTGCAGGCCGGCGGCTATCGCGGCGGTGGCCTCGGGCGCGGTGAGCGTCCCCCGGAACTTGTCAGGACACGCGACGGCGGTGGGCATGCTCACTAGATTGGCCTGGATGCTCGAGCGTGTCCCGCTGCTCGAAAAGGAGCTCGCCCACTACGCCGGCATCGTCGGCGACGAGCCGATCGCGCAGATCCGGGAGGCCGCCGAGCCGCTGGAGGGCGCCCGCGTGCTCCACGTCAGCGCCACCGCGTACGGCGGCGGCGTCGCGGAGCTGCTCGCGACGCACGTGCCGTTGCTGCGCAGCATCGGCATCGACGCCGAGTGGCAGGTCCTGCACGGCAGCGACGAGTTCTTCGCGGTCACCAAGCAGGTCCACAACGCGCTGCAGGGTGCGGACATCGAGTGGACGCCCCACATGCAGAAGATCTATCTCGAGCGGATCCTCGACAACTCCCTGATGATGGACGACGCGTTCGACGTCATCGTCGTCCACGACCCGCAGCCGGCGGCGCTGCTCCACTTCCTGCGTGACCACCCGTCGTTCTCCAACGACCGGACGCGGTGGATCTGGCGCTGCCATATCGACCTGACCGTCGCGAACCCGACGGTGTGGGAGTTCTTCCGGCCGTTCGTGGAGCTCCATGACGCGTCGGTGTGGACGTTGGCCGAGTTCGTGCCCGCGTCACTGAAGATGGAGCGAGTCGTCGAGCTGCACCCGTGTATCGATCCACTCTCGGTGAAGAACCTCGACCTCGCCCGGCCGTTCTGCGAGGAGCTGACCCGCCAGTACGGGATCGACACCAAACGGCCGATCGTCTGCCAGGTGAGCCGCTTCGATCCGTGGAAGGACCCGATCGGAGTGGTCGAAGCGTTCCGGATCGTGCGCGAGCAGGTCCCCGACGCGCAGCTGCTGCTCGCAGGCTCGATGGCCACCGACGATCCGGAAGGGTTCCGGGTCTGGGAGGAGACCGAGCAGGCCCGCGCCGGCGACCGGGACATCCACCTGCTCTCGAACCTGCATCAGGTCGGGTCGGTGCAGATCAACGCGTTCCAGCGGATCGCGACGGTCATGGTGCAGAAGTCGCTCCGGGAAGGGTTCGGGCTGACGGTCAGCGAGGCCCTCTGGAAGGGTCGACCCGTCGTCGGCGGCCGCGCCGGTGGCATCAAGCTGCAGGTCATCGACGACTTCACGGGCTTTCTCGTCGACAGCGTCGAGGGATGCGCGCAACGCATCATCGACCTCCTCGCCGACCCTGTCGGGGCTGACGCGATGGGCTCCCAGGGGCGCGAGCACGTCCGGGCGAACTTCCTCGCCACCACCGAGCTCCACGACTGGTTGCTGCTGCTCAGCGAGCTGCGGTGACGGTCGTTCTCTCGAATCGGGGCCCGTACCGCTACGAACCGGGCGCCGACGGGACGTACGTAGCGCGTCCGGGCGCGGGCGGGTTGGCCAGCTCACTGGCCCCGCTGCTCCTGTCGGGTGCGGCCGGCGGGGACAGCACCTGGATCGCCGCGGCGCTGAGCGACGCGGACCGGGGTGCCGTCCGGGCGGGCGCCGTGCACGCCGCGGGCGTCGATCTGCGGCTCCTCGACGTGGACCCCCAGACGTTCCGCGCCGCGTACGAGGTTGTGTCGAACGGCACGCTCTGGTTCCTCTACCACGGACTGTTCGACCTGACACGCCGACCGCGCTTCGACGGCCGCTGGCGCGAGGCGTGGGAGTCGTACGAGGCGGCCAACGTCGCGTTCGCGGACGCGGCAGCCGAGCTGGCCGATGACGGCGAGGTGGTACTCGTCCAGGACATGCACCTCGCGTTGGTGCCGGGACTGCTCCGGGCCCACCGCCCCGACCTGCGGCTCGCCCATTTCACGCACACGCCGTTCTGTGGGCCGAACTCGATCCGGGTGCTCCCGGACTATGCGGCCACCGCGCTGTGCGCATCGATGGCGGCTGCCCCGTGCGGGTTTCACGCGCGCCGCTGGGCGCAGGCCTACGAGGCGTCGGCCCGGGAGATCCTCGGCGCCGCCTTGTCTGTCCCGACGTTCGTGGCGCCACTCGGCCCGGACCCGGACGCCTTGACCACCCTCGCGGCATCGGATGAGGCGCGCCACGCCGCGCAGGAGCTCGACGGGGTCGTCGGCGACCGCGCCTTGGTGCTGCGCGTCGACCGGATCGACCCGTCGAAGAACATCGTGCGCGGCTTTCTCGCCTACGACCTGCTCCTCGAGCGACACCCGGAATGGCGCGAACGCGTCAGCTTCGTCGCCCGCCTCAACGCGTCCCGCGAGACGCTGGCCGAGTACCAGGCGTACCGACAAGAGGTCGAGACGGCAGCGGCCCGCGTGAACGACCGGTGGGGGACGAGCGGCTGGGCACCCGTCGTGGTTGACACCAAGGACGACTACCCGAGCACGGTGGCGGCCATGGGCCGCTACGACGTGCTCGTCGTCAACGCGATCAAGGACGGCCTCAATCTCGTCGCCAAGGAGGGCCCGCTCCTCAACCGACGGGATGGGGTCGTGTGCCTGTCCCCCGACGCCGGCGCGTGGGACGACCTCGGAACTGCCGCCGTGCGCATGCATCCGTTCGATCTTGAGCAGGCGGCCGACGCGCTGCACCAGGCCTTGTCGATGCCGGCCGAGGAGCGCGCGGGGCGGGCGGCGACCCTGCGGGAGCTGGCCGGGGCACGGACGCCCAAGATGTGGTTCGACGATCAGCTCATCGAGGCCCGCTGACCAGGGTCGCCAACGACTCCATCAGGGCGGCGAGCGCCGGGGGGCCGTCGGCGACGTAGTCCGCCTCGGCGAGCAGCGCGGCCGGTGATTCGGTGGATCGCACCGCGATCCGGACGCCGACGAAGTCGGCGTCGCGCCCGGCACGCTCGGCGAGGACGGAGAACGCCGGCAGGTCTCCGTAGTCGTCGCCCGCGAACGCGCCGGCGCGGACGGGGCGTTCCTGCAGGAGCCGACGCAGCGCGGCGCCTTTGTCGACGTCGATCGGGGCGCGCAGCTCCCCCACCATTCGGCCCGGCGACAGCGCCAGCCCGTGCTGATCGGCGAGGGACGCCAGCTCCTCGGGAGCCGGGGACGCCTCCGGCGTCGCTCGCCAGTGCACCGAGAGCGCCACCGTTCCTTTGCGCTCGATGAGCAGCCGCGGCCAGCGGCGCTCGGCGTCCTCAGCCGCCGCCGCGACCGCGTCGGCGTACGCCGCGGCGCGTTCGTCGACCACGATCTCACCGTCGACGAGCCGCTCGAGGCCGTACTGACCGACGAGGATCAACCCGTCGATGGGCAGCTGGGCGCGTAGGTACGTCACCGACCGTCCGCTGATGACCGCGACGAGCGCCAGCGGCTCGACCAGGTCGCGGAGGGCCGCGACCGCGCCTGGGACGGCGTGGGCCCGGTCAGGGTCGTCGACGATCGGGGCGAGGGTGCCGTCGAAGTCGGTGACGACTGCCGCCGCGCCCGGGTCTTCCACCAGGGGCGCGAGCACACCGGGAAGCGTCATGGGCGGCCTGCGCCGGCCTTTACTTGCCGATGGTGACGATGCAGTCCGCGGACGTGGAGTTGACCGGAGGGGGGGTCGGGTACGCGCCGACGGTCGAGCCGACCCCGACGTTCTTGGCGAGGGCGTCCGCTTCCTTCGTGAAGCCGTTCTTGCAGCCGACCACGGTCCCGGTCTGGGGGAGGGCGGCGTTGCCGGTCCCGACGATCGCGTACCCGAGGCCCCGGAGCACGTTCGCCTTCGTCGCGGCAGCGCCGCCCACGCCGGACGCGTTCTGGACGAAGATCTTCACCTGCGACGCCGGTCGGCCGGCGTTGACGTTGGTGGTCGTCGTGACGCCGCTCGAGCTCGACGAGCTCGGTGTCGTCGCGCCCGCACTCGACCCTCCCCCGCCGGAGGAGCCGCTGTCGTTGACGACTTGGAGCAGCACGATGCCGAGCACGATCGCGGCGCCGACGAGGACGGCACCGCGCGCCGCGGTACGCAAGATCGTGGCGCCCAGGCGGGGCGAGTGCGCAATCGCGGTCATCGTGAGCCGGGATCAGCGCGGCGGCCGTCGAGGCGGCTACGACGCCGGTCATCACGGTAGCGGCGGAGGCGTTTCACGGTGAGGGGGTCGTACTCGAACGCGGCGGGCTTCTCGAGCAGCTCGCTGAGCACCCGATAGTAGTGACTCGTGGACACCTGCAGCCGGGCGCGGATCGCCGATTCCTTCGGTCCGGGGAAGCACCACCAGGAGCGTTCGAAATCAAGGATTGCGCGCTCGCGCGCCGTGAGCTCCATCGCTGACCGAGTATGGCCCCAGATCACCGAGAAGCCGGGTATTTCGACCGATCTGCACGAGGAAGCGGCGGCGTGCGATGAGGGGGCGGTTCGCGACCTCGCCCCGACGATGGGCGTGACGGCCGTCATGGCCCGCCGCGGCGCGGGAGCACGCGGTCGGCCTGGTGACGATGCCGGAGATGACGGTCCCGGGGACGGGCAACACGGACGCGACGCGGACACCGACCCACTGCGCCAGCGTGGCGTAGTAGTACGCCAGGCTCACCTTCGACAGAGGGTTGCCGTTGGGGTCGAGCGACGACCAGTTCGGCCGAGACCCGAACACGCCGTGCGGAGAAACCTCGGCGTCGGTGACATCCGGGCTGAACAGGTCGGCGACGCTGCGCAACCGGGCGGTGGAGGTGGCGAGGTCGGGATGGAGGCCGGTGTCGAACAGGACCAAGACCTCAGGGGTGCTCGATCAGGAACGCCGGGACCCGGGGCGACAACGCCCGGAGCGGCCCGCGATCAGGACCCCGAGGTCGCAGGCGAGCCAGCCGCACTCGAGGGGACGGACAACCGTCGGCACCGCCGCAGCGTAGGGCCGCGCCCCCCGCCACCTCGCGTCCCACTCAAGGCTTGGGGTGCAAGTGCCGATAACCATGACCTGGGAGTGGGAGGCCAGCCGATGCAGGCGTTCCGAGCGCCATGGAGAGCGAGACGATCGTCGCCGTCGCGCCCCGAGGCTGAGGCTCCCGTACGCCACGGGCTCGCCCCCCATCATCAGGTCCAGCTGCTCTGGCTGCTCACCGTGCTCGTGGTCGTCGCCGCCTTCATCACGGGTCCGCTCGCCCTGGGCAGCACCGAGAGCGACATCAAGACCGCCACCGTCCGGCTCGTGCCGGCCTCGGCGCAGCTCGCGAAGGCCGCCCGGAACTTCACCGCCGGGAGCGCGGGACTGCTCGCAGCCACCCAATCAGCCGATCCAGCGGCGCGCGCCGCCGAAATCAACCACCTCGCCGACTTCGACACCGCCGCGAACGCGGCGTGGAACGCCTACACCCGCCTCACCGCCCACCTGCCCGGCGAGGCCAAGCTCCGGAAGGAAGCCGAGGTCGACGGCCAGCGGCTCGCCACGGCCGGTATCGCGACGCTCGACCCCGCGTCGGAGACACCCGCCACGGTCGCCGCCTTCACCGCCGCCGCTTCCACGCAGCAGCAAGCCTTGGCGGCGATCCAGGACCTCTACCAGTCGCGCATCAATGCCGTGGTCACCCAAGCCGACACCAGCTTCGGCGCGCATCAGCGGGACCTGCTGATCGTCGCCGTCGCCGTCCTGATCCTCACGATGATCTCGTTCACGGTCGTGACCCGCTCCATCCGGCGTCGCTACCGCATTCAGCTCGGCGAGGTCCGCCGCAACGACCTCGAGTCCGGGCTCCAACGGGCCCTCCAGATGGCCCGCACCGAGGACGACTGCTACACGCTGGTGCAACGGGCGATCGAGCGCGGCTTTCCGACGATGCGCTCGGAGCTCCTCGTCGCCGACTCGAGCCGCGCTCACTTCCGCCAGGTGATCACCACCCGTGTCGCACCCGGCTGCGGGGTCATGGCGCCCGACGACTGCCCCGCCACGAACCGGGGCCAGACGCAGCAATGGCCGTCGAGCACCGACCTCGACACCTGCCCGCACCTCGTGGACCGCGAGTCGGGACCCTGCTCCGCGGTGTGCGTGCCGGTCGGCATCGCCGGCAAGACGGTCGGCGTCGTGCACGCCATCGGTCCCGACCATGATCCGCCCTCCACGTCGGCGACCGCCGACCTGGAGCTCATCGCCCGCAAGGCCGGTGAACGCATCGGGATCCTCCGGGCCTTCAGCCGCACCGAGGCTCAGGCTCGCACCGACCCGCTGACCGGTCTGCTGAACCGCCGTAGCCTCGAGGCCGCCGTCTTGGACCTCACCGCCCAGGCGCGACCGTATGCGGTCGCCTACGGCGACCTCGACCATTTCAAGCCCTTGAACGACATCCACGGTCACGACACCGGCGACCGCGCCTTGCGTCTCTTCGCGGGGGTGCTGCGGGACGGCGTACGACCCAACGACATGGCCGCCCGGTACGGCGGTGAGGAGTTCGTCGTGGTCCTACCCGACTGCAGCATCGCCGACGCGTACACGGTGCTCGACCGCGTCCGGGCGCGACTGGCCGACGCGCTGCACGGCGGGACCGTGCCAGCCTTCACGGTCAGCTTCGGGCTCGCACTCGGGGAGCCCGATCTGACGTTCGGTGAGATCGTCGAGCAAGCCGACGTTGCGTTGCTCCGCGCCAAGTCCGAAGGTCGAAACCGCGTGATCCTCGCCGCGGGCACGCGTCACGGCCCATCCGAGCCAGCTCCGGACAGCGCCCTCGAGCCCGACATGCCCAGCCCCGCCTGACCGGGATCGTGGCATGGCCGGAGCGGCGCGACCCACCGGGCGCGACGCGCGAGGTATCTGAACTCCGGGCCATCGACGACGAGCCGGGTGTCGGGATCGAACCGACGGCCTCTGCTTTACAAGAGCAGCGCTCTGCCAGCTGAGCTAACCCGGCGTGGACTGCAGGTTAGTGGCGGCGGTGGCGCGCGACCTCGAAGCACGCGACCGCGGCCGCGGCGGCGACGTTGAGCGACTCGATCGGTCCGCGCATCGGGATGCGGGCCAGGACGTCGCAGCGGGACCGAACGAGTCGGGGCAGTCCGGATCCTTCGGCGCCGAGCACGAGGACGAGCGGCCGGTCGGCGACGCCGATGTCACGGATGTCGGCCTCGGCGTCGGCGTCGAGGCCGACGGTCCAGACCGCGGCACGGGACGCGTGCTCGAGCGCGGCAGCGACACCGCCCACCGCCGCGATCGGGAGATGCTCGACGGCACCTGCGGCGGCTTTCACCGCCGCGGGGCTGAGCGGCGCGCTGCGGTGGCGCGGCACGATGACGCCGGTCGCGCCCGCGCCGAGCGCGGTGCGGAGCACCGCGCCGAGGTTGCGGGGGTCGGTCACGCCGTCGAGCGCGACGAGGAACGCGTCGGGTGCGCCGAGCAGGTCGGCGAGCGGCGTCGGGTTGATGGGCGCGGCGCGGGCGAGGACCCCCTGCGCCGTCTCGATCCCGGCGTCTTTGCGGAGCCGTTCGGCGTCGACGAGCTGGACGGGTGCGCCGGTGTGGGCGGCGAGCTGTTCGATCTCGTCGAGGACCGCGGCCGAGTCGCGGCCGCGGGCGATGGCGACGCTGAGGACCCGGCGTCGCTGGGCCCGGAGCAGCTCGATGACGGCGCGTCGCCCGGGGACGATCGACGCCCCGAGGTCGCCGCCTCGGCGGGGGCTCACGACCGGTGCCAGACGGTCCCGTTCGGCGTGTCCTCAAGCACGATCCCCTGGTCGGCGAGCTCGTCGCGGATGCGGTCCGCGGCTGCGAAGTCGCGAGCGGCCCGCGCTGCGTCGCGTTCGGCGACTCGGGCGTCGAGCGTGGTGTCCGCGTCGGTCCGGGTGTCGACAGGAATGCCGAGCACGCCGCTCAGCGCCAGGGCGGTCGACCCGAGGGTGCGGGCCCGGTCGGGGTCTCCCGAGGCGAGTTCCTGGTTGGCGGCGCTGACCGCGTCGAAGATCGCGGCGACCGCCCCGGGGGTCCCGAAGTCGTCGTCCATCTCGGCTCGGAACCGCTCGACGACGGCCGGATCGAGCGGCGGCGGCGGACCGGCGATGTCAGGGAGGCGGCGCGCCAGTGCGTCGAGGCGGGCGACCGCGCTCGCCGCGGTGGTGAGCTCGGGGTCGCCGAGCTCGGTGGCCTTGCGGTAGTGGGTCTGGAGTACCGCCATCCGGAAGGCGCGGGGCCCGTGGGCCTCCAGGGCGTCGGCAAGGGTACGGAAGTTGTGCAACGACTTCGACATCTTCTCGCCGCGGACCTCGACCATGCCGGCGTGGAGCCAGTGCTGCGCGAACGGGTGGCCCGCGGCCTCCGCTTGGGCGCGCTCGTTCTCGTTGTGGGGAAAGACCAGGTCGTCGCCCGCGCCGTGGAGGTCGAACCCTTCCCCGAGGAGGTCGAGGGCCATGGTGGAGCACTCGAGATGCCACCCCGGCCGGCCCGGCCCCCACGGTGAGTCCCAGGTGGGCTCGCCCGGCTTGGCGGCCTTCCAGAGCGCGAAGTCGACCGGGCTGCGCTTGGCCTCGTCGACCTCGACGCGGCCTCCGGCGGAGGCGAGGAGCTGGTCGAGGCCGCGGTGCGGGAGCGCGCCGTACCCGGGGAACGACGCGACGTCGAAGTAGACGCCGCGCCCGTCGACCACGTATGCGTGGCCCCCGTCGATGAGCTCGCCGACAAGGTCGAGCATGTCGGCGACGTACGCGGTGGCGTGGGGCGTGTGGTCGGGCCGTTCGATGCCGAGCCGGTCCATCTGGTCCCACCAGGCGGCTTCGAAGCGGTGCGCGAGCTCCGTCTCGGAGCCGCCGGTCTCGTGGGCGCGGGCGATGATCTTGTCCTCGATGTCGGTCACGTTGGACACGAACGTCACGTCGAGGCCCCGCCACCGCAGGTACCGGCGGATGACGTCGTAGACGAGCACGGTGCGGCCGTGGCCGATGTGGGGGACGTCGTAAACGGTGGGGCCGCAGACGTAGATCGACACCTTCCCCGGCTCGCGCAGCTCGAGGTCGACCTTGGCTCGATGGAGCGTGTCATGGACGCGAACGGTCATCGCGTTCGAGGGTACTGGTGGGGTGTCATGCGTCACCGGGCAGTTCGGAGACGAGGAGCGCGACGGCGGTCACGGCGATGCCCTCGCCTCGCCCGAGCGCGCCGACACCTTCACCGCGCTTGGGCTTCACGCTGACCGGGGCACCGACGGCGCTGCTCAAGGTCGTGTTCATCGCGTCGCGGTGCGGCGCGAGGCGCGGCTCCTCGGCGACGATGACGACGTCGACGTTGGAGACGGTCCACCCGGCGTCGGAGACGCGGGCCACGACGTCGCGGAGCAAGGCGATCGAGTCGGCGTCGCGGTGCCGGTCGTCCCCGGCCGGGAAGAGGGTGCCGAGGTCGGGGAGCTGCGCGGCGCCGAGGAGGGCGTCGGCGACCGCGTGGGCGATCGCGTCGGCGTCGGAGTGGCCGACGAGGCCGGGGCCGTCGACGCGGACCCCGCCGAGGACGAGGGGCCGGTCACCCCCGACGGCGTGGACGTCGTAGCCGAGCCCGACGCGGATCTTCACGGTTGCGCGTCGAGGAGCGCGGCGACGACGACGAGGTCGCTGGTCGTGGTGACCTTGCGGTTGCGGGGGTCGCCGGCGACGGTGCGGACGGTGCCGCCGGCGCCTTCGACGAGCGCGGCGTCGTCGGTGGCGTCCCCGGCGTCGCGGTGGGCGGCGCGCAGCGTCTCGGCCCGGAACGCCTGCGGGGTCTGCACCGCGACCAGGTTCTCACGAGGGAGGGTGTCGAGCACCCGGTCACCGTCAACACGCTTGACGGTGTCGGCGATCGGCACCGCGGGGATCGCCGCGTCGGCGCCCGCGTCGACCGCGGCGATGACGGCCCGGAACAGCTCGGGTGTGGCGAGCGGCCGGGCCGCGTCGTGGACGACGATGACCTCCGTGGAGCCCGGCACCGCGGTGAGGCCGGCCCGGACGGAGGCGGCCCGGGTGGCGCCGCCGGGGACGGTGGCGGTCACGGGCGCCCCGTCCCAGGGGTGACCCGCGGGGAGCACGACGATGACCGCGTCGCAGACCGCGGCCGCGGCGGCGACGGCGTGGTCGACCAGCCGGCTGGTCCCGAGTCGCAGGAACTGCTTCGGGCCGCCGAACCGCTCGCCCCCGCCCGCGGCGACCACGATCGCCGCGCTGTGCCCCATGAACTGCCCGCTACCGCTTGCGGGCCGCCGCCTTCTTGGCTGTGCTGGCAGCGGTCTTGCGGGCCGGGGCCTTCTTCGCCGGCGCGGCCTTGCGGCGCGTCTTGGTGACCTTGACTTCCTTGCCCGCGAGCACGTCGTCGAGGCGTTCCTCGGCGGTCTCCTCGTCGACGTTGAGCGCGAAGGTCAGCTCGGAGACGAGGATCTGGCGGGCTCGGGCCAGCATCCGCTTCTCACCGGCGGAGAGACCCTTGTCGGCCTCCCGCAGGGAGAGGTTCCGGACCACCTCGGCGACCTGGTAGATGTCGCCGCTCTTGAGCTTCTCGACGTGGTTCTTGAACCGGCGGGACCAGTTCGTCGGCATGCGGGCCTCCTTCTTGCGGAGGACCGCGAACACCTCTTCCACCTCTTCGTCGTTGATGACGTCCCGAAGCCCGATCTCCTCGGCCTTCTCCACCGGGATCGAGACCTTCAGGTCCCCGTAGGTGATCCGCAGCACGAAGTAGTCGGCCTTGTGCCCGTCGAAGACCCGTTTCTCCTTGCCTTCGATGATGGCGGCCCCGTGATGGGGGTACACGACCTTGTCACCGACGGCGAACGACATGCAGGAACCTCGCGGGGGCAGAGCAGAAAGGGGAGCCGGAACGCTCAGGATACCAGACGCCTCCGGCCCGCTCGGCACGCTGTCGCTACGCTCTCGCGCGCCAGGAAGGACGCTGGTGCCCTCACGAAACTTGCTCGACACGACGGACCTGTTCGCGGCGCTTCCCGCCGAGGCGCTCGCGGAGCTGCGCGACCGCGCCGAGGTTCGCAACTACGCCCGCAACCAGTTGCTCTTCCGCCAGGGGGAAAGGGCCGAGGAGCTGTTCATCGTCGACACGGGCCGCATCGCGATCGCCCAGCAGGCCGGCGACGGCCGCGAGTCGGTCGTCGCGGTGCTCGAAGGCGGCGCGCTGTTCGGGGAGATGGCGTTGTTCGACGACGCGCCCCGCTCGGCGGACGGACGCGCCCTGACCGATTCGACGGTCGTGGTCCTCGGCTACGAGCCGGTCCGCGAGGTGTTGCGCGCGAAGCCCGAGCTGCTCTGGGTCATCGTGCGGCTGCTCGCGGGTCGGCTGCGCGCGACGGACGAGGCGTTGGCCGACGCGGTGTTCCTCGACGTGCCGGCGCGCACCGCGAAACGGCTGCTCGAGCTGGCGGGGCCACGGGACCGGTTCGCGTTGCCCATCACACAAGAGGAGCTGGCGGCGATGGTCGGCGCCTCTCGGGAGCGGGTCAACAAGGCGATCTCCCTGTTCACCCGGCTCGGCTGGCTCGCGCTCGACGGCCGCAACCAGTACCGGATCCTCGACCGCGAGGCGATGGAGGACCGCGCCACGCTCTGACCCGCCGCACCGGCGCGGCCGGCGGTCAGCGGGCGAGAAAGGCCAAGGTCTGACGCCAGGCGTCGGCGGCGTCGTCGGGGCGGTGGACGGACCGCTCAGGCGCGTGGACGAAGCCGTGCTCGGCATCGGGGTACACGACGATGGTGCAGTCGTCCCGGCCCCGCCACGCCGCCCGGAGCGCCTCGATGTCCTCGGACGGGGTGAACGGGTCGTCCCCACCGAAGATGGCCAGGGTCGGGCACACACCGGCGGCGGTGTCGAGCGGCTCGCGTAGGCCTCCACCGCGCCACGCCTCGGGCAGGCGGATCATCCCGTAGAACGGCACCGCCCGCTGGAACCGGCCCGTCGCGGCGGCTTTGAGGGTCTGCATGCCTCCCATGCAGAACCCCACCAGGGAGACGTCGGCCATGCCGACCTGATCGGCGGCGGCCGCGAGGTCCCCGAGCTGGAGGTCGTCGTCGAGCTGGGGCAGGTACGCGAGGCGCGCCGCGGAGTCCTCGGCGGCGCGGACGTCGCGCGGGGCGCGGGCGAACGGCTCGGGGCAGCACACCAGGTAGCCGTGCGTGGCGACGCGCCGGCACAGATCGTCGAAGAGGGGCCGGACGCCCATGACGTCGGGGTGGAGCACCACGCCCTGCACCGCGGCGTCGGGGGTGGCGAGAATGGCATCGACGTCCGCACCGTC
The DNA here is from genome assembly GCA_035468285.1 of Acidimicrobiia bacterium. GTDB lineage: Bacteria > Actinomycetota > Acidimicrobiia > IMCC26256 > PALSA-555 > PALSA-555. Next base: position 5,382 of record DATISY010000115.1, on the reverse strand, counting down.
GCTGCCGCGCAGGGTGATGCGATCGACGGTTGCGGCGTGCGGTCCGTCGGCGAGCGCGGTCATCAGGTGTAGCGCTCCAAAATGCTGGTCTCGGCGAGGCGGGCGAGGCCGTCCTTGATGGCGCGGGCACGGGCGTCGCCGACACCGTCGACCTGGACGAGATCGCTCTCGCTGGCCCGCATGATCTTCTGGAGATTCGTGAAGCGGGCCACGACATGGTCGGACACGGCCTCGGGGAGGCGGGGGATCTTGTGGAGGATCCGGAACCCGCGTGGCTGCACCGGGGAATCGAGGCCGACCGCCGGACCGAGGTGCAACACACCGACGACGTCGTGGAGGCCGAGGACCGCATCGTCGTCGAGATCGCTGAGTCGGCCCATCACGTGGCCGAGCTCCCAGTCGGCGTTGGACTGGAAGTAGTCCTTGGCGACGAGCCGGCGGTCGTCTTCCACGCCGCCGACGAGCTCATCGAGCTGGAGGAGCACGAGTCGGCCGTCGGCGCCGAGCTCGACGACGTAACCCTCGATCTCCTCGGAGATCCGACGCACCATCTCGGCCCGCTGCAGCACGGTCGCGACGTCGCGCAGTGTCACCAGGTCCTCGACTTCGAGGGCGGACAGGGTCGCGCTGACCGCGTCGAGGCGCGCCTTGTAGCGCTCGAGGATCTGGAGCGCCTGGTCGGCCCGGGCCATGACCCGGGGGGTGGGCTCGATCGCCCGCTTCAGCCCGCCGACGTGGATCGCGACCTCGGAGCGGTCCTCGGAGACGGTGATGACGGGGACCGGCACCTGTCGGGCGACCCGTTCCGCGGTGCGGTGGCGGGTCCCGGTCTCGGAGGTGGGGATGTTCGCGTCGGGTACGAGGTGGACGTTGGCCCGCACGATGCGGGAGCAGTCGCCGGTGACGATGATGGCGCCGTCCATCTTCGCCAGCTCCGAGAGCCGCTGGGGTGTGAACTCGGCGTCGAGCAGGAAGCCACCGGAGCAGACGTGCAGCACGTCGGGGCCGGCGCCGACGACGAGCAGCGCACCCATGCGGGCCTGGATGATCCGCTCGATGCCGTCGCGCAGCGCGGAGCCGGGAGCGACGAGTCGCAGGGCGGCGAGAAGGGCTTCCGATCGCGGCGGGGCGGGCATGTGAGGGTCGCTTCAGCCGGGCACCAGACGGCGCGGCGCGCGAACCCTACCGCCTCCTCACCGCTTGACCGCGAGGCAACGGAGAGTCAAGGCGCCGGACGGTCGCCGTCACCGAACGCGACGCGGAGCGCGTCGTGCACCGTCGCGACCGACCGCGCGGTGAGGCCCGGCGTCGCGGGCAACGAGGCGGGGCCGATCACCTGGCGGAACCCGAGCCGCGCCGCCTCGGCGAGGCGGCGACCGGCCCCGGCGACCTGGCGAATCTCGCCGCCGAGGCCGATCTCACCGACGACGACGCTGTCCGCCGCCAGGGCACGGTCGAGCTGGGCGCCGGCGACCGCGAGCGCGACGGCCAGGTCGAGGCCGGGCTCCGTGACGCGCACGCCACCGACGACGTTGGCGTACACGTCGGCGGCCCGGAACGTCTCCGCGCCGCGGGCTTCGAGCACCGCGAGGAGCAGCGTGAGGCGGGAGCTGTCGAACCCGTCGGCGACGCGCCGCGGTGGCCCCACCGCGGGCGCGACGAGGGCCTGCACCTCGACGAGCAGCGGCCGCGCGCCGTCCAGCACCGCCGCGACCGCCGACCCGGGGGCGTCGGCCCGCCGGTCCTCGAGGAACAGCGACGAGGGGTCGGGAACCTCGACCAGACCGGTGTCGCGCATCTCCAGCACACCGAGCTCCTGGGTCGATCCGAACCGGTGCTTCAACGCCCGGACGAGGCGCAGCGTGTGATGGTCGTGACCGTCGACGGACAGCACCGTGTCGACGACGTGCTCGAGCGCCCGGGGTCCCGCGACGGCGCCATCCTTGGTGACGTGACCGACGAGCAGCGTCGACCGTGCCTCGCGCTTGGCGAGCTGCACGAGCGCGTGCGCGCACTCCCGGACCTGGGTGACGCTGCCCGGCGCGCCGGTCCGGTCGGGGTCGACGATGGTTTGGATCGAGTCGACGGCGAGGACGTCGGGGCGGTGCTGGGCGACGACGGCGAGGATCGTGGGTAGCGACGGGTCGGCGACGAGGCGCAGCTCGGGGTGGAGGGCGTCGACCCGTTCGGCCCGGAGGCGCACCTGTTCAGGTGATTCCTCGGCGCCGACGAGGAGGCACCGGGCCCCGGCGCGAGCCATCCGTCCGAGCGCCTGGAGCAACAGGGTGCTCTTGCCCATGCCGGGCTCACCGGCCAGGAGGGTCACCGACCCGGGGACGAGGCCTCCGCCGAGGACACGGTCGAGCTCGGCGAGCCCGGTGCGGCGACGCGCACCCGCGGTGGTCGCAACCTCGGTGATCGGGGTCGGCCCGTCGACGGGCCGTGCGTCCTGGTGCGGAACGGCTTCGACGAAGGAGCCCCAGGCGCCGCAGTCGGGGCAGCGGCCGAGCCAGCGGGGGACCTCCGCGGCGCACGCGGTGCAGCGGTGTCCCGTCCGCGTCCTCATGGCGGGAGCGTCACATGCCGGTGTGACAGCTCGCGGCGCGCGTCGACGCGCGTCCGTCACACTGGCGGCGTGCACGACCGTTCCGGGCTGGTCATCGGCTTCGATCTCGACATGACGCTCGTCGATTCCCGGCCCGGGATCGCGGCGACGCTCGCCGCGCTCGCCGCCGAGACCGGGACGCTGATCGACGCTGAGCTGGCCGTCAATCGGCTCGGTCCGCCACTGGAAGACGAGTTGGCCCACTGGTTCCCGGCCGAGGAGGTGGCGGCGGTCTCGGACCGGTTCCGCGCCCTGTACGCCGACCACGGCGTCCCCGGGACCTGCTTGCTCGAGGGGGCGGCCGAGGCGGTGGCGGCGGTGCGGGCGGCGGGGGGACGGGTGGTGGTGGTGACCGCGAAGTTCGAGCCGAACGCGGTGGCGTGCCTCGAGCAGGTCGGCCTCGTGGTCGACGCCGTGTGCGGATGGTGTCACGGGCCGGGCAAGGGCGTGGCGCTCGCCGAGCACGGCGCCGCGGTGTACATCGGTGATACGCCGACCGACGTCGCGAGCGCCCTCGGGGTGGGGATCGTCGCGGTCGGGGTCGCGACCGGGCCGCATCCCCGTGACGAGCTGGTCGCGGCGGGCGCGGAGGGGGTCCTGGGCTCGCTCGTCGAGTTCCCCGAGTGGCTGCGGGGCTGGCTGGCCCGCTGACGCCGACGACGCTGGGTGTCAGGGCGCGTGGGCGGGGCGGCGGCGCGGACGCGGTCGGCGCCGGGCCCGCCATGCGACGAGCCCGGCGAGGAGGACCAGGACGAGCGCGGCGCCGAGCAGCGCGACCCGAGTGGTGTCGAGCGCGGTCGCGGTGGCGCGGAGCTGGCGGCGTGAGCCGGGTGGGACGATGACGGTCTGGCGCCGGCCGGGGAGCTGGGCGACGACCTGCACCGAGAACGAGTGGCGGAGCTGGTCGACGAGCTGAAGGTTGATGGCGTTCACGTCGACGTGCTGACCCGCGAGCCGGGTCACGAGCTGCTGGTCGGTGGTGACACCGGGTTGCGCGTCGTGGAGGTCGACGACGACGTCGACACGGGCGCGGTGCCCGAGGCCGAGCCACGCCGTGTCGCGGGTCGCGGTGAGGGTGCGCAGCGGGCCGGTCGGGCCGCTGAGCTCCCGGGCGATGCCCGCGACCTGATCCGGGGATGTGAAGTGCTTGGTGACGGTGAGGGTGGCGCCCCCGGTCTTGGTCGTCACCCACGGCGAGACGGCCCACCCCGCGGTGTGGAGGTCAGCGAGGCGGACCCGCTGTTGGAGCGTCGCCGCGCCGGCTTCGGCGGCTTGGACCGCGTCGGTGTCGAGGAGGACTGCGGCTTGGACGGTCCCGGACCCGTCGGCGCGCATCACGACGTGGACCGTCGCGCGGACGGAGCAGCCGGCGAGGACCAGCGCGAACGCGACGGCGGCGATCGCGGCGCGGGTGGCCCGGGACGCGGGGGCGCCGGGCGGGCCGGTGGTCACGCTGCTCGACGCGTCGGGTGGACGGCGTCCCGCGGGGTGGGTGGCGTCAGCCCTCGGAGCCGGACCCGGAGCCGGCGAGCTCGACGGGTGGCGGCTCGACTCCTTCCACCGCCCGGAACGTGACGTCCTCGCCGTCGGCGTCGACGACGATGGTCTCGCCGGCGTGGAACTCCTTCCAGAGGATCTTCTCCGAGAGGGGGTCCTCGACGAGACGTTGGATGGCACGCCGGAGAGGACGGGCTCCGAGCTGGGGGTCGTAGCCCCGGCGGGCGAGCAGCAGCTTCGCCTCGGGGGTGAGCTCCAAACCGAGACCCTGGCCTTCGAGCTGGTCTTGGACCCGGCGGATCATCAGGTGGACGATCTCACCGACCTCGGCTTGGGAGAGCTCGGCGAAGACGATGACTTCGTCGATGCGGTTCAGGAACTCGGGGCGGAAGTGCCGCTTGAGCTCCTCGACCACCTTGTCCTTCATCTTCTCGTAGGTCACGGCCTCGTCGGCGGGACCGAACCCGATCGACGCCTTGCGCAGATCGGCGGTGCCGAGGTTCGACGTCATGATGATGACGGTGTTCTTGAAGTCGACGGTGCGACCCTGCGCGTCGGTGAGACGGCCGTCTTCGAGGATTTGCAGCAGCGTGTTGAAGACGTCGGGGTGGGCCTTCTCGATCTCGTCGAAGAGGACAACCGAGAACGGCTTACGCCGCACGGCTTCGGTGAGCTGGCCGCCTTCGTCGTACCCGACGTAGCCCGGCGGGGATCCGACGAGGCGGGAGACCGTGTGCTTCTCCATGTACTCGCTCATGTCGAGCTGGATCAGCGCAGCTTCGTCCCCGAAAAGGAACTCGGCGAGCGTCTTGGCGGTCTCGGTCTTCCCCACCCCGGAGGGTCCGAGGAAGATGAACGACCCGGACGGCCGCTTGGGGTCCTTGAGGCCGGCGCGGGTACGGCGGATGGCTTGGGACACGGCTTTGATGGCGCTGTCCTGGCCGACGACCCGCTTGTGCAGCTCGTCTTCCATGCGCAGCAGCTTGGCTGTCTCCTCCTCGGTGAGCTTGTACACCGGGATGCCGGTCCACAGGGCGAGGACCTCCGCGATGGACTCTTCGCTGACCTCGTTGAAGAGGTCGACACCCTCGCGTTGGGCTTCGGTCTCCTTGGCGCGGCGCTGCTCGAGCACCTCCTTCTCGCGGTCGCGCAGCGACGCGGCCCGTTCGAACTGCTGACCTTCGATCGCTTCTTCCTTGTCCTTGCGGACGGTGGCGATCTCGTCCTCGAGCTCACGGAAGTCGGGTGGGGCTTGCATGCGCCGGATCCGGAGCCGGGAG
>DATISY010000114.1:0-95699 GCA_035468285.1 Acidimicrobiia bacterium | reverse complement strand
CAAGACACTGACGATCCCGGCGAGCAACTAACCGCTGCTGAACCGGGCCACCCAGGGCATCTACCACCCGGGATCGACGTTCAAGCACATCACCGCCATCGCCGCGCTCGAGCACGCCCAGGCCATCAACGCGGTGCCCGGGACCGCGGGCTACAACTTCATCGACAACGGGTGCATGGTCTTCGGGAATCAGCAGTTCTGCAACGCGGGCAAGACGCCCCACGGCAACGTGGATCTCACCAAGGCGATCGAGGTCTCCAGCGACGTCTACTTCTACAACCTCGGCTTCAAGTTCTGGGGCGCCCTGAAGGGCGTCAATCCGACCAGGCCACCGAACCCCAAGGACGGCTACGGGATCCAGCAGGTCGCCAAGCAGTTCGGGTTCGGGCGCTCCACCGCGGTCGGGCTTCCGCAGGAAGCTGCTGGGCGGATCCCCGACCAGGCGTTCAAGCAGCTGATCAACAAGCACAGCCCCGACCCGTTCACCCGGGACTGGCTCCCCGGTGACAACGCCAACGTCGCCACCGGCCAGGGCGACGTGCTCGTCACGCCGCTCCAGCTCGCCCGGGCGTACGCGACGTTCGCGAACGGCGGGAACCTGTACTCGCCGCGCCTCGCGAGCAGGGTGCTGAGCTCCGGGGACCACCACACCATCGTGCGGCAGCTGCCGGTCCAGCAGGACGCCAAGATCACTCTCAAGCCCGAGGTCGTCGGGCAGATCCTGCCGGGCCTCGCGGGCGCGGTGAACGCCAGCGACGGGACCGCGAAGGCTGCGTTCAACGGGTACAGCGGGCTGCCGGTCGTCGGGAAGACCGGCACCGCCCAGCAGCCCCCACCGCAAGAGGACACGGCGTGGTTCGTGGGGATCGTCAACCCGAACCCGACCGACCCGAAGGAGCCGCAGTACGTCGTCGTGGTCAACGTCGAGCAGGCCGGCTTCGGTGGCACCGTGGCCGCACCGATCGCCCGGCGCATCATCGAGGCGCTGAGCGGCAACATCAACCCGGCGCCGGTCCACGTCGCGCCCCCCCAGACCGACTGATGACCACGTCCGCCCGCAACCGCCGTTACATGCAGGCCGCGGCGTACGCCCCGCGGTCCCGGCGGCGCGCGCCGCTCGACGCCGACCTCGTCGCGCGTCTCGACTGGATCCTGATCGGGGCGTGCGCCGCGATCGTGCTCATCGGGCTCCTGATGATCTACTCGGCGTCGCGCAACATCGTCAGCGGCGACCCGACCTACTTCGTGAAGCGTCAGCTGCTCGCCTTGGGGATCGGCCTCGTCGTCGGCGTCGTGCTGCTGCGGATCGACTACCGGAAGCTGCGCGATTTCTCGCTCGTCGTCTACATCCTGACCGTCGCGATGCTGTTCTTCGTCTTGTCGCCGATCGGGTCGGCGACGAAGGGCCACCAGGCGTGGTACCAGCTGCCGTTCGGGTTCCAGTTCCAGCCGTCGGAGTTCGCCAAGTTCGGGCTGATCATCGCCCTCGCCGGGTACGTCAACGAGCACCGCGACGAGATCGATCCGTGGCGGCTCAGCATGATCGTCGGCCTCGCCCTCATCCCCATCGGCCTCGTCCAGCTCCAACCCGACCTCGGGACGAACATGGTCCTGATCTTCGCCGTCATCGGGCTGCTCGCCGTCGCCGGGGTCCGGGGCCGGTACCTCGTCGTGCTCGCCCTCCTCGGCCTGACCCTGATCTTCGCCGTGATCAACGTCGGGCTGCTCCAGAAGTACCAGGTCGACCGGCTCACGAGCGTCTTCGATTCGAGCGCCGCGGCGAAGCAGGGCGTCGCGTACAACCAGGACCAGTCGAAGAAGACCATCGGCACCGGTGGCCTCACCGGCTTGGGACTGTTGAACGGGCCCCAGACCCGACTCGGGTTCGTGCCCGAGCAGCAGACCGACTTCATCTTCACCGCGGTGGGGGAGGAGCTCGGCTTCGTCGGCGGTGCGACGCTCCTCGTGCTGTTCGCGATCGTGCTGTGGCGCACCTGGCGAACAGCCCAGCTCTCCGCTGACCTGTACGGCACGCTGGTCTGCACCGGGGTGCTCGCCATCTTCGCGTTCCAGATGTTCGAGAACATCGGGATGACGATGGGGATCATGCCGGTGACGGGAATCCCGTTGCCGTTCATGAGCTATGGCGGCTCCAGTCTCGTGACGAGCTGCGCCTGCGTCGCGCTCGTCTCCAACGTCTTCGCCCGCCGTTTCGAGTAACCACCGTTTCGAGTAACCGCGAGACGCGCCCCGGGGGCACCCGTACCTGCCGCGCGGGGGTCAAAGGCCCCGGATTTGGCGGTCGCGGGCCCCAAGGACAGAAGCGGTAGACTCTGAGAGCAAATGACCACCGTGTGGCCGAGGATCGAGCCACTGTTGGCCCGGGTCGAGAAACCCGCTCGCTACATCGGGATGGAATCGGGGAGCGTCACCCCGGAGCACCGCAACGGCCAGGTGTCCTGGCTGCTCCTCTATCCCGACACCTACGAGATCGGCCTCCCCAACCAGGGGCTCCAGATCCTCTACGAGATCCTCAACGAACGCCCCGACGCGTGCGCCGAACGCGCCTACGCACCGTGGGTCGACCTCGAAGCCGAGCTGCGGGCCCGGGGGCTGCCCCTGTTCTCCCTCGAGACCCACCGGCCCGCGTCGGCGTTCGACATCCTCGCCTTCAATCTCTCGGCCGAGCTGATCTACACGAACGTCCTGAACTGCATCGACCTCGCCGGACTCCCGGTCCGCGTCGAGGACCGCCCCGACGACGCCCCCCTCGTCCTCGCCGGCGGCCACTGCGCCTACAACCCCGAGCCGCTCGCCGACTTCATCGACGCGTTCGTCATCGGCGACGGTGAGGAAGCGGTCGGCGAGATCACCGCCGTCGTCGCGGCCGCTCGGGAGCATCGGCACAGCCGGGCCCAGCTGCTCCGAGACCTCGCGACGATCCCCGGCGTGTACGTCCCCTCCCTGTACGAGGTGCACTACGACGGTCCCGCCGTCGCCGGGATCGAGCCCCGCTACCCCGACGTGGCGACCCGGGTCGAGAAGCGCACCGTCGCCGACCTGGCGGACTGGCCCTACCCCAAGCACCAGCTGATCCCGCTCGTCGAAGTGGTCCACGACCGCCTCAACGTCGAGGTGTTCCGCGGCTGCACCCGAGGCTGTCGGTTCTGTCAGGCCGGCATGATCACCCGGCCGGTGCGGGAGCGACCGGCCGAGCAGGTCCGCACCATGGTCCGGGAGGGCCTGCGGCGCAGCGGCTACGACGAGGTCGCGCTCACGTCGTTGTCCAGCGCGGACTTCTCGGGCATCGACGACGTCGTCACGGACCTCGTCGGCGACCAGGAAGGCACCGGATGCGTCAGCCTCTCGCTGCCGTCCCTGCGGGTCGACGCGTTCACCGTCGGGCTCGCCAGCCAGATCCAGCGGGTGCGCCGCACCGGCCTCACCTTCGCGCCCGAGGCGGGCACATGGCGGCTCCGCTCGGTGATCAACAAGCTCATCACCGAAGACGACCTGTACGCGTCGGTCGACGCGGCCTACTCCCAAGGGTGGCGGCGCGTGAAGCTCTACTTCATGGTGGGGCTCCCGACCGAGATGGACGACGACACGCTCGGCATCGCCGAGCTGGCCCGCACCGTCGTCGCGATCGGCCGCCGCCACACGAAGGGCGCGACCGCGACCGTCTCCGTCGGCGGCTTCGTCCCCAAGCCCCACACACCCTTCCAGTGGTTCGGCCAGAACGACATCCCCGAGCTCGGCCGCAAGGTCGGGCTGCTCCGCGACGCGTTGCGCCGCTCCGGCGCCCAGGTCCGCTGGCACGACCCGGCGGCCACCTTCGCCGAGGGGATCGCCAGCCGCGGCGACCGGCGCATCGGGCGTGTCATCGAACGGGTCTGGCGGTCCGGGGGCACGTTCCAGGAGTGGAGCGAACGGTTCGCGCTCGACCGGTGGCTCGACGCCATGGCCGCCGAAGGCCTCGACCCGCACTGGTACGTGACCCGGCACCGGCACCGGGACGAGGTCCTCCCGTGGGCCCACATCTCGGCCGGTCTCCACGAGGACTTTCTCTGGGATGACTGGCAGTCGGCCCTGGCCGAGCATGGGCTCCCCGATTGCCGCTGGACACCCTGCTACGACTGCGGGGTGTGCACCGACCATGCCCTCGAGCACGTCGTGGGGTCCGCCGTCCCACCCGCGGGCGGCAGCCAAGGTACCGGTCAGGACCTGTCCGAGGGCGGCGCGGTGCCGGTCCGGTTCCTGGAGGTGGCCCGTGCGCGGTGAGGCCGGCCACCCGATCCGGGTCCGCTTCTCGAAGCTGGGCAAGGTGCGGTTCGTGTCGCACCGCGACGTCGCCCGCGCCGTCGAGCGGGCCGTCCGCATCGAGGCGCTCCCCGTCGCGTTCACGCAAGGGTTCTCGCCCCGCCCGAAGGTCAGCTTCGGCCTCGCGCTGGCCGTCGGGTACGAGAGCCGCGCCGAGTACCTCGACCTCGAGCTGCGCGACGCCGTCGATCCCGAGCGGCTCCCCGCGGCGCTGTCCGCCGCGCTGCCCCCCGGCCTCGACGTGACCGGCGCGACCGCCCTGGCGGCCCGGGCCGCCGCGTTGCAAGAGGCGGTCAGCCACGTGGGCTACGAGGTGCACGTCGCCGACCTCGCACCGGCTGCGCTCACCGACGCGACCCATGCCGCCCTCGCCGCCGAGACCCTCCCCGTCCCCACGACCCGCAAGGGCCGCGACGTCGTCGTCGACCTGCGTCCCGGCCTCGAACACCTCGACGTCGTGGGCGAGGGACCCGCGGCGTTCCTCGCCGTCGAGCTCTCGACCCGGACCCGCTCGGCGCGGCCGGCCGAGCTGCTCGCGGCACTCCGCAGCCTCGCCGGGGTCGACGCCGGCGACGGTGAAGACCGGGTGCTCCGCACCCATCAATGGATCGAGCGCGACGGCGCGCGGCTGGAGCCGCTGGAAGCCGATCGTGCCCCGCTCGCCTCAGCCGAGGCGGGCCCGCGTGCGCTGGAGGCGTGCGCGTGACGAACAAAGGATTAGGACATGCCCGACGAACTCTCCCCGGAGGCCACCGCCTCCGAGCCCCGGCGCGACCAGACGTCCGCCGACCCACCGGCCTCGAACGGCCCTGACCGGAGCAGCGCTTCGGCCGCGTCCGGCGCGGCGAACGGTGACGACGCGGCCGCGGCCGCCCGTCGCCGTCGCCGGCGCGGGTCACGCGGTGGCCGCAACCGCCGCAAGACCCCGGCCGGGACCGACACCAAGCGCGACGACGGCCCCCCTCCGGTCCTCGAGGGGGGACTGACCGACGTCGACGCCGCAGACCAGGCCCGCGACGACGCCGGTCTGACCTCGACCCGGGACAACGACGCCAAGCCCCAGATCGGGGACCGCCGGCCCGCACCCCCGTCCGCGACCACGACGTCAGGGGGCGAGTCGGGCTCCTCGTCGGGCCGCCGTCGCCGCCGCGGTGGGCGGGGCCGCACCCGCGCCGGCGCGGCGACGGGAGCCGCCCTCACCACCCCGGGTGATTCGTCGGTCGACGACGTCGTGCGCGCCGACCTCGGGCTCGGCGACGCCGTCGACCTCGACGACCTCGACGACGAGCAGCGGGCCCGCCGCCGGGGCCGGACCCGCAAGGGCCGCCCCGCGGGCCGGTACCAGCTCCTCGTGCACGTCCGCCCCAACGCGCACACCCACATCGCGCTGCTCGAAGGGCGGGTCCTCGTCGAGCACTCGGTCAGCACCCCGACCGACGCCGACACCTCCATCGACGGCAACATCTACCTGGGCCGCGTCCAGAACGTCCTGCCCGGGATGGAGGCCGCGTTCGTCGACATCGGCACCCCGAAGAACGGGGTCCTGTACCGCGGTGACGTCTCGTTCGACAAGGACGAGATCGAGGAGAAGCAGCCCCGGATCGAGCGGCTCCTCAAGCCGGGCCAGACCGTCGTCGTGCAGGTGACCAAGAACCCGATCGGCGCCAAGGGCGCGCGCCTCACCCAAGAGGTGAGCCTCGCGGGCCGGTTCGTGGTCATGGTCCCGAGCGAGCCCGAGACGTACGGGATCTCGAAGCGGCTCCCCGACGACGAACGCAAGCGGCTCCGCCGCGTCCTCGAAGGGCTGCGCCCACCCGACGCCGGGCTCATCGTCCGCACCGCCGCCGAAGGCGCCGCGCCCGAAGAGCTCGAACGTGACGTGCGCCGCCTCCGTGAGCAGTGGGACCAGATCTCGGCCCTCGCGGCCCGCTCCAAGCCGGCCCGGGTGCTGTACCGCGAGCCGCTGCTGGCGTTGCGCATCATCCGGGAGGAGTTCACCAAGGAGTACCGGGGCGTCCTGATCGACGACCGGGACCTCTACGAGGAGGTGCGCGCCTACATCGAGGCGGTCACCCCGGAGCTCGCGGAACGGGTCGAGTACTACGACGCCGAAGCCGAGGGTCTCCCGATCTTCGAGCGGTTCCACGTCAACGAGCAGCTCCTCAAGGCCCTCGACCGCAAGGTGTGGCTCCCGTCCGGCGGGTCGCTCGTCATCGAGCGGACCGAGGCCCTCACCGTCATCGACGTCAACACGGGCAAGAACGTCGGGTCCTCGAGCCTCGAAGAGACCGTGTTCCGCAACAACCTCGAAGCCGCCGAGGAGATCGCCCGCCATCTGCGGCTCCGCGACATCGGCGGGATCATCGTCATCGACTTCATCGACATGGAGATCCGCAAGAACCGCGAGCAGGTCCAGCAGGCGTTCCGCGACGCCCTCGCCCGCGACAAGACCCGCACCCAAGCGTTCGACATCTCCGAGCTCGGGCTCATCGAGATGACCCGCAAGCGGGTCTCCGAGGGTCTCGTCGAGTCGATGAGCGAGACCTGTCCCACCTGCCAGGGCCGCGGCTACCTCCTCGAGGAGAGCCTCCTCGAGGAGCTGCAGTAGGCTCCCTTGGTCCCCACGGAGGTTTCGATGTACGCGGTGGTCCGCACCGGCGGCAAGCAATATCGGGTCGAACCCGGCCAACGACTCCAAGTCGAGCGGCTCGGCGCCGACACCGGCAGCGAGGTCGAGCTGGCCCCGGTGCTCCTCGTCGACGGTGACAGGGTCCTGGCCACCCCCGAGCAGCTCGGCGCGACCCGGGTCGTGGCCCGCATCGTCGAAGAGGGCAAAGGCAAGAAGATCCACGCCTCCACCTACAAGTCGAAGTCCAACCAGCGCCGCCGGTGGGGTCACCGCCAGCGCTACTCGCTGGTCGAGATCACCGAAATCGCCCCCGGCTGAGCAAGGACGACCGATGTCGAAGAAGAAGGGTGCCGCCTCCTCCCGCAACGGCCGTGACTCGGCGGCGCAGCGCCTCGGCGTCAAGGTCGGTGCCGGCACGACCGTCCGGGCCGGGACGATCATCGTCCGTCAGCGCGGCACCCGGTTCCACCCGGGCGACAACGTCGGCCGGGGCGGCGACGACACCCTCTTCGCCACCGCCGACGGCACCGTCCGGTTCGGGCAACGGCGGGGCCGCAAGCTGATCGACGTCGTCACCGGCTGACCTGCCGCGCCGGCGCGGTATCCGCGCCGCGGCGCACGGCCTGCTCCCTATCCTCGACGCATGCCCCACGCCGCGTTCGTCGACGAGGTCCAAGTCAACCTGCGGGGCGGCGACGGTGGCGCGGGCGCGGTCTCGTTCCGCCGAGAATCGCATGTCCCCAAAGGGGGCCCCGACGGCGGTGACGGCGGCGACGGGGGCGCGGTCATCCTCGAAGCCGACCGGAACGTCGCGTCGCTCCTCGCCTTCCGGGACCACCCGCACCGCCGGGCCACCTCCGGCACCCACGGGTCCGGGAAACGCCGGCACGGCACCCGGGGCGCCGACCTCGTCGTCGCCGTCCCGGAAGGGACCCTGGTCCGGACCCGCGCCGGGGAGCTCCTCGCCGACCTCGTGCAGCACGGGGACCGGTACGTCGCCGCGCCCGGCGGGCGGGGCGGGCGGGGCAACGCCCGCTTCCTGTCCAACGCCCGGCGGGCGCCCAGCTTCGCGGAGCAGGGGGAGTTCGCCGAGGAGCACTGGCTGCGCCTCGAGGTGCAGCTTGCGGCTGACGCCGCCCTCGTCGGGTTCCCCAACGCCGGCAAGTCCACCCTGATCTCGGCGGTGAGTGCCGCCCGACCCAAGATCGCCGCCTACCCGTTCACCACCCTCGAACCGCACCTCGGGGTGGTGCGGGCCGGCGGGCGCGAGTTCGTCCTCGCCGACATCCCCGGCCTCATCGAAGGCGCCGCCGACGGCCGCGGCCTCGGGCACCGGTTCCTGCGCCACGTCGAACGGGCCCGTGTCCTCGTGCTGCTCCTCGACCTGGCCAGCGTGGAGGGCCGCAGTCCCGACGAACAGGAGCGCACCCTCCTCGAGGAGCTGCGCCGCTACCAACCCGACCTGCTCACCCGACCCCGCCTCGTCGTTGGCACCAAAGCCGACGTCGCCACCGTCGAGTACCCAGGGCCCCGGCTCTCCGCGGTGACGCGCGCCGGGCTCGACGAGTTCGTCACCACCCTCGGCCGAGTCGTCGACGAATCGCGGGTCGTGGCCCCGACCCGACAACCCGTCGTGGTCCTCCGCCCCCACGAAGAGGGGTTCGTCGTGCAGCGCGACGCCGACGGGGCGTGGCGCGTCGCGGGTCGCGTCGCCGAGCGGGTCGTGGCCAGGACCGACCTCACCACCCCCGACGCGCTCGCTTACGTCCGGGACCGCTTCCGGCGCCTCGGGGTGGACCGGGCGCTCGCCCGGGCCGGCGCGCAGCCCGGCGACGTCGTCCGCATCGGGCCCGTCGAGCTGGAGTACGCCGACGAGCCCACCCCGCGCGGCTCGGCCCGGGGCGCGCGGTGAAAGCCGTCGTCAAGGTGGGGACGTCGTCGATTACCCGCGACGACGGCCACCTCGACGACGCCGCGCTCGACAAACTCGCCGACGAGGTCGCCGGCGCGCGCGCCGCCGGGCATCAGGTGGTCCTCGTCTGCTCGGGGGCGATCACCGCGGGGCTGCCCGCCCTCGCCCTCGACGGGCGCCCCGCCGACATCGGGACCCTCCAGGCGGTCGCCGCGGTCGGTCAGCCCCGCCTCATGGCCCGGATCGCCGCGCTGCTCGGCGCCCGTGACCTCGTGGCCGGCCAGGTGCTCCTCACCCCGTACGACTTCGGGCAACGCTCCCAGTACCTCCATGCCCGCCAGACCCTCGCTCGCCTCCTCGAGCTCGGCGTCGTGCCCGTCGTCAACGAGAACGACACCGTCGCCGACGACGAGATCCGCTACGGCGACAACGACCGCCTCGCCGCGCTCGTCTCCCACCTGGTCGGCGCCGAGGTCCTCGTCCTCCTCACCGACACGCACGGGCTCTTCACCGCCGACCCCCGCCTCGACGACCAGGCGTCCCTCATCGAGGAGATCGTCGAGGTCGACGCGGCGCTCGAAGCCGTCGCCGGCGGCACCGGCACCGACCGGGGGAGCGGCGGGATGGCCAGCAAGCTCGCCGCGGCGAAGATCGCCGCCTGGTCCGGGGTCCGGGTCGTCATCGCCGCCGCCGACGTCCCCGGCGTGGTCGCCGCCGCGATCGACGGCACCACCCCGGTCGGCACGGTGGTCCGGCCCCGCGGGACCCGCCTCTCGAGCCGCAAGCTGTGGATCGCGTTCGCCCGCCACCCCGCAGGCCGGATCGTCGTCGACGCCGGCGCCCGCCGGGCCCTCGCCAACGACCACCGGTCGCTCCTCCCCGCCGGCGTCCGGGCCGTCGAGGGCGACTTCGACGCCGACGACGCGGTCGAGGTCGTCACCGACGACGGCGTCGTCTGCGCCAAGGGGCTGGTCCGCTACGACAGCGCCACCCTCCGCACCATCGCGGGCCGCCGGACCACCGACCTGCCCGCCGGGGCCGCCCCCGAGGTCATCCACCGCGACGACCTCGTGGTCCTCGCCTGACCCACCCGCCGGAAAAAGTCGCCGGTTGCTCTTGCGTCGGGCCGTGACGTCGGACACACTTCCCCCACTCGTCGTCGGCCGACGGGGGGAGGGCCACCGCACAACGGGGGCTCAACACGGCCGACGCGTAGCGGGAGCGTGCGCGAGGCCCGCGCCGGCGGATCAACCGCAACGGCGCGGTCTCGCGGCCCTCCCGCGTCCGGCGTCCCCAGCCAATCCACCCGGGACGGCGAGAGGCCCCCGGTACACTTCGGCCGTGATCCCCCCCGTCGCCGAGCTGGGCCGGCGCGCCAAGACCGCCGCCCGGCGCCTGCTGACCACCAGCACCGGGGAGCGGGACGGGGCCCTCACCGCCGCCGCCGACCTCCTCCTCGAGCGGGCCCCCGAGATCCTCCACGCCAACGGGGCCGACGTCGATGACGCCGCCGCCGCGGGGCTGGCGGCCACGCCCCTGGACCGCCTCCGCCTCGACGACGGCCGCCTGGCCGGCATGGCCGCCGGGCTCCGCCAGGTCGCGGCGCTCCCCGATCCCCTCGGTGAGGTCCTCGACGGGTGGCGACGCCCCAACGGCCTCGAGATCCGCCGGGTCCGGGTCCCGCTCGGGGTCGTCGCCATCATCTACGAGAACCGGCCCAACGTGACCAGCGACGCGGCCGGCATCTGCGTGAAATCCGGGAACGCGGTGCTCCTCCGCGGGTCGTCGAGCGCGTTGCGGACCAACCGGGTGGTCGCCGAGGTGCTCCGCGACGCGCTCACCAAAGTCGGGCTCCCGGCCGACGCCGTGCTCCTCGTCGACGACACCTCCCACGACGGTGCCGTGGCGCTCATGCAGCTCACGGACAGCGTCGACTGTCTCATCCCCCGCGGCGGCCCCGACCTCATCGCCCGCGTCCGCGAGCAGGCCACCGTCCCCACCATCATCGACGGGGACGGCAACTGCCACGTCTACGTCGACGCGGCCGCCGACCTCGACCGGGCGCTCGGGATCGTGGTGAACGCCAAGACGAGCCGACCCGGGGTGTGCAACGCGGCCGAGAGCCTCGTCGTGCACGAGGCGGTCGCGGCGTCGTTCGTGCCCCGCGTCGCGGAGACCCTCGAAGCCCATGGGGTCGAGCTCCTCGGTGACGACGCGGCCCGGCGCCTCCGGCCCGGGATGGGCGAAGCCACCGACGACGATTTCGCCCAAGAGTTCCTCGACCTGCGCATGACCGTCGCTGTCGTCTCATCGCTCGACGCGGCCATCGCGCACGTCAACCGGTTCGGGTCCGGACATACCGAGGCCATCGTCACCCGCGACCTCGACGCGGCCCGCCGGTTCACCCACGAGGTCGACGCCGCGGTCGCGATCGTGAACGCCTCGACCCGGTTCACCGACGGGGAACGGTTCGGGTTCGGCGCCGAGATCGGGATCTCCACCCAGAAGTTGCACGCCCGCGGCCCCATGGGCCTGCGGGAGCTCACGACCTATCGGTACGAGGTATGGGGAGACGGCCAGGTGGTCGACTGATGGCATCACGGTTCGCGTCGGTCTCCGACGCCGTCGAGCGGCTCCGCACGGTCGACTACCTCGCTGACACCAACATCGCCGGTGTCGTGTACCTCGCGGACCGGCTCGAGAAGCCGGTCCTCGTCGAAGGCCCCGCCGGGGTCGGCAAGACCGAGCTGGCCAAGGCGCTGGCCCGCTCGACCGACGCCCGCCTGATCCGGCTGCAGTGCTACGAGGGCCTCGACGAAGCGAAGGCCCTCTACGAGTGGAACTACAAGAAGCAGCTGCTGCGCATCCAGGTCGACCGGGAGCACGAGAACTCCTGGGCCGATGTCGAGTCCGACATCTTCTCCGAGCCGTTCCTCCTCACCCGTCCCCTCCTGGAGGCGATCCGCGCCACCGAGCCGGTCGTGCTGCTCATCGACGAGGTCGACCGGGTCGAGATCGAGACCGAGGCGCTGCTCCTCGAGGTCCTGTCCGACTTCCAGGTCTCCATCCCTGAGCTCGGCACGATCGTCGGCACCCAACGGCCCTTCGTGATCCTCACGTCGAACAACACCCGTGAGCTGTCCGAGGCATTGAAGCGGCGGTGCCTCTACCTCCACATCGACTACCCCGACCTCGAGCGCGAGAAGGACATCGTGCGGGTCCGGGTCCCCGAGATCGACGAGGAGCTCGCCGAGCAGGTCGCCCGGGTCGTGCGCTCCATCCGCGAGCTCGAGCTGAAGAAGGCCCCGTCGATCTCCGAGACGATCGACTGGGCCCGCACCCTGCTCTACCTCGGGACCTCCGAGATCTCCCCCGAGGTCATCGGCGAGACGCTCCACGTGCTCCTCAAGTACCAGTCCGACATCGCCAAGGCCCGCAAGGAGCTCGTGCCCCCCGTCGACGCCACCTGAGCCGATGCTCGACGTCCTCCAGGGATTCGTCCACGAGCTCCGCAGCGCCGGGCTGCCGGTGTCGATGACCGAGAACCTCGACGCCATGCGCGCCGTCGAGCACATCGACATCGCCGAACGGGACCTGTTCAAAGCTGCGCTCGGCGCGACGCTCGTCAAGCATCACCGGCACCGCCCCGCGTTCGACACGGTCTTCGACGTCTACTTCTCCCTGTACAGCCCGGGTGTCGACGCCGACGACGCCCACGCCGACGAGTGGGCCGAGATGGTCAGCGACGCCACCGGCGGAGGAGGCGGCGGCGAGCTGACCCGCGAGGAACTCGCCCAGATGCTCCTCGACGCGCTCATGCGCATGGACCGCGAGGAGCTGCGGCGCCTCGCCGCCACCGCGGTCACCCAGTTCGCGGGCATGGAACCGGGCCGCCCCGTCGGCGGCACCTACTACCTGTACCGGACGTTGCGCCAGCTCGACCTCGACGACCTCGCGGCCCGCCTCGTCGGCCGGGCCCAGGAACAAGGCGACGTGCCGACGGATGACCTCGCGGCCCGGCTCCAAGCCGAGGAGTACCAGGCCCGCCTGCGGACCTTGCGCGAGCTCGTCGAAGCCGAGATTCGCCGCCGGCTCGTCGCCGACCGGGGCGTGGAGGCCATGGCCCGCACCTTGCGCAAGCCCCTCCCCGAGGACGTGGACTTCATGCACGCCTCCCGGGAGGAGATGCTCGCCCTGCAACGCGCCATCTACCCGCTCACCCGGACGCTCGCCGCCCGGCTGGCGCAACGCCGCCGCCGCCGACACCGCGGCCACCTCGACTTCCGAAAGACGGTCCGCGCGTCGCTGTCCTACGGGGGTGTCCCCGCGGAGCCGAAGTTCCGCCATCCCCACCCCTCCAAGCCCGAGATCATGGTCGTCGCTGACATCTCGGGATCGGTCGCGAGCTTCGCCCGGTTCACGCTCCAGTTCGTGTACGCGATGGCCAGCCAGTTCTCCAAGGTGCGTTCCTGGGTGTTCATCGACGGGATCGACGAGGTCACCCGGTTCTTCCAGACCTCCGACGATGTCACCGCGGCGGTCCACCGCGTCAACACCGAAGCCGACGTGGTGTGGGTCGACGGCCACTCCGACTATGGCCACGCCTTCGAGGTGTTCCACAAACGCCACCTCACCGAAGTGACGAAGAAGACGTCACTCATCTTCCTCGGTGACGTCCGCAACAACTATCACGCGTCGCAAGCCTGGGTGCTTCGCGAGCTCGGCGAACGGGCCCGGCACCTCTACTGGCTCAACCCGGAGCCGCGCGGCTACTGGGACACCGGCGACTCGATCATGGCCGAGTACGTCCCGTACTGCGACGGTGTCTACGAGTGCCGCAATCTGCGCCAGCTCGAACGCTTCGTCGCCACCATCGCCGAAGGCTGACCGACACCTCCCGGACTCAGCGGTCGAGGAGGGTCCAGGCCCGGTCGGCGATGTGTGCCAACGCCCGCAGCTGGGCCCGCTCACGACGCCGGAACGGGTGCCCGTCGCGCCCGGTCAGCAGCGTCGTGTCGTGCCCCTCGAGGCGCGCCACCGCGAGGTCGTCGGGCCCGGTGGTCCCGTCCGCCACGAGCGGCGACGCCGCCGTCCCGGCGGCCAACGCCAGCAGCATCTCGTCGGGTGGGGGAGCGTCCCCGACCCGCACCACCACCGTTCGGGACTCGAGCAGCGCCGACCAGTCAGCGAGGAACTCGCGGCAGGTCTGCGCCACCAGCATCTGCTGCAGCTCCGCGACCGATCCGGTGTCGCAGAGATCCGCGGCGGACTCCAGCGCGTCGAGCCGCGGGTCGGGAAAGGTGCCGACGACCCGCACCTCCTCGACGGACACACCGTCGACCTATTCGATCTCGCGGACCATGAGCTCCAGCAGGTCGACGTTGTAGAGCTCCACGGCGAACTCGTCGACCGCGACCGTCTCGCCCCGCTCGAGGACGTCGATGCCGACGATGTCACCCTCGACGGCACCCACCCGAGACGCGACGAGGCCCAGCGCACCGGGCCGGTCGGGGAGCCAGACCCGCACGAGCACATGGGCCCGCCGCTCCGGGCGCGGCACGGTCGGGCCCGCCACGGTGTCCGGGAAACCGTCCACGACGTAGCACCCTATGACCGGAACCCGTCGGGGATGTTACGCGACCGTGAACACGAGTCGCTCCTACACTCGGGCCGAGATGGGCGACCGCGTAGGGGTGCTCGGCGGCACCTTCGATCCGACCCACGTCGGCCACATCGTCGCCGCCACCGAGTCCCGCTGGGCGCTGCAGCTCGACGTCGTGTTCCTCGTCGTTGCCGGTGACCCGTGGCAGAAGCGCGGCCGGGTCGCCGCGTCCGCCGAGGACCGGCTCGCGTTGGCGCGGGCCGCCGCGCTCGGCGTCGACGGCGTCGAAGCCTCGCCGATCGAGGTGGAGCGGCCGGGCCCGTCCGTCACCTCCCACACCCTCGCCGAGCTCGCCCGCCCCGGCCGGGACCTCTTCTTGCTGCTCGGCGCCGACGCCGTCGCGAACATGGCGACCTGGCGGGGCCTGGACGAGACCCGCGACCTCGCGACCGTCGTCGTCATCGAACGAGCCGGCGACGCCCACGCCGAGCCGCCCGGTCCCGGCTGGCGGTTCGAGCGGCTGTCCATCCCCCGCTTCGACGTCTCGTCCAGCGACATCCGTGACCGCCTCGCCGCGGGGCGTCCCGTCGACGGGCTCGTTCCCGTCGCGGTGATGGCCGAGATCGAGGCCCGAGGCCTCTACACTGCACGTTGATGCCGACCGGGTTGCGCCCCACCGTCCACCAGGCTGGGCCTCCCGCTTGACGGTCTCGGACCCGGTCACCTACCGCCGGGCGGTCGCTGCCGCGCAAGCCGCGGTCGACAAGAAGGGCACGGACGTCGCCCTCCTCGAGGTAGGCGAGATCATCACCATCATCGACTGGTTCGTGCTCGTCAGCGCCTCGAACACCCGCCAGGTCCGCACCATCGTCGACGAGGTCGAACGCGCCCTCCTCGACCTCGACGGCGCCGTGCCGAGCGGCAGCGAAGGCCGCGACGACGCCACCTGGGTGCTGCTCGACTACGGCGACGTCGTGATCCACGTGTTCTTGGACCAGACCCGCGCCTACTACGACCTCGACCGGCTGTGGGCCGACGCGCCCCGCGTCGACTGGGACGAGACGGCCACGATCGCGGCCGGGGGCCCGCGCTAGGAGCCGATCTCGGCCCGTTCCACGAACGGGCGGACCGGCACGCCCCGCTCCCGGAGCCCGTCCTTGAGCTCCGCGACGGTCGGGTTCCGCTCGAGCCGCGGTGAGTACAGGATCGAGCTGACGATCGCGGCCTGCGCAGCCCCGTCGGTGAGACCGGCCGCGATGTGGTCCACCGTCCCCGCTCCGCCCGACGCGATCACCGGCAGGTTCACCGCGTCGGCGACGGCGCGGGTGATCTCGAGGTCGTAGCCGCTGGCTGTCCCGTCCCGGTCGATGCTGTTGACGACGATCTCGCCCGCGCCCAGCTCCTCACCCTGACGGACCCAGTCGAGCGCGTCCTTCCCGGTCGCCTCCCGGGCACCGTCGATGAACACCTCGTAGCCGCTCGGGATCCCCGATCGCACCCCGACCCGCTTCACCTGGGTGCTCAGCACGATGCACTGGCGCCCGAACGCCTCCGCGCCGGCCCGGATGATCGACGGGTCCCGGACCGCCATCGAGTCGACGCTGATCTTCTCCGCTCCCGCCTTGAGCACCTCGAACATGTCGTCGACCGACCGGATGCCACCACCGACGGTGAACGGCACGAACACGTGGCGGGCGACGCGCCGCACCGTCTCCAGGTCGATGCGGCGCCGCTCGGCGCTGGCGGTGATGTCGTAGAACACGATCTCGTCGATCTGGTCCTCGTACAGGCGTGCCGCGAGCATCTCCGCGGGAGCGACATCGATGTTGTCCTGGAACTGCTGCGCCTTCGTGACCCGACCGTCGATGACGTCGAAGCACGCGATGAGCCGCTTCGTCAGCATCCCGGCTCCCACGCCGCGAACCGCTCCAGCAGCCCCAGCCCGACCGGGCCGCTCTTCTCCGCGTGGAACTGGGTGGCGACCATGTTGCGGCGGGCCACCACCGAGCAGAACGACGTCCCGTAGTCGGTGACGCCGAGGACGTCGTCGGGCTCGGCGGGCTCGCAGTAGTACGAGTTGACGAAGTAGCAGTACGCGTCGTCACCGAACCCGTCGGTGACCGGGTGCGCCCGGGTCGTCGTCACCGTGTTCCACCCGATCTGGGGCACCCGCACCGGGCCCGAGAACCGGCGCACCACCCCCGGCACCCAGCCGAGGCCGGCGACGTCGCCTTCGTCGGAATGCTCGAAGAGCACCTGCAACCCGATGCAGATCCCCAGGAACGGGACCCCTCCGTCGATCACCCGCTCCGACAGGGTGTCGACCAGGTCGGCCTCATACAGCGACGCCAGGGTGGCCCGCGCCGCGCCGACCCCGGGGAGCACCAGCCGGTCCGCGGCCCGCACACCGTCCGGGGTGTCGACGAGCCGGTGCTTCAACCCGAGGTGCTCGAGGGCGAAGCCGACGCTGGGGGCGTTGCCGGCGCGGTAGTCGATCACGCCGATCACGGCGCCGAGTCTACGGACGGCGTGAGCCCGTCCTGGCTAAAAAGTCCCGCGGTCGCGCTTCGGGAGACCCCGAGTAGCCTGCCCCCGACATGGCTCCTCCCCCGGAGCCCGCGATTGAGGTCGTGGGCCTAACCAAGGACTTCGGCGCGGGGGTGCGCGCCGTCGACGACCTCAGCTTCGTCGTCGGTCACGGTCAGGTGTGCGGCCTCCTCGGCCCCAACGGCGCCGGGAAGACCACCACGCTCCGGATGCTCGTCGGGCTGCTCACCCCCACCAACGGCGCGGCGCGGCTGCTCGGCGTCACGATGACCCCGAGCAACCCGGTCCTCGCCCGGGCCGGCACCATGATCGAGCACGCCGACTTCGTCCCCTTCCTCTCCGGCATGCGCAACCTCGAGGTCTACTGGGAAGCAGCCGGCGGGGACTTCGCCGACGCCAACGTCGAGGAGGCGCTTGCCGTCGCCGACCTCGGCGACGCGGTGCATCGCAAGGTCAAGACCTACTCCCAGGGGATGCGCCAGCGGCTCGGCGTCGCCCGGGCCCTCCTCGGCCGACCCGAGATCCTCGTCCTCGACGAGCCCACCAACGGCCTCGACCCCGGGGAGATGCGCGAGATCCGCGAGCTGCTGATCCGCCTCGCCGGGCGGGGCGCCACCGTCCTGCTGTCCAGCCACCTCCTGTCCGAGGTCGAGCAGGTCTGCAGCCACGTCGTCGTCATGGACAAGGGCAAGCTCGTCGCCGCGGGCACCATCGACGAGCTGACCGCGGCGTCGGGCTCGGTCTACTTCGGTGTCGACGACCCGACCCGAGCGCGGGAGATCCTCACCGCGTTGCCCGGCGTGCGGACCGTCACCCCCGAGGGGGCGGGCCTCATCGTCGAGCTCGACAGCGGCCGCCGCTCCGATCTCGTCGCGACGCTCGTGCACGCCAACGTCGCGGTCGACACCGTCGAGTCCCGACACCGCCTCGAGGACGCGTTCCTCGGTCTCCTCGCCCACGAGGAGCGCTGAGCATGTTCTCGCTGTTCCGCACCGAGATGGTCAAGCAGTGGCACCGCCCGCGGACGTTCGTGGCGCTCGG
This sequence comes from Acidimicrobiia bacterium, assembly GCA_035468285.1. Classification (GTDB taxonomy): domain Bacteria; phylum Actinomycetota; class Acidimicrobiia; order IMCC26256; family PALSA-555; genus PALSA-555. The sequence continues at coordinate 77,648 of DATISY010000114.1, read as the reverse complement.
CATCACCATCCTCATCCCGGTGATCACCGCCATCGCGATCAAAGCGAACCCGCCGTCGTTGACCTCCGAGACCCGCGACGAGTTCACCTTCGTCGCCACCCACACCGGGCTCTTCCTCCCCGTCGCGTCGCTGCAGTTCATGAGCCGCTTCCTGCTCGTGATCCTCGTCGCGCTGTTCGCCGGCGACGCCGTGTCCTCCGAGGCGAACTGGGGCAACCTGCGGGCCATGCTGGTCCGCCCCATCGGGCGCGGTCGCCTCCTCGCCGCCAAGCTCACGTCCGCCACCCTGCTGGGCTTCATCGCGACCGTCCTCGTCGTCCTCACCGCCCTCATCGCCGGCGTCATCTTCTTCGGGTGGCACGGCGTCAACCTGCCGTTCCCCGGCGCGGCGTTCCACCAGTCGGCGTGGCACATCATCGGGAACCTCGGGATCAGCACCCTGTACGTGTTCTGGGGGCTCGGCAGCGTCGCCGCGGTGTCGTTCATGGTCTCCACCATGACCGACTCCCCGGTCGGCGCGGTCTCCGCTGGGTTCGGCCTCTACGTCGTCTCCCAGATCCTGGACGGCATCACCTCGCTCGGATCGATCCGGTACGGGCTACCGACCCACTACTTCGGGTCCTGGACCGAGCTGTTCCGGGGCAGCGGCCCCACCGCGGACATGGCGCGGGGCGCGCTCCTGCAGATCCCGTACATCGTGGTGGCCCTCTCCATCGCCTGGTGGCACTTCCGCCGCAAAGACGTGCTGTCGTGACCCGCGGCGCACCGGGCCGGACCAGGACGGCACCACCGACCCGTCCCGAACCGTCGGCGGGCGGCCCCGTCCGCGGGTCGTCGCGGCGGGCCGGCCGAGGTCCCCGCGGCCGGGGGGGTCGTGACCGGGAGCGCTCCCGGCCGGCCACGCCCCGATCTTGTCAGCCGCGCCGCCCCCGCCGCTCGGTCCGGCGTTCAACCCACGCCGATTTCGGACGATAACCCGACTCATGGAGTCGAGCCCCTACCTCCTCCCGCGCTTCGGTGGACTGCTCCGCCACGCGGCACCCCGAATCGTCGAGGGCGTCATCGCCCCGGTGGCGGTGTTCCTCCTGGGCCTCCACTTCCTCGGGGTCATCGGGGCGATCGTCGCCGGCCTCGGCTTCTCCTACGGCATCGTCGGCTGGCGCCTCCTCACCGGCCGCCGCGTACCCGGGCTGCTGGTCCTCGGCGCGGTCAGCCTCACCGCCCGGTCCGTGCTCGCGGTCGTGTCCGGGAGCGTGTTCGTCTACTTCCTCCAGCCGACGCTCGGCACCGCGCTCGTCGCGGCCGCGTTCCTCTTCTCCATCGGCGCCGGCCGGCCGCTCGCCGGTCGCCTCGCCCGCGACTTCTGCCCCATCCCCGACGAGGTCGCGACCACCGCCGCGATGCGCCGCTTCTTCAAGCAGATCACCCTGCTGTGGGCCGTCACTGAGTTCGTCAACGCCGCGGTCGCGCTGTGGCTGCTCCTGAGCCAGTCGGTCGGGGTGTTCGTCGTGACCCGCACCGTGTCGTCGCTGACCCTCAGCGCGGCGGCGGTGACGCTCTCGGTGCTGTGGTTCCGCCGGTCGATGAGCGACCACGTGACCTTCGCGCCTCGCCGCGTCGACGCCTGAGCCGCGCGCCGGTCGAGGCCCGGCCGCTCAGCGCGGGTCGCGCCACATCAACCACAACGACGGGCCGTCGGGGAGATCGAACCGTTCCGTCACCGAGAAGCCGTGCCGCTCGTAGAACGGGACGTTCGATTCCTTCGACGACTCCAGGTACGCCGGGAGCCCCTCGGCGTCGCAGCGGGCCAGCCGGTCGCCGAGCAGGGCCGAGCCGAGCCCGTGCCCCTGGCGGTCCGGGTCGGTGCCGAGCGTCGCGAGGTACCAGTGCGGCGGCTGCTTCGGGTGGCGCAGCTCGACCTTGTTGAACGCCACCAGCCGGCTCGTCGCGTACCGAGGGGACACGATGCTGAGGTAGCGGGGGAGGAGGCGGAGCTGGCGGCGGAGCGTCAGCCGCCACCGGTTCGGGGGCGCCCAGACCGCGACGGCCCCCTGGTCCTCGGTGGTGCAGATCTGCGCGTCCTGGCTCAACCCGCCGTGGAGCACGATCTCGCGGAAGAACCGCCGCACCCGGCGGGGCCGCTCGTCCGAGTCCGGGAAGAACCAGACGATCACGGGGTCGTCGAGGAACGCGCGGGTCAGGACGTCGGCGAGCTGGTCGGACTCGGCGGGCAGCGCGCGGTGCAGCGGGATGGACACGACGCCATCATGGCTGCCGCGTGCCCCCCATCGGGGGTCGTCTCACACCGAGGTCGTGTCGACCGGGAGACGGGCGGGGCCGCACTCGAAGAACGTCGGCACGTGCTCGTACGTGTAGCCCGCGGCGAGCCGCACCGACCCGGCCGGGAACCGGTCGAGGAACGCCTGGATCCCGATGCGGGCCACCGCCCGGGCCAGCGTCGCGCCCGGGCAGACATGCGGCCCGTACCCGAAGGTGAGGTGCTGGTCGGCGTTGCCGCGGTCAACCCGGAAGTCTTCACCGGCCACGAAGACCTGCTCGTCGCGGTTGGCTGACGCGGTCCCGACGATGACCCGCTCACCGCGGTGCACCGCGGTGTCACCCACCGTCGTGTCGCGCTGACAGCCGCGCGGGACGAACAGGACCGGCGGGGTGACGCGCAGGCTCTCCTCGATCGCCGGGGCGAGGTGCCCGTCGTCGGCCCGGACGGCGGCGTCGAGGCCCGCCACCGTCAGGAGCTGGTAGAGGAGGTTGCCGAGCAGCTGGCTGGTCGTCGTCAGCCCGCCCGTGATCAGGTTCCGGACCAGCGCGCGCACCTGCGTCGCGTCGAGCCGGACGCCGTCGATCTCGAGGTGGAGGAGGCGGCCCAGCACGTCGCGGGGCGGCCCGTCACCCCGTTGGTCGGCGCGTCGGCGGATCTGTTCGTCGATGTAGCCGGCAAACGCGGGGAACGCGCCCGCGAAGCCCTCGCCGCGGTCGGTGCGGTTCGTCGCCGGGAACCCGCTCTCCATCAGCTCGGTGGCCCACGCGGCGATCTGGTCCGCGTCCTCGGCGGGCAGGCCGAGGAGGTGGACGGTCACGCGGTTGGGGAGCGGCACCGTGAACCGGGCGACCAGGTCGGCCTCACCCGGGACGGGCACGGTGGCGAGGAGCGCGTCGGCGGTCTCGCGGATGAACGCGGCGGCGCCGTGCACCACCTTCGGGGTGAGCGCGGTCACCATGACGCGCCGGACCGCGGTGTGACGGGGCGGGTCCAGCTCGCCGAGGATCCGCTCGTCGACCGGGATCTCGACCCCGGGAGCCTTGAAGCCGTTGGCGTTCGAGAACGCATCGGTGTCGCGCAGCACCGCACGGCACGCCTCGTAGGTCGTCACGTACCGCATCCCGCCCTCGATCGCCACGACCGGCCCGGTCCGGCGTAGCTCGGCGAGGACCGCCCACGGCGGCTCGGCCCGGCTGGCGTCGAACAGGCCGAGGCGGGCCGGCCCGTCCGGTGGCGTGTCGCTCATGCCGATGCACCGACGGTCCGGCCCACGGCCGTCCGCCCGGCCTCGGGTCGGCCTGTCAGTGGTCACGGGCCATGGCGGCCGCGGCCCGCTCGCCCATCTCCTCCGGGTCGACGTCCTCGACGTGGGTCTGGATGCTCCACCGATGCCCGAACGGGTCTTCGATCTGCCCCGACCGGTCCCCGTAGAACTGGTTCTCGACCGGGCGCAGCACCGTCGCGCCCGCCTGCACGGCCGCGTCGAACGTCGCGTCGACATCCTCCACGTACACCGCGAGGGTCACCGCCGTCCCCCCGATCGTCGGCGGGCTCACGATCCCCATCTCGGGGTACTCGTCGGACAGCATCACGACGCAGTCCCCGATGACGAGCTCGGCGTGACCGATCCGGCCCGAAGGCTCCGCGATCCGCATCCGTTCCTCCGCGCCGAACACCTTCCGGTAGAAGTCGATGGCGTCCGACGCGCCCCGCACCGAGAGGTACGGCGTGACGCGCTGGTAGCCGTCGGGGATCGGCTGGACCGAGGGGCTCATCGCTGCTCCTTCATCGCCGCGGGCGTACCCGTTCATCCTCCCACGTCGCGCGGTCCCCACTCCCGGGCGAACGTCCGCTGCCGTGGTTCGGCCTCAGCTGCCTGCGGGGTTCTGGACCGGGATCATCGTGTCGCGGCTCTGGAGCAACGCGCGGAACGCGATCAGCGCGGCGAGGGCCGCGATGATGGCGACCCCGACAGCGGGGAGCGTCGTCGCGAACCGGCCGGTGGTGCTCAACGAGCCCGGTGACGCGAACACGCCGCCGCCGACCACCGTGCCGCCCCGCCCGATCGACACGCCGGACGTCGGGGGATCGACCGCGGTGTAGACGCCGGCCGCGGTGAGCAGCGCGCCGAAGAACACGCCCGCGCGCAGGAGCCACGGCAGGGCGGTCGAGCGGTACCCGGCGACAACGGCCCAGCTGAGCAGCAACACCGCGGCCAGGACGAGGATCGCCTCGAACGGGCCGAAGCCCAGCGCGATGACCTGACTGCGGTAGTGGACCGACGCCTCGCGCAGCGCGTCGATGGGCCCGAGGATGCGCCCCGTCAAGATGAATGCGTCGAGCAGCAGTACCGCTCCGCCCACCACGACCCATACCCGTCGCATCGCCGTCCTCCTCGACTGCTCGAACTCTGTACCCGACGTTGTACTGGCTCGAGGGCCACCAGGTCGGCACCTGCGACGTGTCGGCGTCCGGCTGGTGCCGCTCAGCCGTCGTGACGGCCCGGGCCCTGCTGGTCCATCACGGTCCGGTGATGCTCGAACGCGGCCTGCACCCTGGGGATGGTGGCGAGGGGACCGAACCGGTGCCCGCAGCTGCACTTCGCGAAGTAGACCAGGTCCGCCCGGTCGAACTCGAGCGGACCGAGGCGATGGTCCGTCGGCGCCTCGGCCTTCGCCGGGCCGGGATCCTCGGTGCTCATCTCCTGCCGGCCGCCATCACCATGTCGCAGTCCCAACGTTCGGGATCACCGCCATTTCGGGGGCTTCTTCCCCGTGCACCGAGGGCCTACCGTTGGCCTCATGCACAACATGTACAACCGTGGTGCACGAGAGCTCCAGGAGCGGTTCGACAGTCGCCGGATCGCCGATCGTCTCGAGCAGGTCACGGTGCACGACACGTTCACCGACGGCGACCGGGAGTTCATCGAGCGATGCTCCATGTTCTTCCTCGCCTCCGCCGACGCCGACGGCCAACCCGACTGCTCCTACAAGGGGGGCCTCCCCGGGTTCGTCCACGTCGTCGACGACCGGACGCTGGCGTTCCCGAGCTACGACGGGAACGGCATGTTCCGCAGCCTCGGCAACACGCTCGTGAACCCCAACGTCGGGCTCCTCTTCATCGACTTCGAGCGTCCCAACCGGATGCGGGTGAACGGCGTCGCCTCACTCCACGACGACCCCCAGCTCCTCGCCGGCTTCGACGGCGCCCAGCTCGTGGTCCAAGTCCACGCCGAGCGCATCTTCCCCAACTGCCCCCGGTACATCCACCGGATGGCGCTCGTCGAGCACTCCGTCTTCGCACCCCGACCCGGGCATGTCCCACCGGTGCCGGAGTGGAAGGAGATGGACGTCTTCCGCGACTACCTGCCCCAGCAGACCGACGGCCACCAGCCGTGACTCACCGGGCCGCGCTGGTCTCGTCGAGCCGGCGCGACAAGTAGCGCCGCTCGGCGTCACTGGTCGCGAGCGCCAGCGCGTCCCGGTACGCCGCCGCAGCGTCGCCGGACCGGCCGAGCCGCCGCAGCAGGTCGGCGCGCGTCGCCGACAGCAGGTGGTAGCCCTCGAGGACCCCCGACGCGTCCAGCGCGTCCACGACCCGGAGCCCAGCCTCGGGCCCGTCGGCCATCGCGACCGCGACCGCCCGGTTGAGCTCGACGACCGGCGAGCCCACCATCCGGGCCAGCTCCCCGTAGAGCGCCGCGATCTCCACCCAGTCCGTCGCGTGCGCGTCCCACGCGGTGGCGTGGCACGCCGCGATCGCCGCCTGCACCTGATACGGACCGGGTTGGCGGCGGCGCAGCGCGGCGTCGAGGATCACCACGCCCTCGTCGATCGCGACCCGATCCCACCGGCTACGGTCCTGGTCCTCGAGCGGCACGAGATCACCGGCCTCGTCGACCCGGCCGGCGCGCCGGGCGTCGTGCAGCACCATGAGCGCGAGGAGGCCGAGCGCCTCGGGCTCGTCGGGCATCAGCTCGGCGAGCGTCCGAGCCAAGCGGATGGCCTCCCCGCACAGGCCTCCCCGCACCAGCGCCCCGCCGGCCGACGCGGCGTAACCCTCGTTGAACAGCAGGTACAAGACGGCGAGCACGGCGCCGGTCCGGTCCGGGAGCAGATGCGCCGGCGGCACCCGGTACGGGATACCCGCGTGACGAATCTTGCGCTTGGCGCGCACGAGCCGCTGCGCCATTGTCGACTCGGGCACGAGGAACGCCCGGGCGATCTCCGCCGTCGTGAGCCCGGCCAACGTCCGCAACGTCAGCGCGACTTGCGCCTCGACCGGCAGGGCCGGGTGACAGCACGTGAAGATCAGCCGCAACCGCTCGTCACCCACCGCCCCGTCGTCACCGGACGGCTGTTCGCTCGACGAGAGCATCGCGACCTCCTGCAGCTTGGCGGCACCCGCCGCGTCGCGACGCAGGCGGTCGACCGCACGGTGCCGGGCCGTCGTGGTCAACCACGCCCCCGGGTTGCGGGGGACGCCGTCGCGGGGCCAGGTCTCCAGCGCCCGCGCGACGGCGTCCTGCGCGCACTCCTCGGCGAGATCCCAGTCGCCGGTCGACGCGATCAACGTCGCGACGATCCGGCCCCAGTCCTCCCGGAACGCCCGAGCGACCGCTGCCTCGACGACGGGACCTACATCTCCCAGATCGGCCTCACCTCGATGGTCCCCACCCGGGCCCCGGGGACCTTCCCGGCGATCTCGATGGCTTCGTCGAGGTCCTTGCAGTCCACGACGTAGTAACCACCCACCTGCTCCTTGGTCTCGGCGAAGGGGCCGTCGGAGGTCAGCACCTCACCGTCGCGGACCCGCACCGTCGTCGCGTCACTCGTGGGTCGCAGCCGCTCGCCTCCCTGGAGGACACCGCGACGCCCGGCCTCCTCCATGAACGCCCCGTACTCGGCCAGCATCGCCGCGCCCTCCTCGGGGCTCAACGCGGCCACCGTGGACTCGTCAGTGCAGATCAACAGCATGTAACGCATGGTTCCTCCTCGTCGGGTTGTCTTCTCGCCCCTATGACGAACAGGGCCAGCCCAGATCGACACCCGACAGGCCGAAAACCCCGTCGCCTCGACCTCGGCCCACCATTCCACGGAACGGTCCGGGCCATCGACGGCGGGATGAGTACCTCCTACTCAGGCCGCCCCGAGCCCACTCCACCAGACTCCGCACCACGCCCCAACCCAGGAGGACCCGCCGTGAGTGACACCGACCCCGAGTTCGCCCCGATCGAAGGCGTGGACCTGGAGGCCTACGCCAAGGCCACCGCCGCCGTCGCCAAAGCCGGCGCCACGACCGCCGAGGAGGCCGCCAAGGTCGCCGAGGGCGCAGGCATCCCAGCGGGGAAGTGGCAGGCCGTCAGCGACGGGTGGGTCGCCCGCATGCGCGACAGCATGGCGGTCCGCACCCAGTTCGGCACCCTCTACATGAAGTACTGAGCCGCCCCACCCGGGCCGCCCAGCCGGGGTCGCGCCCGCTCCTCCGGGTGGATCGAGCCCCGAGGCGGCCCGGGAGGAGGGAACATACGTTCGGTACGCTGCCCGCATGGCCCCGGACGTGGCGGCGACGATCCTGCATGCCGACCTGGACGCGTTCTACGCATCGGTCGAGCAGCTGCTGGACCCGAGCCTGCAGGGCCGGCCGATCGCGGTGGGCAGCGGCGTGGTCCTCGCCGCCTCGTACGAGGCGAAGGCCTTCGGCGTCGACGCGGGCATGCCCGGCTGGCGCGCCCGCCGGCTCTGTCCGGGTCTCGTCCTCGTGGGCGCCCACTTCGAGGAGTACCAACGTCTCGGTGATGCGGTCATCGAGGTGTTGCGCGACTTCACGCCGTGGGTCGAGCGCGTCTCCATCGACGAGGCGTTCCTGGACGTCGCCGGATCCGTGCACCTGTTCGGTGCCCCCGCCGCGATCGCATCCACGATCCGCGAGCGGGTACGCAGCGAGCTCGGCCTTCCCGTCTCGGTGGGTGTCGCGACGACGAAGCACCTGGCCAAGGTCGCGTCCCAGGTTGCCAAACCCGATGGTCTCGTCGTCGTGGCCCCCGGCGCCGAGCGGGAGTTTCTTGACCCCCTGCCCGTCGGGTTGCTCTGGGGCGTCGGCCCCGTCACCCGCGCCCGCCTCGCCGAGACCGGTGTCCGGACGATCGGACAGCTCGTGGCTCTGGCGCCCGCGACGTTGCACCGACTCGTCGGTGAGGCGACCGGGACGAAGCTTGGGTCGCTCGCGGCCAACCGGGACCCGCGTCGCATCGAGACCCATCGTCGAGCCGGATCGGTCGGCGCGCAGTCCGCGCTCGGGCGCCGCGTCGTCACCGACGATCTCCTCGCGTCCACGCTCGGCTTCCTTGCCGACCGGGTCGGCGCGCGGCTGCGGGCCGCGTCCCGGGCCGGCCGGACAGTCACGGTGCGAGTCCGGTTCGTCGGTCTCCGCGCGGTCACCCGGTCGGCGACGCTGCCGTGGGGGATCTCGACGACCCGGACGCTCACCCGGGTGAGCATCCGGCTCGCGACGGCTGCTCTCACGGACCACCCCGACCAGCGCGAGATCACGCTCCTCGCGATCTCGGTGTCGAACCTGGTGGCGGAGTCCGCGCTGCAGCTCGAGCTACCCCTCGGGACCGACGACGACCCCGACCGGCCCGGGACGGCAGCGGGGTCGGCTCGCTGGGCGCTGGACCGGGCGATGGACCAGGCGCGGGCCCGGTTCGGGCGAGATGCGGTCGGTCACGCCCCCGTCCAGTTCCGGAACTCGGGTGGGGTCCCCGACGCGTTCCGGGAGCTGGCGGAAGCGGATCCCGACTCTCTGGGCTGACGCCGCGTGCCTGCACGGTCGGGATCGGTCAGGTCCCTGGAGTCCGGGGGCCGGGTCATCCCGGGCCTCCGTGCCCGGCGGCCCTCGGAGGAACGGAGCAGGACCGCCCGAGGTCTTGGCTTCCGGGCGGTCTCGAGCAGGTACTAGACGGGCTCAGGAACGCACGAGGAGGCAGCACACGTGTCGAACACGGACGTGGTCCGGTCGCTGTTCGAGGCATACCTCGCTCAGGACGAAGCCACGGCGCGACGGCTCATCGCCGACGACTTCACGTTCACGAGCCCCCAGGACGACCACATCGACAAGGCAGCGTTCCTCGAACGCTGCTTCCCGACCGCGACACGCGTCACCTCCCAGGAGATCGTGGAGCTCGCCAGCGTCGGCGACGACGGCGTCTTCATCCTCTACGAATACGAGCTGCAGACGGGTGCGAGACACCGCAACGCGGAGTTCATCACTGTGCGCGACGGCCACCTCGTCGAGACCCAAGTCTTCTTCGGGGGACAGGTGTACACGACGTGACGTCCGAGTCCGGCACGGACCGGGTCGGGCTGCCGCATGGCCACCACGCGGTGACACGGTCGCAAACCGCCTGCCCTTCGACGGATCGGCGAAGGATGCGAAGGAGCCGCCGATCCTTGTATCGCGATCACGCTGATGCCCCAGCGATCACAGGCGATCCCGTCTTCGTCGCGACTTCGTACACTGGCGGCGTCGGCGGGGACGCCACTGGCGCGACGTCTTGGGGGCTTGATGGCCCCGCACGCACGCCGTGGTTCTCGTGGACCTGAGGGGATTGTTCTCAAACCCACCCGAGATGCCGTTGGCCGGGCTGGCCTCGGTGCTGCGATCGCAGCCGTGCAGTAGTCACCCTCACTGAGACCGGGTACTCACGGTCTGGTCGGTACTGGCCAGAGGAGAGCTTCGATGGGACGGCGAGCGCCTTGGCCTTGACACCACGTGACGGTCGCCTCGGCCGAGCGCCGACCCCACAAGAGAAGCAGTCGGGTGGCTGGGTCCGTGACCAGCGTGGGTGGGTCGTCGTGCTGCTCAGCGATCTCGAAACGGGCGCGACCGTTGTCGACGAGGAGGATGACGTCGGGCCGATCGGGTGAACGGAGCACGGCTCGGGTGGCGCTCACTCCAGCTCGGCGGGCGCGCCGAATCGGCGCTTCGCCGGCATCTGGGAGCATCTCGTTGAGCACCGTTGCCGCATGGGTGGTGAGTTCGGGCTGCGCGAGCAATGCCCGGCTGGTCTCGTCGTCTCCCACCAGATCCCAACGGTGCAGGGCGGCCTCGCTGCGCCCATGGAGGTCCAGTTCCGCGGCGGTCAGTCTCCTGCCGGCGAAGGCGACGGTGGTATCGCTGCCGGTCTGAGCCAGCGTCTCGGTCGCCGCGTTGAGTCGGAGTGCCTCGACAATGAGGTGTTCGCGTAGGACCGCGTCTGGCATTGCGACGAAAGGTGCCTCGCGGGTGGTGAAGGGTCGAGTGGGGCGGTCGGGTTGTCCCGCCAGGGCCACCTCGACGAGGTCGGCCATTTCCTTGGCTCCAGCTGCGAGATGGGCGGTCAGGTCGTGTGCCGTCCATCCGGTGCAGGCGGTGGGTGCCTCGGGCCGAGTGGCCTCGAGTGTTGTCAGCAGCGCGGTCGCTTCATCCATCGGGCCACTATCCGCGAGTCGGTCCGCGTCCGCTATCCGGATTTGGGTTAGGTGCCCGTCGGCACGAGACGCCGCGAGGGCGGGCGAACGGAATCGCGATCCACGGGTGGATCTCCGTGAACGTCGTGAATTCGTCAACGGTGTGGACCTGAGGGGACTTGAACCCCTGACTTCCTCCATGCCATGGAGGCGCTCTACCGGACTGAGCTACAGGCCCAGGGTGGCCTGCCACGGTATCAGCGGGCCCTCACCGGTCTGTGGGGTCGCTTCGAACGGCCGTTCGGCGCATCCGCGAAATCGGGGAGCAGAGCGGCCGGGGGGCGTCGCTACGCTCGCTAAGACGATGAACGACGACGCGCCGACGACTGCCACGACACCCGCGGGAGCGACGCCGCCCTACCGGTACGACGCGCGGCGGGCCAACGAGCTCGAGGCGCGGTGGCAGGACTTCTGGGAGCAGCACCGGACGTTCTGGACCCCCAACCCGAGCGGTCTCCTGTCGGAGGGCTTCGAGCGGGTGGCGGACCGGCCGAGGCTGTACGTGCTGGACATGTTCCCGTACCCGAGCGGCGCGGGCCTCCACGTCGGCCACCCCCTCGGGTACATCGGCACCGACGTGTACGCCCGGTACCAGCGGATGTCGGGCCACAACGTCCTCCACACGATGGGCTACGACGCGTTCGGGCTCCCCGCAGAGCAGTACGCCCTGCAGACCGGGCAGCACCCTCGCGTCACGACCGACCAGAACATCGTCAACATGCGCCGCCAGCTCCGTGCCCTCGGACTGGGCCACGATCCCCGCCGCGGGGTCGCCACGACCGACGTCCACTACTACCGGTGGACGCAGTGGATCTTCCTGCGCATCTTCAACGCCTGGTACGACGACGCCGCCGGCCGGGCCCGCCCCGTCGACGAGCTCGTCACCGAGCTCGAGGCCGGAACCCGCCAGGCGGTCAGCGACGCGAACCCCGACGGCCGCCCCTGGTCCGAGCTCGACGACCGGACCCGGCGCCTCATCGTGGACTCGTACCGGCTCGCGTACCGCGAGGAGGCGCCGGTCAACTGGTGCCCGGCGCTCGGCACCGTCCTCGCCAACGAGGAGGTGACCGCCGAGGGTCGCAGCGAGCGGGGCAACCATCCGGTGTTCAAGCGGCCGCTCGAGCAGTGGATGCTGCGCATCACCAAGTACGCCGACCGGCTCCTCGCCGACCTGGCGGACATCGATTGGCCGGAGTCGATCAAGGTGATGCAGCGGAACTGGATCGGGCGCAGCACGGGCGCGTCGATCCGGTTCCCCGTCGAGGCCCACCCGCTCGACGTCGAGGTCTTCACCACCCGTCCCGACACGATCTTCGGCGCCACGTACCTGGTGCTGGCCCCCGAGCACCCGCTCGTCGATCGGATCGTCCCGGCCGACTGGCCGGGCGCCGTGATCGGCGACGAGCTCACCGACATCCCGGCGTCGTGGCGCGGCGTCTTCGGGACCGACGTCACCCCCGGCGAAGCCATCACCCGCTACCGGGCGTTCGTGGCGCAGCGCACCGACCTCGAACGTCAAGCCGAGGGACGCGAGAAGACCGGCGTGTTCACTGGGGCGTACGCCGAGAACCCCGCGACCGGGAAGCTCATCCCGGTGTTCGTCGCGGACTACGTGCTGATGGGCTACGGGACAGGTGCCATCATGGCGGTCCCCGCCGAGGATCAACGCGACTGGGACTTCGCGACCGAGTTCGACCTCCCGATCGTGCGCACCGTCGAGCCACCCTCCGACTTCGCCGGCGACGCGTTCACGGGTGACGGACCGGCGATCAACAGCGAGTTCCTCGACGGCCTCCACGTCGACGACGCGAAGCAGCGCACCGTCGAGTGGCTCGAGGAGACCGGGTTCGGGACCGGCACCGTCACCTACAAGCTCCGGGACTGGCTGTTCAGCCGGCAGCGCTACTGGGGGGAGCCGTTCCCGATCGTGTACGCCGAGGACGGGCTCCCGATCGCGCTGCCCGACTCGATGCTGCCGGTCGAGCTGCCGACCCTCGAGGAGTTTGAGCCCGTCGTCAGCGACGACGCCGCGGACACCCCACCGGAGCCGCCCCTCGGACGGGCCCAGCACTGGGTCGAGGTGACCCTCGACCTGGGCGACGGGCCCCGCCAGTACCGGCGGGAGACGAACACGATGCCGCAGTGGGCCGGGTCGTGCTGGTACTACCTGCGGTACCTCGACCCGACGAACGAGGACCGTCTCGTCGACCCCGACGTCGACCGCTACTGGATGACGGGCCCCGGCGGTGGTGGTGTCGACCTGTACGTCGGCGGTGTCGAGCACGCCGTCTTACATCTGCTCTACGCCCGGTTCTGGCACAAGATCCTGTTCGACCTCGGGTTCGTGTCGACACCCGAGCCGTTCCACCGGCTCTTCAACCAGGGGTACATCCAGGCGCCGGCGTTCCAAGACGCGCGCGGCATGTACGTCGAGGCCTCCGAGGTCGTCGACCGCGCCGGCGAGCCGATGTTCCACGGTGAGCCCGTCACCCGCGAGTTCGGGAAGATGGGCAAGAGCCTGAAGAACATGGTGATGCCCGACGACGTGTACCGCGACTACGGCGCTGACACGCTGCGCCTCTACGAGATGTTCATGGGCCCCCTTGACGCCAGCCGACCGTGGAGCACCAACGACATCGTCGGTGTCCACCGGTTCCTGCAACGGCTGTGGCGAACCGTCATCGACGAGGAGACGGACGCCGTGCGGGTCGGCGACCGGGCCGCCGACCCGGAGACCCGCCGCCTCCTGCACCAGACGATCGCCGCGGTGCGGTCCGACATGGCCGCCCTGAAGTTCAACACGGCGATCGCCCGCCTCTTCGAGCTCAACAATCAGCTGACCCGGGTGAGCGCGGACACCGGCGAGTCTCCCCGAGAGGTCGTGGAGCCCCTGATCCTCATGCTCGCCCCCCTCACCCCCCACATCGCCGAGGAGCTGTGGGCCCGCCTGGGTCACGACGCGTCCCTCGCGTTCGAGCCGTTCCCCGAACCCGACGAGGCCGAGCTCACCGTCGACACCGCCGAGATCGCGGTGCAGGTCAACGGCAAGACCCGCGCCCGCCTGTCCGTTCCCGTCGACGCGTCCGAGGCCACGGTCGAGGCCGCCGCCCGGGCTGAGCCCCGCGCCGCCGCCGCGCTCGGCGACGCCCCGGTGCGCAAGGTCATCGTGGTGCCCCGACGCCTCGTCAACTTCGTGCTCGGCTGATACCTTCGCCCTCCCGGCGCTCGCCGCGCTTCCCCCTCCACTTCCTCCGGACCGTGTCGTTCCCGGAGGTGCCGCCGTGCCCGAGCCCGAACCGCCCCGTCTGGTCGACGCGCCCGACGACGGCCTCGTCCCCGACCCGACGTTCTGGGGCCCAGGCCCCGCCGCGCCAAACCGGCATCGGCGGCGACGTCCCCCCACCGTCACCGAGCGCGTGACCGCCGCGGTCCCGTCCCGCGACGCCCGCACCGCGATCGCGGCCCTCGTCGCGGTGCTGGTGATCACGACCGTCCTCGTCTCCTACCGTGCCCGGGTGCCGGGCGCAGCGCCCCCGGTCAGCGCCTCCCCGAACCGGGTCCCTGCACCGACGCGCGTCGCCCGGGCCGCGCCCGCCTACCCCCGCCACGTCGTCGTCCACGTCGCCGGCGCCGTCACCCACCCGGGCGTGGTCACCCTCCCCGGCGGGGACCGGGTCATCGACGCCATCGACACCGCCGGCGGCGCGCGGCCCGACGCCAACCTCGACGCCCTGAACCTGGCCGCCCGACTCCGGGACGGCGAACAGGTCCTCGTCCCGGCCACCGCCGACACCACGACGACCACGACGCCCGCCGCCGGGCCGGGCGCCCCGCCGACGACCGTCGCGCCGCGGTGAGCGGCCGCCCACCCGCGGGCCCCGGGAACCAGGGCCATAGGCTCCGCCCGATGCCCTGGGCCTACCAACTCGGCGACGTGGTCCACGACCTCACCCAACGGACCCTGGTCATGGGGATCTTGAACCGGACCCCCGACTCGTTCTACGACCGCGGCGCCACCTACGACCTCGACGACCTGTTGCGCCGCGCGGACCAGCTCGTCGCTGACGGCGCCGACGTCCTCGACGTCGGCGGCGTGAAGGCGGGACCGGGACCCGACGTCGACGAGGCCGAGGAGCTCGACCGGGTCGTCCCGACCATCGCGGCGCTCAGCGCGCGGGTGGCGGCCCCGATCTCGGTCGACACGTGGCGGGCGTCGGTGCTCGACGCGGCCTGCCAGGCCGGAGCCGTCGTCGGCAACGACATCAGCGGCTTCGCCGACCCCGACTACCTGCCCGTCGCGGCCCGGCACCACGCGTCCGTCGTCGCCACCCACATCCGGCTCGCTCCCCGGGTACCGGACCCCGAACCCTCCTACCGCGACCTGGTCCCCGACGTGACCGCGTTCCTGGCCGACCGGGCCGACCGGGCGCGCCGCGCCGGGCTCTCGACCGACCAGATCGCCGTCGACGCCGGCCTCGACCTCGGCAAGACCGCGATGATGAGCGCCCAGCTCCTCGCCGCCACCGACCGGCTCGCCGAGCTCGGTCACCCGGTGCTCCTTTCGGCGTCGAACAAGCGGTTCCTCGGCGACCTGCTCGGCCTCGACCTCCACGACCGGCGCGACGCGTCGCTCGCCGCCGCGGCGTACGGCGTCGCGCACGGGGCCCGCATCGTGCGGGTCCACGACGTGGCCGGCACCGTCCGGGTGTGCCGCACCGTCGAGGCCATCCTCGCCGAAGCCCCGGTGGCGGTCCCGTGACCGTCCACCTGGTGATCGGCACCGACCCGATCCTGCGCGACGACAGCGTCGCGAAGCTCGTCGACGAGCTACTCGACGGCGACGACCGGACGCTCACCGTCGAGGAGTTCACGGTTCCCGGCCGCGGCGACACCGACGACACCCTCGGGCGCGACGGCGTCGTCGGCGCGGTGATCAACGCCGCGGCGAGCCCACCGTTCATGACGGCGCGTCGCATCGTCGTCGTCCGCGATGTCGGCAACCTGCGGGCCGCGGAGGCCGCCCCCCTCGTCGCCTACCTGGACGATCCGCTGCCGACGACCGAGCTCATCCTCGTCGTCGGGGACGGCAAGACCCCCGACGGACTCGACAAGGCCGCCCGCGCGCACGGCACCGTCACCAAGCCGGCCTCGGAGAAGACCACCGACGTCCTCGCGCTCGAGCTCGCCGACACGGACCTCGACCTGACCCGCGCCGCGAGCGACGCCATCCGCGCGCACGTCGGCGACGACGCCGGCCTCGTCCCGGGGCTCCTCGCCACGCTGCGCAGCGCATACGGGCCCGACGCCCACCTCGACGCCGAGGACGTCACCCCCTACCTCGGGGAGGCCGGCTCGATCCCAGTCTGGGACCTCACGAACGCCATCGAGAAGGGCGACATCGCGGGGACGCTGGCCACCGTCCGGCGGCTCCTGACCGTCACGAGCCCCCGCCAGCCCAAGCCGATGCACCCGTTGCAGATCATCGCCCTGCTGCACGGCCACTACCGGCGCCTCCTGCGCCTCGACGACCCCGCGGTGCACACCAACGAGGACGCCGCCGCGGCGCTCGGCGGCCGGGGGAACCCGCGCGCCGCCGGGTTCCGGCTCCGCCAGGCCCGCGCGCTCGGCACCGACGGGCTCCGCCGGGCCTTCGACCTCCTCGCCCGCGCCGACCTCGACCTCAAGGGGGCCCGGGCCATCCCGGAGGACGCGGTGATCGAGCTCCTCGTGGCGCGGCTCGCCGCGCTCGGGTCGCCGGCACGCCGCCGGACGGGTTCCCGCTCGGCGTGAGCCGGGCGACGACCGGGTTAGCTCTGCGCGCCCTTCGCGGCGCGCTTCATGAGCCGCGAGGTGCGCCGAGCCGCCTGGCGAGGATGGATCCGACCCTTGGCGCCGGCCTTGTTGAGGCGCTTCTGGGCGATCCGCAGCTGGTCATCGGCGTCCGGGGCCCCCTCGGCGGCGGCGATCGTGGCGCCCTTCACCCGGGACTTGAGCTCGGTGCGCACCGCTTTGTTCCGCAGCCGCCGCGCCTCGTTCTGGCGGTTCCGCTTGATCTGACCCTTGATGTTCGCCACGGCGCGTCGAGTTCCGATCCAAAGTCACTGGGGACCCACGCAGAGTAGCAGTCGCCGCTCCGTGGCCTCCTCCGGCCGTCCGCCCGAGCCGACGCGTCCGGAGGCTCAGCGGGACGGGGCCGCCCCGCCGGGTGCCGCCCCGACCGGCGCGTCTGGCGGGTTGGTCCAGCCCTGCCGGGTGCCGCGGAGCCCGGCGGCGACGAACGCGACGAGCACCACCAGCGGCGCGGCGTAGGTGATCGTCCCCCGCAGCGTGGTGTCGAGCACCGTCGTGCTCGGATGGATCGGCAGCTTCAGCGCGGCGAGCATCACCGCCGCCTGGACCCACACCACCCATGCCAACGGCGTCGGCTCCCGGTCGGCGAGGACCGGCAGGGCCCACCCCGCGTACCAGGGGAACGCGTACTCGGCGCCGACCGCGTACGAGCCGGTCGTGGCCCCGATGGCGGCTTCGGGGCCGCGGGCCCGGGCGGCACGCCACCCGATCGTGAGCGCGAGGACGACGACGAGCGCCAACGACACGTAGAACAGCGCGATGAGCGTGTCGTTCGGGGCGAGCGGCTGCGCGACGTCACGCCACGCGTCGTGACCGAGCAGCGCCGCGCCGAGCGGGTTGAACGGCGACGACGGCGTCAGCGTCTTGTCCGCCCCGGTCAGGACCCGCGACGCGCCCCCGAGGAACGGCAGGTACCCGAGGACGAGCACCGCCCCTGCGGCCAGGCTGGCGGTCACCGCCACGCGCCGCTCGCGTCGGCGCCACCCCCACAGCACCACGCCGACGAGGGCGAGCAGCGTGGTGAGCTTGATCAGCGCGCCGAGGCCGATGACGGCCCCGGCCAGCCACCCCTGTCGTCGCCGCACGAGCAGCGCGGCGACGAGGATGGCGAGCCCGATCGCGATGTCGTTGTGACCCCCGTTGACGATCACCGGGCCCAGCAGCGGGTGCAGGCCCAGCCAGGCGAGCGCGGCGGGGCTGCGGGTGCGGCGCCAGACGAGCCACAGCGCCAGCGCGGCGGCGCCCGCCGCGGTCACCTGGAAGAACAGCCGTGTCGCGAGCACCGAATCGCCGGCGAGCGCGGTGCCGGCGGCGGCGAACCCGACGAACGCTGGCCCGTACACCGACCCGCGGTGCTGCCATCGGGGGCTGACCCGGGCGAAGAACGGGTCGGACCGGAAGTCGACGGGAAGCTTGTCGTAGGGGCTGTCCCCGTAGACGCTCACCATCCGCCCGTAGATCGTGTACGACCACAGGTCGTTCGAGGTGCGGGGCGCCACACTGACCGCGACCACGAACAGCAGGCCGATCGCGGCGACGATGGGCCGCACCCCGAGGCGGGGTGCGCGCCGCTCCAGCACCGCGATCGCGGCGGCGCCCCCGGTCGACACCGCGACGAGCAGCACCGAGACGGGGGAGTGGCGCCACAGCCCGACGAGCAGCGACCCCGACACCACCGTCACCGCGAGGAGCAGGTACCGGCGCACCGGGCGGCCCCCGCCCGGTCCCGCGCCCTCCGGGACCGTCACCGCCCGAGCCGGCTCGCCGCCCACCAACCCGGACGATAACCCCGGCGCCCGTCCCGACCGGCGCCGACCCGGGGTCGCCGGCGCGTCGTCGGCCACGCCCGTCGCTACGCTTCAAACGCGGGTTTCCGCCCGACCTGCTCCCCGCGTTAGCGCGCGCGGCCCGAACCCTCCTCGGAGTCCCGCTTGGACATCTCACGCAGCCGCTGCTTCTCGCTGCTGAGCCACGTCGATCACGGCAAGAGCACCCTCGCCGACCGAATCCTCGAGCTCTGCGGCGCGGTCGACGCTCGCTCTATGCGCGAGCAGTACCTCGACACGATGGACCTCGAACGCGAGCGGGGGATCACCATCAAGGCCCAGAACGTCCGGCTCACCTGGAAAGACGCGGTGCTGCACCTGATCGACACCCCGGGCCACGTCGACTTCGGCTACGAGGTGTCGCGCAGCCTCGCCGCCTGCGAGGGCGCGGTCCTCCTCGTCGACGCGAGCCAGGGCATCGAGGCCCAGACCCTCGCCAACTGCTACGCCGCCCTCGAGGCCAACCTCACGATCGTCGGTGTGCTGAACAAGATCGACCTGCCCCAAGCAGAGCCCGACCGGCGCGCCGAGGAGATCGAGCGGGTGCTCGGCATCCCCGGGTCCGAGCTGCTGCGCATCTCAGCCAAGACCGGTGCGGGCGTCCCCGAGCTGCTCGACGCGGTCGTGGAGCGCATCCCCGCCCCGACCGGCGACCCCGACGCGCCGCTGCGGTCCCTGATCTTCGACTCGTTCTACGACTCGTACCGTGGCGTCGTCAGCTCCGTGCGCGTCTTCGACGGCACCCTCGTCAGCGGCGCCCGGCTCCGGTACCTGCAGGCCAACGCCAACCACGACGCGGAAGAGGTCGGGGTGCGCACCCCCGTCCCGACGCCGGTCGCGTCGCTCGGCCCCGGCGAGGTCGGCTACCTCATCGCGGGCATCAAGGAAGTCCGCCAAGCCCGCGTCGGCGAGACCGTCACGACCACGGCGAACCCCGGCGCACCCCTCCCCGGGTACCGGGACCCCAAGCCGATGGTGTTCTGCGGGCTCTATCCCGTCGTCGGGGACGAGTACGCCGACCTGCGCGACGCCCTCGGGAAGCTGCGCCTCAACGACGGTTCGTTCACGTACGAGCCCGAGACGTCCGGCGCGCTCGGGTTCGGGTTCCGCTGCGGGTTCCTCGGCCTCCTCCACATGGAGATCGTCCGGGAGCGACTCGAACGCGAGTACGACCTGTCCCTCGTCGCCACCGCCCCCAACGTCGAGTACCGGGCGCACCTCGCCAACGGCACCGTCGAGCTCGTCGACAACCCGTCCGCGCTGCCGCCGTCGAACGAGATCGAGGAGATCGAGGAGCCGTACGTGACCGTCACGATCCTCACCCCGACCGACTACGTCGGGCCCCTCATGGACCTCGCCCAGTCGCGGCGGGGCGAGATGACGAAGCTGGAGTACCTCTCCGAGGAGCGCGTCGAGCTCGTCTACACCCTGCCGCTGGCGGAGATCGTCATGGACTTCTTCGACGTCCTCAAGTCCCGGACCCGCGGGTACGCCAGCCTCGACTACGAGCCCGCCGGGTACCGCGCCGCGGACCTGGTGCGCGTCGACGTCCTCCTCAACGGGATCCCCGTCGACGCGTTCTCGACGATCGTGCACCGCCAGCGGGCCCAGGACTACGGGCGGCGCATGACCGAGAAGCTCGCCGAGCTCATCCCCCGCCAGCTCTTCGACGTCCCGATCCAGGCCGCCATCGGCGGTCGCGTCATCGCTCGCGAGACCGTCAAGGCCAAGCGCAAGGACGTGCTCGCCAAGTGCTACGGCGGTGACGTCACCCGGAAGCGCAAGCTCCTCGACCGCCAGAAGGAGGGGAAGCGCAAGATGAAGCAGATCGGCCGGGTCGAGGTCCCCCAGGAGGCGTTCGTCGCCGCGCTGCGCCTCGACAGCTAGGCCCCCGAGGAGGGGTGAGCGGGCGGCCCGCCGTAGGCTCCGGCGATGGCACCCCTGCAGCACGCGGAGACCTTCGACGTGTCCGGCACCCCCGCGCACGTCCGTGAGGGCGTGCTCACCTGGTTCCACCCGTACGCGCACCGCGTCGTGGTCGACACCGTCGACCGGCTCGAGGTCCTCAGCGGATCCCAAGCGAAGATGCGACTCCTCGGCGGGGCGTTCATCGCCGCGTCGTCACTCCCGACCCGCACCATCGTCACCATCGACGCCGGCACCGGTGGGTCGCGGGTCGAGGTGACCGCTCAGGACGCGGTCGGGTTCGGCCTCAAGACCGGGATGCGCGGCAAGTACGAGCGGTGGGTGGCGTCGATTGTCGAGGGGATCCGCGCCGCGCTCACCTGAGCCGCCCGCGGTCGACGGCACCCGCGACCCGGTCAGGGCTCGGGCGTGTCGACGTCGCGGGGCAGGCCGAGGATCCGCTCGGCGATGATCCCCCGCTGGACCTCGCTCGTCCCACCCCCGACCGTCAACGCCGGTGAGAACAGGAACCCGGTCGCCCACGTGTCGCCCGGTTCCCCGTACGGCCCCGCGTCGCGCAGCATCCCGGACGCGCCCGCGAGGTCGATGGCGTCACCCAGGACGTGCTGACCGTGCCGATCGGCGAGGGTCTTGCGCACCGACGCCTCGGGGCCGGGCTCCAAGCCACGTACCCGGGCCGCGACCGTCCGCAACCGGATCAGGCGCAGCACCTCGGCCTCGGTGAGGTGCGCGGCGAGCCGCTGGCGACGCACCGCGTCGCGGGTCCCCCCGTGCGCCCGGACCAGCCCGACGACGTCATGCATGGTGGGTCCCAGCCCCCACAGCGCCCCTTCGCTCGACAGCGAGACCCGTTCGTTGCCGAGCGTCACCCGGGCCAGCCCCCAGCCGTCGCCCTCGTCACCGACGCGGTGGTCGACGGGGACCCGGACCCCCTCGAGGATCACCTCGTTGAAGTCGCTCGCCCCGGTCATCTGGCGGATGGGCCGCACCGTGACCCCGGGCGCGTGCATGTCCAGCACGAAGTACGAGATCCCCTGGCGGCGGGGCCGGTCCGGGTCGGTGCGGGCGAGCAAGATCCCCCAGCGCGCCAGATGGGCGATCGTGGTCCACACCTTGTGGCCGTCCACGACGTACTCGTCCCCGTCGCGCACGGCGCGCGTCGTCAACGACGCGAGGTCGCTCCCGGCCTCAGGTTCGCTGAACAGCTGACACCACAGCTCCGACCCGTCGAGGATCCCCGGCAGCCAGCGCCGCTGCTGGGCGTCGCTGCCCGCGACGAGGAGCGTCGGGCCGGCCCACCCGATCCCGATCGGGTTCACCGGCCGCGGCGCGAGCGCGGCGCGCAGCTCCTCGTCGATGGCCAGCTGCTCCGCCGGGCTCGCCGCCCGCCCCCACGGGGCCGGCCAGTGCGGCGCGGCGTACCCCGCGGCCGCGAGGCGCCGCACGAAATCCGCCGCGTATCGCCCGCCGGGGGCCTCGGCGGCGAGGAACGCCCGCACCCCCGTCCGAGCGTCGTCCGGATCCGCGTCCATCGGGCCAGCCTCGCGCCCCTCGGCCGGGCGCGCGGGGTCCCCGGGCCCGGGCGCGAGGATGGGGTGTGGCGCTCGGCGTGTACGTGCACATCCCGTTCTGCGCCTCGAAGTGCGACTACTGCGACTTCGCGACGTGGACCGACCGCTCCGCGCTGATCGACGACTACGTCGACGCCTGCGAGACCGACGTCCGCAACCGGGTCCGGGACGGCACGTTGGACGCCGCGACGAGCGTCTTCGTCGGGGGCGGCACCCCGTCGCTGCTCCCCGCAGGGACGCTGGCCCGCATCCTCGACGAGATCCCGACCGTCGCCGACGCCGAGGTCACGGTGGAGTGCAACCCCGAGTCCATCGACGCCGCCAAGCTCGCCCGGTACCGCGCTGCGGGGGTGAACCGCTGCTCCTTCGGGGTGCAGTCGTTCCGGCCCCACGTCCTCGCCGCGCTGGGACGCCGCCACGACGTCCCCGCGGTCACCCGCGCCGTCGACGCCGCCCGCGACCACGGCTTCGAGACCTTCAATCTCGACCTCATCTACGGGGCGGTGGGGGAGTCACCCGACGACTGGCGCGCCACGCTCGACGCCACGCTGGCCCTCGACCCGCCCCACGTGAGCGCCTACGCCCTCACCATCGAGCCGGCCACAACCCTCGGCCAGCGCGTCGCCGCGGGGAGCGTCCCCGCCCCCGACGACGACGACCAAGCCGCCAAATACGAACGCACCGACGACGTCCTCACCGCCGCCGGCCTCGACTGGTACGAAATCTCGAACTGGTCCCGCCCCGGCCACGAGTGCCGCCACCACCTTCTCTATTGGGACCAGGGCGACTACGTCCCGATCGGTTGCGCCGCCCATGGCCACCAGTCCGGGCACCGGACGTGGAACGTCCGCACCCCCGAGCGCTACATCGAACGGATCCGGGCCGGTGTCACCCCCGAGACGGGCGGGGAGCGCCTCGACGCGGCCACCCGGGCCGAGGAGGCGTTCGCCCTCGCGCTGCGCACCCGCGGGGGCGCCGTCCCGCCGCCCGGCACCGGCGCCGAGGTCGACGACCTCATCGCCGCGGGTCTCCTCACCCGCGCCCGCCCCGCCCCGACCCCCGCGCCGGTCGGGGGCCGAGGGTCGGGCCAGGCGGGGGGACGGGTCACCCTGACGCGCCGGGGTCGGCTCCTCGCCAGCGCCGTGACCGTCCGCCTCCTGGCCGCCGCCCCCACCCCTCCCCGCATCCCGATTGGCACTCGGTAGGATTGAGTGCCAGCCCCATTCCGACGCTCCGGCGCCCAGCGATCGCAGCCCATGGACCACCCTGACCAGGCCGAGCTCGACGAACGCAAAGCCGCCATCCTCAAGGCCGTCGTCGAGGAGTACGTCGAGACGGCCCAGCCCGTCGGCTCCCAGATCATCGCCCGCGCCCCCCAGCTGCAGGTGTCGAGCGCGACCGTCCGCAACGAGATGACGATCCTGGAGCGCGACGGCTACCTGGTGCAGCCCCACACCTCGGCGGGCCGGATCCCCACCGACCGCGGCTACCGCTACTTCGTCGACCATTTCACCCGCCAAGGCGGCCTACCCGCGGGGCAACGACGGGCCGTCGTCGACTTCTTCTCCTCCGCGCACCAGGCCCTCGAAGAGCTCCTCACCGAGACCAGCCAGCTGCTGTCGCGCGTCAGCCGCCACGCCGCGCTGGTGATGGGTCCCGAGCCCGACCAGGCCCGCGTCCGCAGCGTCCAGCTCGTCCCGCTCCAGCTCAACGTGGCGCTGCTCGTCGTCGTCCTCTCCTCCGGCGCGGTGCACAAGAGCGTCGTCGCGCTCCCCGACGACACCGACGACCTCCACGTCCACGACGCCGGCGCGGCCCTCGACCGCCAGCTCCGCGACCACGCCTGGTCCACGCTGCCCGACGCACCGCACACCGGCCATCCCGAGACGGACGCCGTTGTCGCGCTCGCCCACGACGCCCTCGTCGACCACGCCGGCCATGACCACCCCGAGCCGCTCTACATCGGTGGCGCCAGCCGCCTCGCCGCCGAGCAAGAGGCGTTCGAGACGGGGGAGCGCGCCGCGCGGCTCCTCGAGGTCCTCGAGCACCAGGTCCTCGTCGTGTCCCTCGTCCGCGAGCTCCTCGACGCAGGCCTCACCGTCAGCATCGGCTCCGAGAACCGGGTCGACGAGCTCCGCGACTGCGCCATCGTCCTCGCCCCCTTCATGCTCGACCGACGCCCCGCCGGCATCGTCGGCGTCCTCGGCCCGACCCGCATGGACTACCGGCACGCCCTCGCCGCGGTCACCGCCGTCTCCGAGCAGCTCGGCCGGCACCTCTCATGACCCGCGACTGCTACGACGTCCTCGGCATCGACCGCTCCGCCACCGACGACGACATCAAACGCGCCTACCGCGACCTCGCCCGCCGCTACCACCCCGACTCGCGACCCGACACACCCGACGCCGAGGAGCGCTTCAAAGAGATCAGCGTCGCCTACGAGACGCTGCGCGACCCCGAACGGCGCCGCCGCTACGACATGTTCGGCGACGCCGGCGGGAGCCGCCCCGGGGGCGGCGAGACGTTCGGGTTCGGTGACCTCTTCGACGCGTTCTTCGCCGGCGACCCCTTCGGCGCCCGACGCGGCCCGGCCGGACCCACGCACGGCGCCGACGCCGAGGTCGTCGTCCAGCTCACCCTCGCCGACGCGATGTTCGGCAAGACCGAAACCATCGACGCGTCGTTGCCAGTCAGCTGCCCCCGCTGCGACGGGTCGGGTTGCGAGCCCGGCACCCACCCCACCCGCTGCGACGTGTGCGGCGGCCAGGGCGAGGTCCGCCAGGTCCGCCGTTCCATCCTCGGCCAGATCGTCACCGCCGCGCCGTGCGCGGTGTGTGAGGGCACCGGCCGGCGCATCCTCACCCAGTGCAAGGACTGTCGCGGTGACGGGCGGATCCAGTCCCGCCGCAGCATCGACGTCGAAGTCCCCGCCGGCGTCGACGACGGGCAACGGCTCCGCCTCTCCGGCCGCGGACCCGCCGCGCCCCGCGGCGGCATCCCCGGAGACCTGTACGTCACCGTCCGCGTCGCGGCCCACCCCGACTTCGAACGGCACGGCGACGACCTCCTCCACGTCCGGTCGGTGTCCGTCGCCCAAGCCGCGCTCGGTGCCCGCCTCACCATCGCCGGTCTCGACGCCGAGCACGAGGTCCTCGTCCCACCCGGCACCCAGCCCGGTCAGCTCTTCCGCGTCAAGCACGTCGGGATCCCCTCGCTGCGCGGCCGCGGACGCGGTGACCTCCTCGTGCGCGTCGACGTCGACGTCCCCACCCGGCTCTCCGAGGAAGAAGCCGAGCTGCTGAGCCGCCTCGCGGAGCTGCGAGGCGAGGAGATCGCACCGCCCGACAAAGGCGTCTTCTCCAAGCTGCGCTCCGCGTTCCAGTAACCGCCCGTGACCCGCGTCGCCTGGTGCGCGGGCACCGACGCCGTCGCCCACGTCCTCGTCGACCGACTCGACGACGCGCTGCACGTCGGCGACACCGACGGCCACCACCTCCAGCGCGTCCGACGCCTCCGGCCCGGCGAGCACGTCACCGCGGCCGACGGTGCCGGCCACTGGCGGGCGTACACCATCGCCGCGACCGAACCCGGCGCGTTGCACCTCGAGGCGACCGGCGACCCGCTCACCGAACCGACCCTGGTGCCCCCGGTGCGGCTGGCCTGCGCGCTCACCAAAGGAGACCATCCCGACGCCGTCGTCCGCCACGCCGCCGAGCTCGGCGTCGACGCCGTCGTCCTCGTCGCCGCGGCCCGCTCCGTGCTCCGCTGGGACGCCACCCGCGCCGACCGGGCACGGGACCGGCTCCGCCGGGTCGCCCGCGAGGCCGCCGGGCAGTGCCGCCGGGCCCGCCTCCTCACCGTCGAGGGGCCCGTCGCCCTCACCGACCTCACCGGCACCCCGGGCCTCGTCGTCGCCGACCGGGCCGGACTCCCCGCCCCCGAGCTCCCGGCCCCGCCGCCGACCGGCTGGCTGGTCGTGATCGGCCCCGAAGGCGGTCTGACCCCCGAGGAGCACACCCAGCTCGGGGCCCCGCCACGCCTCGCGGTCGGTCCTCACGTGCTGCGCGCCGAGACCGCCGCGCTCGCCGCTGCCGCCGCCCTCGCGGGGCGCCGCCGCCCCGACCCACCCCCGACCACAAGGAATCCTCACAGCCCAGGCGGGGCTTGACCACCCAGCGTGACGCCGGCCCCGGGGTTTGGTACGCTGAGTGTTCCCCGGAGGGATGCCGGGACGACGTTGGGCAGCTATGGGGCAAAATGGGGAGCGTTTCGTGAGCCTGGACACTCAGGCCAGTGCACAGATCGGCGATCGGCTCCGGGCCATCCGCCGCCAGCAAGGCTTGTCCCTGCACGACGTCGAGGCCCGCTCAGGGCAGGAATTCAAGGCGTCGGTCCTCGGCGCCTACGAGCGCGGGGAGCGCGCCCTCTCGGTCAGCCGCCTCCTGCGCCTCGGCGAGCTCTACGACGTCCCCCCGGACCAGCTGCTGCCCCGGGGCACGGACCTCGAGATCGACCTCACGCGCGACAGCGACGACAGCCGGGCCCTGACCATCGACCTGGTCCGGCTCAACCAGCTCGAGGAGCCCGACGCCGAGGTCCTGGCCCGCTACGCGGCGACCATCCAGCTGCAACGCCAAGACTTCAACGGCCGGATGCTCACCATCCGACGCGACGACGTCCGCGTCCTCGCCGCCGTCTTGGGCCGCACCCCCGACAACCTCGGCGCCCGCCTCGACGAGCTGGGCTTGCGCGTCTCGGCCTGACCGGCACGGAAACGCGCCGGGTGGTGAACCCCGGCGCTACGCTGCGACGCGAGGTGTCCACGCCGTCGCCCACGCAGCTCAGAGTTCTCGTCCCGGGGAACCACCTCATGGTGAACCTGCTCGGGCATCGCGATGAGCTCCTCAAGCTCGTCGAGGAATCGTTCCCCGTCACCATCCACGTCCGGGGCAACGAGATCACCATCACCGGTGACCCCGACGACGCCGACCGGGTCGCGCGCCTCTTCGAAGAGCTGGTCCTGCTCCTCGAGCGCGGGCACGCCCTCGACCTCGACGGGCTCGGACGCTCGATCGAGATGCTCAAAGCCGACCAGCGGCCCACCGAGGTGCTCGGCACCGAAGTGCTACGCGGCCGCAAACCCGTCCGCCCCAAGACGAGCGGCCAGAAGCGCTACGTCGACGCGGTCA
The DNA here is from genome assembly GCA_035468285.1 of Acidimicrobiia bacterium. Taxonomy (GTDB): domain Bacteria; phylum Actinomycetota; class Acidimicrobiia; order IMCC26256; family PALSA-555; genus PALSA-555. The sequence goes on along the minus strand of DATISY010000114.1, from coordinate 50,495 downwards.
ATGCCAACACGGTCACGTTCGCGATCGGTCCCGCCGGCACCGGCAAGAGCTATCTCGCCGTCGCGCTCGCGGTGCAGGCCCTCCAGGCGAAGACGATCAACCGGATCATCCTCACCCGCCCCGCGGTCGAAGCCGGCGAGCGGCTCGGGTTCCTACCCGGCGACGTCCTCGCCAAAGTTGACCCCTACCTGCGCCCTCTCTACGACGCGCTCTACGACATGCTCGACGCCGAAGTTGTGACCCGGCTCATGGACCGCGGCACCATCGAGGTCGCGCCGCTGGCTTTCATGCGGGGCCGTACGCTGAACAATTCGTTCATCATCCTCGACGAAGCGCAGAACACGACCCCGGAGCAGATGAAGATGTTCCTGACCCGACTCGGGTTCGGCTCCAAGGTCGTCGTGACCGGCGACGTGACCCAGATCGACCTCCCCGAGGGGAAGGGCCGCTCCGGCCTCCAAGCTGTCCGCACGATCCTCGACGGGATCGACGGGCTCGCCTTCGTCGAGCTCGACGCCCGTGACGTGGTCCGCCACCGCATCGTGCAAGAGATCGTGAACGCCTACGAGCGGGCCAGCGGGTGAGACCCCGACATGCGCCGCCGCTGCGGGCCGTGCCGTGACCCCATCCGCGCCGGTCCAGGTCAGCGGCTACGACGAGCAGGACATCGTCCCGGTGGAGGTGCCCCGCTGGGTGCGCCTCGCGCAGCTCGTCCTCCGCGCCGAGCGGGTCGATCCCGACGCCGAGCTGGGCCTCGTCTTCGTCGATGAGGCCACCATCGCCGACCTGAACCAACGGTTCCTCGACGCCACCGGCCCCACCGACGTGCTCGCGTTCCCCCTCGACGACGAGCTCCCCACCGCGGGCCGCGACCCCGACGAAGGCGGCCGCGGCCCGGGCTCCACGAGCGACGCGGTCGAGCCGCCGATCATCCTCGGCGACGTCGTCGTGTGCCCCACGGTCGCGCAACGCCAGGCGGACGCGACCGGCACCGCGCTCGACGCCGAGCTCGCCCTCCTCGTCGTCCACGGTGTCCTGCATCTCCTCGAGTACGACCACGCCGAGCCGGGCGACGCCGAACGCATGCAGCGCCGCGAACGCGAGCTGCTCGCCCGCTTCGCCGAGCTCGACGAGCGTGACCACCGATGAAGACCACCGACTGGCTCCTCACCCTCGTCGTCGTCGTCCTCTTCTTGTTCTCGATCGTCCTCGCCCTGTCCGAGATGGCGTTCAGCCGCATGAACCGCATCCGGGCCCTCACCCTCGAAGAAGAAGGCCAACGCGGCGCCGCGAAGCTCGCCCGCATGCTCGAACACCCCGAGCAGACCATCAACTCGCTGCTGCTCCTCGTCCTGATCGCCCAGCTGACCAGCGCCAGCCTCATCGGCGTCATCCTGGAGCGACAGTTCGGCGGCCTCGGCCTCGCCCTCGGCCTCGTCCTCCAGGTCGTCCTGTTCTTCGTCATCGGCGAAGCCGCCCCCAAGACGTGGGCCATCCAACACACCGACCGGGCTGCGCTGCTCGTCTCGGGCTTCTTGTTCGGGATCACGAACTTCCCACCGCTGCGCATCCTGTCGCGGGGCCTCATCCAGCTCGCCAACTTCATCCTCCCCGGCCACGGCATCAAAGAAGGCCCATTCGTCACCGAAGACGATCTCCGCACCATGGCCGACGTCGCCGCCGACGAAGAAGTCATCGAACGCGAAGAACGCCGCCTCATCCACTCCATCTTCGAGTTCGGCGACACCGTCGTCCGCGAAGTCATGACACCCCGCCCTGACATGGTCGCCATCGACGCTGACGCCACCATCGAGGCCGCGATCGAGGCCGCCATCGACGCCGGCTACTCCCGCATCCCCGCCTACGAGGAGACCACCGACAACATCGTCGGGCTCGTCTACCTCAAGGACGCCATGCAACGCGCCCGCGCCGGGGGCGGCGACGAACCGGTCCGGGTCGTGCTGCGCCCCGCGGTGTTCGTCCCCGAGCAGAAACGCGTCGCGGAGCTGCTCCGCGAGATGCAGAGCAAACAGTTCCACATGGCGATCGTCATCGACGAGCACGGCGGCACCGCCGGCCTCGTCACCCTCGAAGACCTCCTCGAGGAGATCGTCGGCGAGATCGTCGACGAATACGACGTCGAGACCCCCGGCATCGAACGCCTCCCCGACGGGTCACTCCGCGTCCCCGGCCGCACCGCCATCGACGAAGTCAGCCTCGCCCTCGGCGTCGAGCTCCCCGACACCGAGTGGGACACCGTCGGCGGCCTCGTCTTCAACCTCCTCGGCCATGTCCCCGACGAAGGCGAAGTGGTCCGCTTCCAGGACCTCCAGTTCCGCACCGAACGCGTCCAGGGGCGCCGCATCGTCTCGGTCCGCATCAGCAAGGCCCCACCCGCGGACGCGGGCACCGACACGCGCCACCACCGCGCCCAGGGCGCCGACACCGCACCCCCCGGTTGACCGTGCCCGAGTTCCGGTCCGGGTTCGTGTCCGTCGTCGGACGACCCAACGCCGGCAAGTCGACGCTCGTCAACCAGCTCGTCGGCACCAAGGTCACCATCACCTCCGAACGACCCCAGACCACCCGCACCACGATCCGGGGCGTACGCGACACCCCCACCAGCCAGCTCGTCCTCCTCGACACCCCCGGCCTGCACCGGCCCCGCACCACCCTCGGGCAACGCACCAACGAGCGCGCCCGCGCCGCCCTCACCGACGTCGACGTCATCGCCCTCGTCATGGACGCCAGCACCCCCATCGGCCCCGGCGACCGCTACGTCGCCGACCTCGTCCACGACGACCCCACCCCCGTCGTCCTCGACGTCAACAAGACCGACATCGCCACCCCCGACGGGATCCTCACCCACCTCGCCGACATCGATCACCTCGGCGAGTTCGACGCGTACGTCCCCTGCTCCGCCCGCACCGGCGAACAGGTCGACGTCGTCGCCACCGAGCTCGAGGCCCGCCTCCCCCCCGGACCTCGCTACTACCCCGAAGGGACCATCACCGACCAGCCCGAGACCTTCATCGCCGCCGAGCTCGTCCGCGAGCAGCTCCTCCTCATCGCCCGCGACGAGCTGCCCCACTCCATCGCCGTCACCGTCGAGCCCCTCGACCCCGGCCCCGACCCGGTCACCGACGACGTCGTCCGGCTCCTCGTCACCATCGGCGTCGAACGCGACTCCCAGAAGGGCCTCGTCATCGGCCACCGTGGCGCCACGCTCAAGACCGCCGTGACCGCCGCCCGTCACGAGCTCGAGGCCCTCCTCGGCGCCCGCGTCTACCTCCAGACCCGGGTGCGCGTCGACCGGGACTGGCAGCGCCGCCCCGACGCCCTCGACCGCCTCGGCCTCTGACCCCAAGAAATCCGGGGGGCGTGAGTTGCCGCCAGAAGATCAGCCGGGGATAGATTGCGCCCAGGGAGCCAGAATGGCGCCCGCGCCCCGGGGGGGACCCAGGGACCGCAGGCTCGCGTCACTCAGGAACGCATGACGAACCACAACACGCCCCGCGGGCGGTGGTGGCTGGTCCTGGCCGGACTCGCGACGCTCGCGCTCGCGGCCTGCTCCCCGAACAACGGCCAGAACTCCGTCAGTCCCCACGGCACGAACGCCAAGAAGATCGACAACCTGATCCTCCCCATCTGGGGGATCGCCATCGTCATCGGCCTCATCGTGATCGGTGGCGTGGTGTTCGTCGCCGTCCGGTACCGCCACCGGCCCGGCAACGAACGCCCCAAGCAGATCCGGGGCAACATCCCCATCGAGATCGCCTGGACGATGGTCCCCGCGGTGATCCTCGCCGTCATCGCCATCCCCACCGTCAGCCTCATCTTCCAGACCGACGCCACCCCCTCGAACCCGGTGAACATCACCGTCATCGGCAAGCAGTGGTGGTGGCAGTTCGAGTACCCCGCCAGCAACGGCCAGAAGCCCGTCCAGGTCGCCGACGAGCTCCACATCCCCGCCGGCCGCAACGTCGACCTCACCCTCAAGGCCTGCGACCTGTCCCTGCCCTACGGGTTCAACAACGGGCCGGGATGCAACGTCATCCACTCCTTCTGGGTCCCCGAGCTCGCCGGCAAACGCGACGTCGTCCCCGGCCGCGACAACCACCTGACGCTGCACAGCGACACGACCGGCACCTTCCAGGGGCAGTGCGCCCAGTATTGCGGCCTCTCCCACGCCAACATGCGGTTCCGGGTCATCGTCCAGAGCCCCGCGGACTACGACGCCTGGCTCGCCTCCCAACGCCAAGGCCCCGCGGTCACACTCGCCAACGCCGGCGACGCGGGGACCCTGTTCTCCAAGACGTTCGCGTGCACCAACTGTCACATCAGCGAGAACTCGAGCGTCAGCACCTACGGCCCGAACCTCACCCACCTGGCCAGCCGGTCCACCTTCGCCGGCGGCTACTACGCCCTCACCCGGCCCCAGCTGATCAAGTGGATCCTGAACGCCCCGTCGCTGATCCCGATGCAATCCAAAGACTGCCGCAAGGGGCCGCCCGGCACACCGGGGGCGACCTGTGTCGGCATGCCGTCATTCACGACCAACACACCCCAGGGGATGCCCGTCATGACCGAGCAGCAAGCCGGGACCCTCGCCGACTACCTCCTGTCCCTGAAGTGAGCACACTGACCCGGGGAGAGCCACGATGAGCACCGCCACCGAGACGCACACACCGGTCCCGGTCCGCACGCCTGTCCTCCTGCGCCGCCCGAAGAAGACGACCGGCTTCTGGTCATGGTTCACGACCGTCGACCACAAGAAGATCGGAATCCTCTACGCCTGCACCGCGCTGATCTTCTTCGTCGTCGGTGGCCTCGAGGCCCTCCTCATCCGCCTCCAGCTCGCCCAGCCGAACGGCAACGTCCTCACCGCCTCCCAGTACAACCAGCTCTTCACCATGCACGGCACCACGATGGTGTTCCTGCTCGGCATGCCGCTCTCGGTGGCCTTCGCGAACTACCTCGTGCCGCTCATGATCGGCGCCCGAGACGTCGCCTTCCCGCGGCTCAACGCGTTCGGCTACTTCGGGTTCGTGCTCGGCGGCATGTTCCTCTACTCGAGCTTCCTCCTCGGCGGCGCCCCGAACGGCGGATGGTTCGGCTACACGCCCCTGACCAGCACCCCGATCAGCCTCGGGGCGTTACCCGGGCGCGGCCCCGACTTCTGGACCATCGGGCTCATCATCGTCGGGATCGCGTCCACCACCGGGGCGATCAACATCATCGTCACCGCGCTGAACATGCGGGCCCCCGGCATGACCCTCATGCGCATACCGGTGTTCGTCTGGATGATGCTCGTCACCGCGTTCCTCACCCTGTTCGCGCTCCCGATCATCACCGTGGCGCTCATCATGGTGTTCTTCGACCGCAACTTCGGCACCGCGTTCTTCTTGCCCACCAAGGGTGGCGACCCGCTCCTCTACCAGCACCTGTTCTGGCTGTTCGGCCATCCCGAGGTGTACATCCTGATCCTGCCCGGGATGGGCGTCGTGTCCGAAGTCCTCCCCGTCTTCTCGCGCAAGCCGCTGTTCGGGTACCCCGTCGTCGTGTTCTCCGGCATCGCGATCGGGTTCCTCGGCTGGGGTGTGTGGGCGCACCACATGTTCACCACCGGGCTCGGGCCCGTCGCGATCTCCGCGTTCAGCCTGTCCACGATGCTGATCGCCATCCCGACCGGGGTGAAGATCTTCAACTGGCTCGCCACCGTCTACAAGGGCGCGGTGCGGCTCACGACCGCGATGTACTTCGCGCTCGGGTTCATCGCCATGTTCACCATCGGCGGCCTCTCCGGTGTCAGCCTCGCCATCGTCCCCGCCGACACCCAGCAGCACGACTCGTACTTCGTCGTCGCCCACTTCCACTACGTGCTGTTCGGCGGCCTCGTGTTCGGGCTCTTCTCCGGCTTCTACTACTGGTACCCGAAAGTGTTCGGCCGGATGCTCAACGAGCGGCTCGGCAAGCTCAACTTCTGGACCATGCTGGTCGGGTTCAACCTGACGTTCTTCCCCATGCACCTCCTGGGGATCTACGGCATGCCGCGCCGCACCTACCGGTACCCGTCCGGGTTCGGGTGGGACACCTTGAACATGATCGCCACCATCGGCGGGTTCCTCATCGCGGTGTCGGTCCTGATCTTCATCGTCAACGCCATCGTGTCGCGCCGGCGTGGCGCGATCGCCGGTCCTGACCCGTGGGACGGCCGCACCATCGAGTGGTCGATCCCGTCACCACCCCCCGAGTACAACTTCGTCGAGATCCCCGAGATCCAGGCCCGCGACGACTACTGGCACTACAAGTACACCGAAGACGACGACGGGATGCTCGTCCCGCTCCCCAGCGGCGGCGCCGACAACGTCCACAACGCGGCCGTCACCCGGCTCGCGGCCGCGCCCACCCACCCGATCCACATGCCGTCCCCGTCCTTCTACCCGCTCCTCGTCGCGGTCGCGCTCCCCATCCTCGGATACGCGGCGGTGTTCCACTCCAAGTGGTACGCGTTCGTGCTGCTCCCGATCGGCGCGCTCACCCTCGCCTTCGGGGTGTACGCCTGGGCGGTCGAGCCGGCGACCGCCGACGAGGAGACCCACTGATGGCCACCATCGAGCAGGCCCCGCCGCCGTCCCCGCCGGTCCCCCCCGGGCCGCCCGAGCCGGCCGGGCACCCGCCGGCCGGCACCGGGACGTCGAACACGAAGCTGGCGATCTGGCTGTTCCTCTCATCGGACTGCCTGTTCTTCGGGGCGTTCATCAGCGCGTACCTCCTGTACCGCAGCCGCCACCAGACCGGCCCCACCCCCAAAGACGTCTACAGCATCCCGTTCACCTCGGTGTCGTCGTTCGTGCTGCTCATGAGCAGCCTCACGATGGTCCTCGCCCTCGCCGCGATCCAACGCGGTGACCTCCGACGCCTGCGGATCTGGCTGCTCGCCACCGCGCTGCTCGGCTCGGTGTTCATCGGCGGCCAGATCTTCGAGTTCACCGAGTTCGCCCGCAAAGGCCTCTCCCTCGACACCAACCTGTTCAGCTCGACGTTCTTCGTCCTCACCGGCTTCCACGGCGCCCACGTCACCATCGGGATCATCTGGCTCATCTCCCTGTGGGGCCTCGCCACCCAAGGCCGCCTCCGCCAAGGCGACGCCGAGAAAGTCGAAGTCGCCGGTCTCTACTGGCACTTCGTCGACGTCGTCTGGATCGTGATCTTCACAGTCGTGTACTTGATCCCGGCCCCCAAGTAGCGAGGCGAGCCGATGAGCGACATCACGCTGCGCGACGACACCACCCCCGAGCCAGCCCCCGCGACCGAACCCGCGCCGGGCCTGCTCCCCGGGGAGCTGCGCCCCCACCCGTCACCGCTGCGCTACGTCGTGATCGCGGTCGTCCTCTCCGCCATCACCGCCGCCGAGGTCAGCCTCTACTACCTCCAAGGTGACATCCCCGACGCGCTCATCATCACGCTGCTGCTGGCGTTCGCGATCATGAAGTTCGGCATCGTCGCGTCCTGGTACATGCATCTGCGCACCGACCGGCCCATCTTCGCCAACTTCTTCGTCCTCGGCATCTGCTCCGCGATCCTGCTCTACCTGGTCGTGCTCACCAGCCTCCAGATCTTCTCCTGACCGCATGGTCCTCGGCGCGCACCTCCCCCCGTGGACACCCCACCCCGACGTCTGGCTGCTCATCGCCGGGCTCGCCGCCGGATACGCCATCGCCATCGTCCGTCTCGGACCCCGGTACACCCCCGTCGGTCACCGGGCCGTCACCCGTCTCCAGCTGACCAGCTGGTGCTGCGGCCTCCTCGCGCTGTGGGTCGCGGCCGACTGGCCCATCCACGACCTCGCCGAGGCGTCCACCTACAGCATCCACATGGTCCAGCACCTCGTCCTCGCGATGGTCGCGACCCCGCTGCTGCTCCTCGGGACCCCCGCGTGGCTGCTGCGCTGGCTCCTCGGGCCCCCCAGCCGCCGGTTCCAGCTCGTCCGGCGCGCGGCGCGATTCCTCCCCGCGCTCGTCGTCTTCAACATCGTCCTGGTCCTCACCCACTGGCCCGCGGTCGTCGACGCCAGCCTCCACAACGCCGGCCTTCACTTCCTCGTCCACGCCCTCATCTTCGTGAGCTCACTGCTGGTGTGGATGCCCGTCCTCAGCCCCCTCCCCGAGATCCCGCGCCTCGCGCCCCCGTCGCGCATGGCGTACCTCTTCTTGCAGTCGATCGTCCCGACGGTCCCCGCGTCGTTCCTCACCTTCGGGTCCACCGTCCTGTACCGCTACTACGGGCACCGGGCCAGCATCTGGGGCCTCTCCAGCCTCCAGGACCAGCAGGTCGCCGGGCTCATCATGAAGATCGGCGCCGGGATCCTGCTCTGGTGCCTCATCGCCGTAACCTTCTTCCGCTGGGCCGCCGACGAGGAACGGTCCCAGCAACCCAGAACCCGTCGAGCCCTCCCCGGAGCGCTCTCCCGGACCGGACTGTGAGGACCTAGCCGTCATGGCCGACGAAGAGGGGACCCCCGAGCCCGACGCCGCGACCGACACCCCCGCCGAGCCGGTCGCGGCGCTGCCCGCAGCACCCCACCCGGCCCGGGAAGCCCGCCGCACCCGCCTCGTCCTCCCGATCTTCCTGCCCGTCCTCGCCGCGTTCATGGTCGCGGTGTTCGTCCTCAACGTCTCGCGCGTCTTCCTCGCCTCGGGACAGACCGGCGCGCTGGTGATGGCCGTCACCCTCATCGTCGTCATCCTCGGCGGCGCCGCCGCGATCTCCGCCGCGCCCCGGCTGCGCACCTCCTCGTTGGTGATGCTGGTGTCGGGCCTGTTCGTGGTGATCATGGCCGCCGGGCTCGTCGCCGCCCCCGCCAGCGTCGAGAAGAAGAGCGGCGGCGGTGGCCTCACCGAGCCGAAAGGGCCACCCGCCGGCCCGCCGGTCGAGGTCGACGCCCTCGGCACCCTCAAGTTCCAAGCCGCCCAGTTCACCGCGACGGCCGGGATCGTCCAGGTCAACTACGTGAGCAAGGACGGCAACCACACCCTGACCTTCGACCCGCCCGGCCCCACCCCACGCGCGTTCCTCCTCAACGTCCCCGCCAACGGGAACGTGACCCACAAGGTCCTCCTCAAGCCGGGCAGCTACACCCTCTACTGCACCCTTCCCGGCCACCGCGCCGCGGGGATGGTCGCGACGCTCACCGTCCAGTAACCGGCGCGCCGGCCGGCACCAGCACCCGCACCGCGCCCGGCACCACCTCCACCCGGGCGGGCAGCACCCCGACGCGCTCCCCAGCGGCCCACACCTCGAGCGGCCGCCCCGACGTGCCCGCCGCCTCGAGCTCGACCACCGCGCCCCGCAACATCACCACCCCGTCCACCCGCGGATGGGTGCCGCGGAACACCCGCGGGAACCGGGCGACGAACTCGGCGCGGGGGACCGGACCGATCACGCACACGTCGAGCAGCCCGTCGTCGACCTCCGCGCCCGGGGTGATCATCATCCCCCCGGCGTAGTAGCGGGTGTTGCCGACCGCGGCGAGCCACGCCGCGCCGGCCCACTCCACCCCATCGACCCGCACCGCCAGCCCCTGGGGCGAGTACGTCCCCAACGTGCGCAGCACCGCCAACAGGTACAGCGGCGTCCCCGTCGCCCACCGCACCCCGTTCGCCCACCGGTTCGCCTCCGCGTCGAACCCGGTGTTCGCGACCGTCGTGAACCATGCCGTCACCCCGTCGTGGCTCGTGGCGCGCCCCAGGTCGCACGCCGCGACCCGCCCCGTCTCCAGCAGCGCCACCGCGTCGAGCGGCCCGCGGGACCCGATGCCGAGGTGACGGGCGAAGTCGTTCCCCGCACCGGTCGGCACCACGGCCATCGTCCCGCCGTGCTCGGCGGCCACCGCCGCCACCGCCGCGACCGTGCCGTCCCCACCGCACACCACCACCCCGTCCCCGCGCTCGAATCCCGCCCGCGCCGCGCGACGGGTCCCGCCCACCCCGTCCGGGACCTCGACCGTCACACCCCGCCGCCCGAACTCGGCCTCGAGGCCCACCCGCCACCGGTTCGTGCGGCCCCGCCCCGCGACCGGGTTCACGATCGCGGTCCAGCGCATCGGTCGAGGAGCGTAGGCGGCGGCGCCCGCCGGGGAGGTGGGCGGTAGCGTGCGCGGCGATGGACGATCTCGACCGCGGCCGGATCCCCGAGCACGTCGCCATCGTCATGGACGGCAACGGCCGCTGGGCCCGCCGCCAAGGCCTCAAACGCACCGACGGGCACGCCGCCGGCGAGGAGGCCCTCTTCGACACCGTCGAGGGTGCCCTCGACATCGGGTTGCGCTGGCTCACCGTGTTCGCGTTCTCGACCGAGAACTGGCGCCGCCCACTCGACGAGGTCCAGTTCCTCATGCGGTTCAACGAATCGCTGCTCCTGCGACGCCGCGACGACCTCAACCAGCGCGGCGTCCGCGTCCGGTTCATCGGCCGGCGCGGCGGACGCGTCCCCCCGCGGGTCCGCCGCCACATCGCCGACACCGAGGCGCTCACCGCCCACAACCGGCGCATGACGCTCACGTTCGCGTTCAACTACGGCGGCCGCGCCGAGCTCGTCGACGCCATCCGCGCCATCGCCACCGAAGCTGCCAGCGGGACCCTCAACCCGGCCCGGATCAACGACCGGGTCATCGCCCGTCACCTCTACGCCCCCGACATGCCCGACCCGGATGTCCTCGTCCGCACCTCCGGGGAGTACCGGATCTCGAACTTCCTGCTCTGGCAGCTCGCCTACGCCGAGCTCGTCTTCACCGATGTCCTCTGGCCCGACTTCCGCCGCGCCGACCTCTTCGCCGCCGTCCGCGAGTACCAGCAGCGAGAACGCCGCTTCGGCACCATCGGCGAGTAGCGGGCCCCAAACCACACACCGGTAGTTACACTCCGGTCATGGCGCTCTACCGGGACCAGGGCATCGTCCTCCGGACGATCAAGCTCGGGGAAGCCGACCGGATCGTCACCCTCCTCAGCCGCGGTCACGGCAAGATCCGCGCCGTCGCCAAAGGGATCCGCAAGCCTTCCAGCCGGTTCGGGGCCCGCCTCGAACCCACCAGCCACGCCGCCCTGCAGTGCTACCGGGGCCGGGAGCTCGACATCATCACCCAGGTCGAGACCATCGACAGCCACCGGGCGCTGCGCGAGCACTACGGCTGCCTCACCCACGCCGTCTCCATGCTCGAAGCGGTCGACCAGGTCGCCCAAGAGCGCGAACCCAACCCTGCGCTCTACCGCATGCTCCTCGGCGCCTTGCACACCCTCGCCGAACGGCCCTCCCCGCTGATCAGCACGGCGTTCTTCTGGAAGCTCCTCTCCCTCGAAGGCTTCCATCCCATGCTGCACGCCTGCGCCCGCTGCAGCGACGACACCGGACCGTTCACCGCCTACGACCTCAACGAAGGCGGTGTCCTCTGCGAACGGTGCGCCCCCCTCGGCGGACACCGCGTCGAGCCCGCCACCCTCACCGCCATCGACGACATCATCAGCGGCCGGCTCGCCCCCCTGCTCGCCGCACCACCCCCCGACCGGGTCGTCACCGAGGTTGAACGCCTCGCCATCCGAGCCCTCGAGTACCACTCCGAACGTCGACTGCGCAGCGCCGCGCTCCTCTGACACTGCGCCACCCCGACCCCGGCGCTCAAGAACCGGCCCGAGCACCGGACGCCCACCCAGGTACCATCTCGCGTTCCTATGGCGAAACCCGATCTCATGGAACGCGTCGTGAACCTGTGCAAACGACGCGGGTTCGTGTTCCCCTCCAGCGAGATCTACGGCGGGTTCCGCTCCACCTGGGACTACGGACCCGTCGGGGTGCTCCTCAAGCGCAACGTCAAAGACGCCTGGTGGCGGTCCATGGTCCAGCTCCGAGACGACATCGTCGGCCTCGACGCCGCCATCCTCATGGCCCCCAAGGTGTGGGAGGCCAGCGGCCACCTCGCCACCTTCACTGACCCGCTCGTCGACTGCCGCAACTGCCAACAGCGCCACCGCGCCGACCACCTCCCCGCCTCTGGCGCCTGCCCCAACTGCGGCGCCAAAGACAGCCTCACCCCCGCCCGGGCCTTCAACCTCATGTTCAAGACCTACGTCGGCCCCGTCGAGGACGACGCCGCCATCACATACCTGCGCCCCGAGACCGCGCAAGGCATCTTCGTCAACTACACCAACGTCCAGACCACCAGCCGCAAGAAACCCCCCTTCGGGATCGCCCAGATCGGCAAGTCGTTCCGCAACGAGATCACCCCCGGCAACTTCATCTACCGCACCCGCGAGTTCGAACAGATGGAGATGGAGTTCTTCGTCCCCCCCGAAGACGCCGACCGCTGGTTCGAGTACTGGTGCGACGCACGGCTCCGCTGGTTCACCGAGTACGGCATCGCCGACACCAAGCTCCGCCTCCGCCCCCACGACGCCGAGGAGCTCTCCCACTACTCCACCGCCACCGCCGACGTGGAGTTCGACTTCCCGTGGGGCTGGGGCGAGCTCGAAGGCATCGCCAACCGCACCGACTTCGACCTCCGCGCCCACTCCGAAGCCTCCGGCCAAGACCTCTCCTACTTCGACCAGGAACACGACCGCCGCTACCTCCCCCACGTCATCGAGCCCGCCCTCGGCGCCGACCGGGCCCTCCTCGCCTTCCTCCTCGCCGCCTACGTCGAAGAAGACGTCGCGGGGGAGAAGCGCACCCTCTTGCGCCTCGACCCCCGCCTCGCCCCCTACACCGCGGCCGTCCTGCCCCTCTCCCGCCACGAGCAGCTCGTCCCGCTCGCCGACGAGGTCGCCGCCAAGCTCCGACCCCGGTTCACGATCGACACCGATTCCGCCGGATCGATCGGGCGCCGCTACCGTCGACAGGACGAAGTGGGCACCCCCTGGTGCATCACGATCGACTTCGACACCCTCGAGGACCAGGCCGTCACCGTGCGCGAGCGTGACACCATGACCCAGGAGCGCGTCGCGATCGACACCCTCGTCACCTACCTCCAGGAGCGGCTCCCGTGAGCGCCGAGTCCACCCACTACGAGCTCCTCGGCGTCCCCCCCGACGCCCCGAAAGACGAGATCCGCGCCGCGTACCAGGACAAGCTCGCCGACGTCCGCGAGCACCGCGCCCACGAAGAGGAATCGAAGCGACCCTCCGAGACCGTGATCCAAGCCGCGCGCGACGAAGAAGGACGACTCCGCGCCGCGTGGCAGGTCCTCAGCGACCCCATCCAACGCCAACGCTACGACGACGTCGTCGGGCTCGTCCCCGCCCCCGCCTCCAACGGTGACCACGCCACCGTGCACGACGACATCGACGACGCGGGCGACGAGGACACCGCCGACGAGCACGCCGACGACCCGGTCCCCGCGACCCGCGACCGGTCCCGGCGTACCCCACCGCCGCTGGTCACCGCCGAAGGCCTCGAGATGCCTTCCGCGGGTCGGCGCGCCACCGCCGCGGCCATCGACACCATCACCCTCCTCGTCCTCTACCTCGTCATCGTCTACCCGATCATCCTCGGGCTCGGCCTCACCGGCATCCCCGCCTTCATCACCGTCGTCGCCACCCCGCTGTTCCTCATCGTCGTGTACCTCATCATCCCGACCTCCCGCGGCGGCCAGACCCTGGGGAAGCGGTACACGTACACGATGGTCGTCGACCGGGCCACGGGACAGCTCCCGACCGTCAACCAGGTCGTGCGCCGCTACACCATCCCCGCGTTCGCCGTCGTGCTCCTCCAGCAGACCGGCGGCCTGATCGCGCTCATGTACGGCGTCTCCTTCCTCATGAACAAGGACCAGGTCTCCCTCGCGGACCGCATGGCCAAGACCGCGGTCGTCATCGCCCGCTACCGACCCGACCGCCCCGCCTGAACCCCGACCGACCCCCGCGTCGGCGTCGATAGGCTCAACTCATCGAGATCAGGAGGGTGCGTGCAGTACGTCTACGCGTTCGAGGAGGGCTCCAAGGAACAGAAGTACCTGCTCGGCGGTAAGGGCGCCAACCTCGCCGAGATGACCAAGCTCGGCCTCCCCGTCCCGCCCGGCTTCACCATCACCACCGAAGCCTGCAACATGTACATGGCCCACGCCCACACCCTCCCCGACGGGCTCCTCGACGAAGCCGCCGACCGGCTCCGCGACCTCGAGACCAAGATGGGCAAACGCCTCGGAGCCGACGACAACCCGCTCCTCGTCTCCGTCCGCTCCGGCGCCCCCTTCTCCATGCCCGGAATGATGGACACCGTCTTGAACCTCGGGCTCAACGACAGCTCCGTCACCGGGCTCGCCAAGCAGACCAACAACGAGCGGTTCGCCTACGACTCCTACCGCCGCTTCGTGCAGATGTTCGGCAAGATCGTCCTCGACATCCCCGGGGAACACTTCGAGACCGCCCTCGAATCGCTCCGCCACGCCCGCGGGGTCGAGACCGACCCCGAGCTCAGCGCCGAAGACCTCGCCGAGCTCGTCGAGACCTTCAAAGGCATCGTCAAAGACGCCACCCAGCACGAGTTCCCCCAAGAGCCGAAGGAACAGCTCCGCCACGCGATCGAAGCCGTCTTCCGCTCCTGGGACGGCCGACGCGCCCGCGACTACCGCAAGCTCGAGGGGATCCCCGACGACCTCGGAACCGCCGTCAACGTCCAGACCATGGTCTTCGGCAACAAGGGCGACGACTCCGGGACCGGCGTCGCCTTCACCCGCGACCCCGCCACCGGCGAGCACCGCCCCTACGGCGACTTCCTCCGCAACGCCCAAGGCGAAGACGTCGTCGCCGGGATCCGCGTCACCGAACCCCTCGACGCCATGGCCACCGCCTTCCCCGAATGCCACCGCCAGCTCCTCGACACCATGCAGGCCCTCGAGCAGCACTACCGCGACATGTGCGACATCGAGTTCACCATCGAGCAGGGCCGACTCTTCATGCTCCAGACCCGCATCGGGAAGCGCACCGCCGCCGCCGCCCTCCGCATGGCCGTCGACATGCAAGCCGAGGCGCTCATCGACACCAAAGAAGCCGTGCTGCGCATCCAGCCGAACCAGCTCGACCAGCTCCTCCACCCCCAGTTCGACCCCACCGCGCCCTACACCGCCCTCTGCAAGGGACTCAACGCGTCCCCCGGCGCCGCCGTCGGCACCGTCACCTTCACCGCCGACGACGCCGAATCCCGCCGCGAGCAGGGCGAGCACGTCATCCTGGTGCGCCCCGAGACGTCACCCGACGACCTGCACGGCATGATCGCCGCCGAGGGCATCCTCACCTCCCGCGGCGGGCTCGTGAGCCACGCCGCCGTCGTCGCCCGCGGGATGGGCAAGCCCGCGGTGTGCGGCGCGTCCGCGCTCGACATCGACGTCACCGGCGGCCAGTTCCGGGTCGGTGACACCGTCGTGCACCGCGGGGACCTCATCTCCATCAACGGCACCACGGGCGAGGTCGTCGTCGGCGCCGTGCCCGTCATCACCCCCGAGCCGACCGGACCCTTCGACACGATCCTCGCCTGGGCCGACGAGTTCCGCCGCCTCGGGGTGCGCACGAACGCCGACCTGCCCAACGACGCCGCCGTCGCCCGCCGGTTCGGTGCCGAGGGCATCGGGCTCTGCCGCACCGAGCACATGTTCCTCGGCGATCGGCTCCCCATCGTGCAGCGCTACATCCTCGCCGAGAGCGAAGCGGACGAGGACGCCGCCCTCGCCGAGCTCGAGCAGCTCCAACGCGAAGACTTCGTCGGCATCCTCGAAGCCATGGACGGCCTGCCCGTCACCATCCGGCTCCTCGACCCGCCCCTGCACGAGTTCCTCCCCGACATCGAGGAGCTCCTCGTCCAAGACGCGCGCGGCGAGCTCGACGACACCGGCCGCAGACTGCTCCACGCCGCCCAGCAATGGCGCGAAGCGAACCCGATGCTCGGCACCCGCGGCGTGCGCCTCGGGATCCTCAAGCCCGGCCTGTACCGCACCCAGGTCCGCGCCATCTTCGACGCCGCGATGGAACGCAAGATCGCCGGCGGCGACCCCCGCGTCGAGGTCATGATCCCCCTTGCGGTGAACCGCCCCGAGCTCGCCCTCGCCGTGTCCTGGGTCCGGGAAGTCGCCGAGGAGATCGCCGGCACCAGCTACGGCGCCGGTGGCGTCAACTACAGCGTCGGCACCATGGTCGAGACACCCCGCGCCGCGCTCGTCGCCGACGAGATCGCCCACGAAGCCGAGTTCTTCTCCTTCGGCACCAACGACCTCACCCAGATGACGTTCGGGTTCTCCCGCGACGACATCGAAGGCCGGTTCCTGCCCCGCTACCTCGAGCTGCACCTCCTCCCCGCCAACCCCTTCGAGACGCTCGACGTCGACGGCGTCGGCAAGCTCGTCCGCATGGCCGTCGAGCTCGGCCGCGCCACCCGACCCAACCTCAAGCTCGGGATCTGCGGCGAGCACGGCGGCGACCCGCCGTCGGTGGCCTTCTGTCACGACGTCGGCCTCGACTACGTGTCCTGCTCCCCGTTCCGGGTGCCGCTCGCCCGCCTCGCCGCCGCCCATGCCGCCCTCGCCGCCGGCGGTCCCGGCTCGACCGCGTGAGCGTCCCCGCGCTCACGGCGCGGGAGATCACCGACTTCCTCGAGGAGATCTGGCCCGGCGTGACCGGGAACGTCACCGTCGAGGACGTCACGGACCGCCACGCCCGGGTCCGCAGCATCATCACCCCCGACCGGCTCCGGCCCGGCGGGATCGTCGGCGGCCCCGTCCTCATGGCCCTCGCCGACATGGCGGTATGGGTCGCGGTGCTGTCCGTCGTCGGCCGTGTCGCCATGACCGTCACCGTGGACCTCACCATCCACTTCCTCCGTCCTGCGCCCCCCGTCGACGTCATCGCCGAGGCCCGGCTCCTCAAGATCGGGCGTCGCCTCGCCGTCGGTGACGTCCTCATGTACAGCGGGCAGGACCCCGACCCCGTCGCGCAGGCGACCGTCACCTACGCCATCCCTCCCGGCACGGACGTGCCGGGACGTCACACCTGACCGGTACCCTCGGCGATATGGAGCTCGCCCCCGTCCTCGGCCCCCACGACGGGCTCGACGGGACCGCGCCGACCATCGTCGAAGCCCACCCCGGCGTCCACGCCGCCGTCGGGCGCGCCGCCCGCCCCCGCGAGGAACGCGAAGCCGACCTCGACGCCGCGCTCGCCCCCGGTGCCACCCGCCCCGTCGGCGCGGGGCGCCGCGACCGTCCCGAAGCCCCCGACCCGTACCGCCTCTGCTTCGAACGCGACCTCGACCGGATCAAGCACTCCCGTCCCTGGCGGCGCCTCGCCGGCAAATGCCAGGTCTTCATCGCCCCCGAAGACGACCACCTCCGCACCCGCCTCACCCACGCCGTCGAAGTGGCCCAGGTCGCCACCGGGATCGCCCGCCCCGTCGACCTCTGCCTCCCCCTCACCGAGGCCATCGCGTTGGCCCACGACTGCGGTCACGGTCCCGCCGGCCATGCGTCCGAAGAAGCATTCTCCCCGTACCTGCCCACCACCGGCTACGACCACGCCGTCTACGGCGCCGACGTCACCCTCGCGCCCCTCAACCTGTGCCACGAGACCCTCGACGGGGTCCGCAACCACTCGTGGCGCCGCCCCCCGCCCGCCACCCCCGAAGGCGAGGTCGTCGCCTGGGCCGACCGCATCGCCTACGTCTGCCACGACTTCCAAGACGCCGTCCGTGCCGGGATCCTCACCCCCGAGGATCTCCCCGACGAGATCCGCGACGTCGTCGGGACCCGCAGCTCCGACCAGATCGGCGCGTTCGTCCTCGCCGTCCTCGACACCATCGACCGCACCGGGCACGTCGGCATGACCGAACCCGCCGCGTCGGCGCTCCGCACCTTCCGGGACTTCAACTTCGAGCGCATCTACCTGCGGCCCGCCGCTCGCCGCCAGGCGGAGCGGGTCATCCGCCTCCTCCGGGGCCTCGTCGACTGCTTCGCCGACGCGCCCCGGCGCCTCCCCGAGCCCGGCGCGGCCGACGTCGAGCCCGGCACCGTCGCCGCCACCGCCCTCGCCGTCCGCTACGTCAGCGGCATGACCGACCGGTACGCGCTCGGTCTCGGCGTCGAGCTCCTCGGCTGGCGTCCCGACGACCTGCCCCGCGGCGTCTGACCGGCCCGCGGCGGCGCACCCGCGCCGTAACCTGACCCGCGATGGGCATCCTCGACGAGGACGTCGCGCACGTCCGTGACACCGCGGACCTCGTCGCGATCGCGGGCGACCACATCGCCCTCAAACGGGTCGGGCAACGCTGGATGGGCCTCTGCCCCTTCCACCAGGAGAAGACCCCGTCCTTCTCCATCAACCCCGCCCTCAACCTCTTCTACTGCTTCGGCTGCCAACGGTCGGGCGACGCGATCACCTTCGTCCGCGACGTCGAGCACCTCGACTTCGTCGAAGCCGTCGAACGCCTCGCGCAACGCGCCGGGATCACCCTCCGTTACGACGACCGTCGCACCGGTCAAGACCGGTCCCGCAAGACCCGACTCGCCGAAGCGGTCGGCGCGGCCATCGACTTCTACCACCGGCGCCTCCTCGAATCGCCCGACGGGGGCGCGGCCCGCAAGTACCTCCGCAACCGCGGCTTCGACGGTGACGCCGCCCGCCGCTTCCAGCTCGGCTGGGCCTCCGACGACTGGGACACCCTGAGCCGCCACCTCGACCAGCGCGGCTTCTCCCGCGACGACATCGAAGGCGCCGGCCTCGCGTTCGTCAACCGGGCCAACCGGCTCCAGGACCAGTTCCGGTCCCGGCTCCTGTTCCCCATCTACGACGCCCGCGGCGAACCCGCCGGATTCGGAGGCCGCACCCTCGGTGACGAGCAACCCAAATACAAGAACTCGCCCGAGACGCCCATCTACCAGAAGAGCCGACTCCTCTACGGGCTCAACTGGGCCAAAGGCGAGATCGTCGCCCGCGGCGACGTCATCATCTGCGAGGGCTACACCGACGTGATGGGGTTCGCGCTCGCCGGCGCACCCAACGCCGTCGCCACCTGTGGGACCGCGCTCGCCGACGAGCACTTCCAAGTCCTCAAGAACCTCGCCCGGCGCGTCACCCTCGCCTACGACGCCGACGCCGCCGGGCAAGGCGCCGCCGAACGCTGGTACCGCTGGGAACAGGAGTACGAGATCCAGCTCCGAGTCGCCGACCTCCCGCCGGGCCAAGATCCCGGCGACCTCTGGCAGCATGACCCGCCCCGCCTCCTCGCCGCCGTCGAGCACGCCGAGCCGTTCCTCCAGTTCCGACTCGACCGGGCCATCGCCGGCGCCGACCTCGCCTCGATCGAGGGCCGCGCCCGGGCCGCGACCGCCGCGGCCACCATCATCGGGGAACACCCCAACGAGCTCGTCCGCGACCAGTACGTCATGAAGCTCGCCGGCGCCCTCGACATCGACGCCGACCGGCTCCGCGACGCCGTCACCCAGGCCCGCGCCGCACCCCGCCGCCCCGGACGCGACCAGAGCCGTGGGCAACCCCGCGACCCGGCCGGCGACGGGCACGCCCCCGAGCCGCGCGCCCGCCTCGACGTCGACCGCCGCGAGCTCGACCTGCTCCGCTGGGCGATCCACGAGCCCGAGCTCATCGCCGACTGGCTCGACGAAGCCCTCCTCCAAGACCCGCTCGCCCGCGCCGCCTACCATCGGCTCGCCAACAGCCCCTCGTTCGCCGATGCGCTGCACGGCACCGACGACGACGTCCGAGCCCTCCTCGAACGGCTCGCGGTCGAGGAACCCGAAGCGGATGACGAGCCCGAGACGCTCCGCTCCCGACTCCTCGTCATCAACGTCGAACCCGTCGCGAAACGCACCCTGACTGCGTTGCTCACCGCAGGGGACGAGGAACGCGCCGGCGCGCTCAAGCACAACCTCGACGAGCTCGTGCACGCGCGGGAGATCGGCGAATGGGAACGCGCCGAGCAGATCGGCCGACGGACGCTACAGTGGATCGTCTCGAGTCCGGAGTAGTCGTCACGACGTGACCCAGCCCGAAAACGCTGCCCCTCTGACCCCTCTGGACCCTGCCGAGCTCGACCCGGTCCTCGACGAGCTCGTCGTCCGGGCCCGCGAACGCGGGTCCGTCACGTCCGGTGAGGTCTTCGCCGCGCTCCACACGCTGGAGCCAACCACCGAAGAGCTCGCCGAGATCTACCGCCGCATCGAAGCCCGCGGCATCGCGATCCAAGACGAGATCACCGAAGAGCTCGAGCTCGAAGACGCCCGCCGCCAAGACAGCCCAGGTACCACCCACCGTTCCCGCCGCGGGGAGTCCGCCCGCACCACCCCCGCGGTCCGCCCCGGTGACGCCGTCACGGCCCGGCCCGCTCGCGTCCGCCGCGACGTCGCCTCGATCTTCGACGAACCCGCGGCGCGCAGCGACCGTGGGGGCGAGACCGGCAGCTTCGACCCCGTGCGCATGTACCTCAAGGAGATCGGGAAGGTCCCGCTCCTCACCGCGCCCCAGGAAGTCGCGCTCGCCAAGCGCATCGAAGCCGGCGTCCTCGCCGAAGAGCGCCTCGACGCGCACCCCGACATGACACCGGGGCAGCAGGCGAGCGAGCACGCCAACGTCGAGGACGGCGAACTCGCCAAACAACAGCTCACCGAAGCCAACCTCCGCCTCGTGGTCTCCATCGCCAAGCGCTACGTCGGCCGCGGCATGGCCCTCCTCGACCTGGTCCAAGAGGGCAACCTCGGCCTCATGCGCGCCGTCGAGAAGTTCGACTACACGAAAGGCTTCAAGTTCTCGACCTACGCCACATGGTGGATCCGCCAGGCGATCACCCGCGCCATCGCCGACCAGGCCCGCACCATCCGGATCCCGGTCCACATGGTCGAGACCATGAACAAGGTCCTGCGCGTCCAACGCCAGATGCTCCAAGAGCTCGGCCGCGAACCCACCGTCGACGAGGTCGCCCGCAAGGTCGACCTCACTCCCGACAAGGTGCGTGAGATCCAGCGCATCTCCCAAGAACCCCTCTCCCTCGAGACCCCGGTCGGCGAAGAGGACGACAGCTCCCTCGGCGATTTCGTCCCCGACCCCACCGCACCCGAACCCACCGAAGAAGCCGAGCAGCAAGGACTCAAGGAAGAGATCACCCGCGCTCTGGAGGAGCTCAACGACCGTGAGCGTGAGATCATGCGCCTGCGCTTCGGGCTCGACGACGGCCAACCCCACACCCTCGAAGAGGTCGGCCGCCGCTTCAAGGTCACGAGGGAACGCATCCGCCAGATCGAATCCAAGACGCTCGCCAAGCTCCGTCACCCCACCCGCTCCCAACGACTCCGGGCGTACCTCGACGGCGCCTGAACATACGGCATGATCCTGCGGGGCCGTAGCTCAGTGGTCAGAGCAGGGGACTCATAATCCCTCGGTCGCAGGTTCGATCCCTGCCGGCCCCACTACTGCCGCAACGGTTGCAGTTCGGCGATCGGCGGACGGACCAGCCGCTTGCAAACATTCTGCAAACCGGAGCTCAGCGGCCGTGTCCAGTAGAGGTCTAGGGGCGCGTCGGGCGTATCAGCTCGCCGATCTGCTTGGGTCGCCTACTAGTGTCCCGGGCTCAGAGGCCGAGGTCCAGGGTTCTCGGGGTTGGAGGCGGGGTTGTGAGGCGTCGGGGTGGCGTGTTGGCGGCTGCTGGGTTGGTCGCCGCGTTGGTGGGCGTGGTGCCGGTCGTGGGGACGGCGGGGGCCGGGTCGGGTACGGGGTGCCCGGCAACGGCCTTTGTGACCAACAACGCCAACACCTCGGTGTCGACGATTGATGTGGCGACCCGGACCAAGAACACCCCTGACATCACCAGCTTCACGGGCCCGGAAGGGGTGGCGATCACCCCCGACGGCAAGACCGCCTTCGTCGCCAACACAACCGGCAACTCGGTGTCGACGATTGATGTGGCGACTCGGACCAAGAGTGGTCCCGACATCAGCATCGGCGCCGGTACGGGCCCGAGCGGGGTAGCGATCACCCCTGACGGCAAGACCGTCTTTGTCGCCAACCAGGGCAGCGGCACCAACTCGGTGTCGACGATTGATGTGGCCACCCGGACCAAGAACCCCACAGACATCATCGTCGGCGTGAACCCGATCGGGGTGGCGATCACCCCTGACGGCAAGACCGCCTTTGTCACCAACCAGGGCACCAACCCCGGCAACGCCACGGTATCGACGATCGATGTGGCCACCCGGACCAAGACCAACCCCGACATCACCGGGTTCTCGACCCCGTACGGGGTGGCGATCACCCCTGACGGCAAGACCGCCTATGTCACCAACAGCGGAAGCAACGTGGTGTCGACGATTGATGTGGCGACCCGGACCAAGACCAACCCCGATATCACCGTTGGCTCGGCGCCGATCGGGGTGGCGATCACCCCCGACGGCAAGACCGCCTACGTCGCCAACAGCGGCAGCGGCACGGTGTCGACGATTGATGTGGCGACCCGGACCAAGAGTGGTCCCGACATCAACCTCGGCGTCGGCACGCACCCAGTTGGGGTGGCGATCACCCCCGACGGCAAGACCGCCTACGTCGTCAACAACGTCGCTAGCGGCAAGGTGTCGACGATCGATGTGGCCACCCGGACCAAAGACACCCCCGACATCGGTGTCGGCGCGGATTCGTTCTGGGTGGCGATCACCCCGTGTCCGCAACTGACCGGGATCGTGCAACCTGATGGCCGCACGATCACCGTTGCTGGTTCCGCATTCGCTCCGTCCACGACGCTGACGGTCACAATCGCCTCGACCCCCTTGACATTGGGAACCGTCACGGTGTCCGACACCGGGACGTTCAGCCAGTTGTTTACCGTGCCGTGCACAGTTGAGGCCGGGGTCTACACGGTCGCCGCGGCCGCGTCGTCCGGTCAGAGCGCCTCCACGCAAATCACGCTCGGACCCTGCGCAGTGACGGTCCAACCCAAGTTCACCGGCTAGGGCTCGCTGAACCGAAGGCGCAAAGTCGGGGGCGCTGACGCGGGTTCCTGCAAACCCATAGCAAACATACGGGCCGTCACCAGCCCGGACGGGAGGTCACGGCGATCCGAGGCGGTGGCGCGAAACCCCAGGTCGCCTGCACGACACGCCACCAGCGCGGATATGCCGGCACGGTCCGGGGCGGACTCATAATCCCTCGGTCGATGGTTCGATCCCATCCGGCCCCACGAACGCGACCCGCGGGTTGACGCTGTTCAGTCGGTGCCCCACGCCTCGTCTCGGTGGACGGGCACCGAACGTTCGGTCGTTCATTCGTGCTCGACGACGATGATCGCAATGTCGTCTTCGGATTCGTCCGCTGTGAGAGCCTTCAGCAGGGAGTCGAGCAGGTCGTGGTTGCTGAGCGGATGGGAGAGAGTCGCGAGGTGGCGAGCCGCTTCAGCGACACCGACATCGAAAGACCGGCCGCGACGCTCGACAAGTCCGTCCGTGTACATCACCAGCCGCGCGCCGGGCGGAAACGGCGCGGTGTCCGCCACCGCTCGCGTCGTGGACACACCGATGATCGGACCGTTCGCCGTCGACAGAGTTCGAACTTCACCATCGGGGAGGAGCAGCAGTGGCGGTGGGTGACCGGCCGTCGCGAACGTAAGGGTGTCAGTGGCAAGGTCAACGACGGCGAGCGCAGCCGTGGCGAGGAGCATCCCCTTGCGTTCCTCGATAACTCCCGACACCTCGGGGAACACATCCGAGACCGCGATTCCGGCGTGGAGGAGGGCGCTCACCATCCCTCGGACCAATGCCACGTCAGCGGCGGCGGCAACGCCATGTCCGGTGACATCACCGACGAGAACCGCCATCTTGGACTCTCCGACCAGGAGCCCCTCGTACCAGTCGCCACCGACATACGGCACTCTGGTCGCAGGGAGATAGCGAGCAACGGTCTGAATTCCCGCCAGCGTCGGAATGTCACCGAGCAGGCGGTCTTGCAGCTCGACCATCAAGGTGTGCTCTGCGTCGTAACGCTCGGCGCGCTCCATCATTTCCGCGCAGAGGTAGACAACCGCGCGCAGCGCCGCTTCGAGCTTCGCGTCGAAGAGCGTCGGTTCGGTCCACGCGAAACCGATCGCGCCGAGCGGTGAGCCATCAGTCCGGTTCAGTGGCAGCGATGCGGTTGCTTGGTACCCAGCGGCGACGGTGTCGGCAACAATGTCGGGAAACTGCTGACGGTACGCGTCGAGGTCGCCCAGCAGGACCGCCACTCGCCCCCGGGCCGCCTGGGTGAGCGGGAACGGAGCGTCAAGCGGAATATCGGTATACCGCTTCGCGATCTCCTGTTCCAGGGCAGCGTCGTGGTACACACGCAAGGAATCTCCCGTCGGGTCCAGGAGCGCCACGTTGGAGTAATCAGCGCCGACACACGCGGCGGCACGCAAGGCGAGGAACTGCGCAACCTCGCGTCCCGTGGCAGGGAGCGGAAGCGCCGGAAACGAAGCGGACCCGAACGCATCCAGATCAGCCACGTGATCCCTGACGACATCGTGTTCCGACACCGCGGAGCCGGCCCAGACCATCACCGACAGGTTTGCCCGATTGATCCGGGACGACCAACGGAACTCCCTCTTCCTCTCCTTGACCGATACTCATCCCCATATATTGCCCGCTCGGGTGCGGGATTGTCCTAGAGCCGCCGGCGCCGTCGGCGGCCGGGTGCAGCCGCGGGGTTGCGCCGGTGACTCGTTCCCCACCACATTCCTATCGGAGCGGGAGCCGTGATGGGCTCGTCACGATCACTTCCGGGGCGCCGTCGGGCGCACCTTGTCGCCGCCCGCAGTTCGCTGGCCGACGGCGGCGGCCCGTGTCGACCGGTTATCGGGTACAGCTCAACCGGTGGAGAGCTACGGACGCTCGTGGATGCGATCCATCCATCCGGTCACTTGAGGTCGCCGCGCTGACACTTCCGGTCGCGCGTACGCAGTAGAGAGGAGGGATCGATCAGGTGCTGTCGGGGGCGGGAACGCCGATCGGGTTGGGGTAGGGGATCGCACCAGACCGGATCAGGGGAGCGACGATGGACTCGAGGAGCCCCAGCAGCCGGTCCCGCTCGCCGGGACCGAGGCGCTCGAGCGGTGCCGCCGCCAGCCGGTCGGTGTCATGCTCCACGGCCGCTCGACCCGCCCGGCCCGCCTCGGTGAGCTGGCCCGCCGCGTCCAGCCAGCCCCGCTCCTGCAGACGGATGGCGGCGTCGCGCCAGTCCGCGTCGGCCCAACCCCGGTAGGGCTGGATCGTCTCGAGCGACGCGCCGCTCGCCGCCGTCTGGGTGACATGCGCTTCGCACGGGTCCAACCCGGCGACGGTGAGTGCCGCCACATGCGCATCCCCCCGGTGCTCGCGCACCAGCGTCGCCGCGTGCCACAGCGCGAGGTCCGGTTCGGTCGGCCAGGCCAACTCCGCATTGGCCGCGAACACTGGCCGCCCCGCCTCGCTGGACCGGTGCCAGGCGCCCTGGAGCAGCTCGGCGGCCTCGACGATGTGGGCTTGGCGGCCCTGGACGTCGAGGAGGCGCCGGAGCCCGGCGTGCACCCCGCGAAGACGGGTCTCGATCGCGGTCTCGGGGGTCACGAGGGACCAGACCGACGGCACGGCCCGGGCGACGAAGCCGGGGTGGAAGCCGTAGAAGCAGGCGGTCACCACGCCCGCCTCGACGCGACCGAGCGGCGCAGCCCGGCCCGCGAAGTAGCTCCGCCAGAACCCCCGCACACCGATCGCCTCGAACGCCGCTGGCACCTCGGGCGCAAAATAGATGGTGGCGTGGTACGGCTCGATGAGCGTCCACAGGCGACGGGGGTCATCCACGCGCCCAGTATGGAGGACCGGGGCGCCCAGTCGCGTCGGCGGGCTCGCCCGTGGCTCCCGTCAGCTCGTAAAGCGGGCGGCGTCATGGCCGTCCGTGACGACGCGCTCGGTGGCGCCGAGGGCACGGTGCCGCTTGGCCGCGTACATCGCGGCGTCAGCCCGTGAGACGAGCTCCTCGGCAGAGGCGTCGCGCCGTGGGGCGCAGGCAACACCGACGCTCGCCCGCAGCTCTATGGCGTGTCCCTCGATCGAGAAGACGCCGTGCAACGCGCCCGCGATCCGGTCCGCAAGGGCCCTCGCCTCGTCGAATCCGCTGATCTCCGGGCACACCACGAGAAACTCGTCACCGCCGAGCCGCCCGACGAAATCGCCGTGGCGAACCGCGCCGGTGAGCCGCTCCGAGGCGATGATGAGCAGCTCATCGCCGACCGCGTGACCGTGACCATCGTTGACCAAT
Source organism: Acidimicrobiia bacterium (assembly GCA_035468285.1). GTDB lineage: Bacteria > Actinomycetota > Acidimicrobiia > IMCC26256 > PALSA-555 > PALSA-555. The sequence continues at coordinate 24,201 of DATISY010000114.1, read as the reverse complement.
TTGAACTCGTCGAGATCGATGAAGAGCGCCGCGACCAGGGCCTCATCGTCCTGCGCGACGACCGCTTCGAGCGCGGACATGACCGTGGCCCGATTCAGACAGCGGGTCAGCATGTCGAGGTTGGCGCGCCGCTCGAGCTCGACCCTCAGTTGGGCGCTCTCGGTGATGTCCTCGAGCGTGATGATGGCACCCGTGACTTCTCCGTCGTCGATGAGCGACCGGACCTTCGCGAAGCAGCGGCGCAACCCGGATGGACCGGGAGGACGAATCTGGACCTCAAGGTCTGCGTCACGGCCGTCTCGCAAGGCGCCGACGATGGCGGTATCGAGGCTCGCCCAGTCGTCGCGTACGACCGTCGCGAGTCGCTCATCGACGAGGTCGGCCACGCCGGTCCCAAGGATCTCGGTGAGGCGCTCATTGGCGTAGACGATTCGGCGATCGTGGTCGAGGTGGATCAACCCTGTCGGCAGGGCCTCAGCGAGGCGGGTGAAGAGACGCTCCCGACGCCGGACCGCGTCATGCGCCGCGACCTCTTCGGAAACGTCGATCATCTCGGTCGCGACGTGGGCCCGCTCGGGATCATCGAGGAAGTTGTAGTTGGTGACCTCGAGCCACACCCATGATCCATCTCGGTGGCGGTGCCGCATCCGAACTCGGGGTCCGACGTCGCGGACTGCGAGCATCGTCATCCAGCTCTTGATCGCCAGCTCCTCGTCGTCCGGATGGATGAACTCGAGCGACCGGTGGCCGATCAGGTCCTCCGGTGACCAACCCAGGATCTGGACGAAGGCGTCGTCGACCTCCACGAACACAGCGACGTCGTCCTTCAGCGCCCGGGCGATCCGCGGGGGTGCGTCGTCCATGGCTTCCAGCCTCGACATGGCCGTCTCGATGCCGGGCCCGAGCAGCACACCGAGCAACACACCGTGCCGCTCGCGGAGATAGAAGTAGTGCATCGCGGCTCGGTGATCCCGCGTCGTGTTGAGACGCACGTCGGCGTGCGCCGTGCCCGCGACCCGAGTTTCCCCCCAGGCCTCGATGACGGCGTCCCAGTCGCTCGCCACCACGAAGTCCATCGCCGAGCGGCCGGGGAGAAGCTGGTGATCCCGGACGCTGATCGATTCGGGCATCGGTACGAAGATCCCGTCAGCGCCGATCGCCGCCACCAGCGCCGTCGGATGCTGCCGGAGCAGCGAATCCAGGCGGCCCTCGATCGCCTCCGTATCGAGATGCCCGTCCACACCCCCATTATCGACCCTCGCCGGCCGCCCCTTGACACGAACACCTATCGCCAGGGAACCCGGGCAGGTTCAGCGCCCGGACAGCGTCCGAAGAAGACGACGGGGTGCTTCCCAGCCCGGCGGCCCGACTCGAAGTCTCTCTCCAACAATGCCGCCGATCTACGCTTCCCGGGACCCCGGGGACGCTCACCCCACACACAGCCCCACCCGGGCACACCGCTTCGGGCCCCTCATAGCCGGCAGCCCTCTCGGATCCCAGGAAGGCTCCCCATGGATCTCGGCATCGCCGCGGCTGTCTTCCCGATCATCTTCATCGGCGAGTTACCAGACAAGACCATGTTCGCCTCACTGGTCCTCGCCACCCGCGGTCGCCCCCGCTCGGTCTGGCTCGGAGCGGCAGCCGCCTTCCTCGTCCACGTCGTGATCGCTACGACCATCGGAGTCGGACTCTTCGCGCTCCTACCGCACCGAGCCGTCGAAGGGCTCGTGGCCGCGCTCTTCCTCGGAGGGGCGCTCTACGCCTTCATCGAAGGCAATCGGGACGAGAGCGACCTCATCGAGCGAGAGGCGAGAAGCCACCGGCAGGTCGTCACGACCGCGTTCGTCGTGATCTTCCTCGCCGAATGGGGCGACCTCACGCAGATCCTCACCGCCAACCTCGCTGCCCATTACCACCAGCCGCTCAGCGTCGGCGTCGGGGCCGTCCTCGCTCTCTGGTGCGTCGCCGCACTCGCCGTGGCCGGCGGTCAACGCCTCTTGCGCGTCTTCTCGATCAGCCTCATTCGTCGCGTCACCGGTGTCGTCCTGCTCGTCCTCGCGGGAATCACCGCCTGGGCTGCCATCAACGGTTGAGGGCCTCCGCATCTCGACCACGCGCGGTGTGACGGATGCGTCGCGGGAGCAGCTAGTTGGGTGAGGGCGGTACCACTGCGTCCATCGGTTCCGATTGCACTCGGAGCCGTTCGCGGCCCAACTCGACCGCCGCCTGCACCTTCACGAACGGGGTACGCGCGATCACCCGACGCAACTGCTCGTACCGTCCCCGACCGGCCCGCGCACCCAAGTAGTAACCAACCCCGAACCCCAACGCCGCGCCAAAACGAAATCGCATGATCGTTGCCTAGCACCTTGACAATACGAACATACGTTCGTACGCGTTCGGGAACGGGATATCGCGGCAAAGTGCGAGAGCAAGACGAAGCGCGGCGTCTTCGAGCCGAGGGCCGGACCCTTGTGGAGATCGCGAAGACGCTCGACGTCGCGAAGTCGTCCGTTTCTCTCTGGGTGCGCGATGTGGCATTCACGCCCTCACCGCGCCAACCGGGAGCGCATCGTCGCCCCCACCCGTTTCACGAAGCAAAGGTCCGGAGAATTGCGGAGCTGAGGGTCGTCGGGCGCCATCTAATCGGCGTGCCCAGCGACGAGGCCTTCATCGTGGCGGGGACGGCCCTCTATGCCGGTGAGGGTACGAAGACCGACGGTGCCGTGGTGTTCGCGAATAGTGACCCGGCGATGGTGCGGTTCTTCTGCAAGTGGCTGCGTGAGCTGTTCGAGATCGATGAGACACATTTACGATCGAGGGTGTATTTGCATACTGGCCTCGATCTGGACGCGGCCGAGGACTTCTGGTCGGCCACGACGGGGATACCTCGGTCGCAGTTCGGGAAGGCTTACCGCGCGGTCCCAGATCCGACGATCCGGCGCAACAAGCACGAGCACGGCTGCGCATATGTGAACTACAAGTGCGCAGAGGTGCATCGGTCAATCATGGGGCTTGTTGAGGCTCTGCTATCTTCGATAGACCTTCCGGGGTAGCTCAGTAGGTAGAGCGTCCGACTGTTAATCGGATTGTCGCCGGTTCGAGCCCGGCCCCCGGAGCGCAATGTTCGCCTGGCGGGCACCTGTTCGACACTCGGCCGTCACCCTTGCTCGATAGCGTGCAGTTCTGACCCGGCGGCTAGGCGACATGCCAGAGCCGTCGCCACCGCCGGCAGGTCGCTAGAGCTCCGAGTCCATCAACCGTGAGGCGGCCCGGTCGGACTGCTTCCTGAGCGCCGCATAGGCGGCGCTGATCTCCGGCGCAGCTGACTCATGATCCAGAACGGGGTTGAGAGCGTCGACCGTGATCGACTCCTCTCGCGCAACCCCCGCGAGGAGTCGAGCCCCAACCGAGGCGGCTTCATCAAACCGATGACGACGAGCCGGGAGCCCTGTCATTCCGGCGACGACGCTTCGCCAGAGCGGCTCGTCGGCCCCGCGGCCCGCGAGTGACATCGCAACAGCGTCAGGACAGAGGAGCTCGACGCAGCGAGCAACGTCGACCGCGACACCCTCCACAATCGACCGCGCGAGCTCGGCGGCCCCATGCGCGTTCGTGAGTCCCGTGAATGATGCATGGACATCTGGTCTCCACCACGGTGCGCGCGCGCCATACAGCCAAGGGAACGCGAGGAGACCCCCCGATCCGGTGGGCACGTCGGCCGCGGCGGCCATGAGGTTGCGCTCCGACCAGCCGGTCAGCGAGGCGAGCCATTCGACCGCTGCACCGGCAGCGGAGAGGCCCGCCTCGATCACGAACCCATCGATGGCTCCGCGCGAAACCTGGGCATGTGCCGGCAAGAGGTCGATGGGACCCGGGTGAGGGATGGAGACATTGGCCGTCGTTCCCCACGACACCATGGGGACGCCGTCCGTCGCTCCGATCCCCAGCACCTCACAGGCCCGGTCGCCAGCACCCAGGATCGCTTGGGCGCCCGCCGGAAGGGAGAGTTCCTCACCATTCGCGAGGTGCTGCACCCCCAGCGACGAGATGACCGGCGGCAGCTTCCTGCTGAGGGCTTCGTCTTCGATGAGCGTGCCGCTGAGATCGTAGAGCCCGGTGCGCGACGCGAGGGTCGCATCCGTGGCCACCTGACCGGTGATTCGAGCCAATACGAAGTCTCGTGGGGACAGCAACCAGTCGCTCTTGCGAAAACGGTCAGGCTCGTGACGCCGGACCCATTCGATCTTCGCAGCGCAGGCCGCTGGGCCCAGCGCGACGCCAGTTCGGCGTCGAAAGGCGACTGGATCGCCGAGCGCCCGGGACTCGTCGACCGCTCGGCTATCGGACCACAGGATCCCAGGGCTGAGCGGGTGGAGCGCCGCATCGAAGCACGCAAACGTCTCGCGCGCTGCTGCGCAGCTGACCATTTCCAGCGACGCGTATTCGTCTGGCGCCGCAACGCGGAGCTCGGCGCAAGCATCGACGACCGCTCGCCACCAGTCCTCGGGGTCTTGCTCGGCTCGATCGGGACCCGGATGACGGGTGGCGATCGGTGTCCGCGTGAGCGCGACCAGACGCGTGTCTGCCCAGAGAGCGGCCTTCGTCGCACTGGTGCCTAGATCGAGGGTGAGGACATTCACACGCCGGCAAGCGCCTGGACGATCTTGGCCAACGCGGAGAAGTCTTCGCGCCCATAGCCAGCCTCGCTCGCGGCACTCAGCATCTGTCGCACGACGCCGGAGGTCAGCAGCGGGGTCTTCTGTTGGGCGGCGTACCCGATGGCCAGGTCGAGGTCCTTGGCCATGAGGTCGGTCATGAAGCCGGGCTGCCAGTCGTTGGACGCTGGGCTCTCGGGCACGACGCCCGGCGCAGGTAGCCGAGTGCGGACGGCGACGCAGTCGCCCGTGGCATGGGTGAGGACCTCATGCAGCTTTGAGAGGTCGACGCCTGACTTCTGGGCCATCACGGTGGCCTCGGCGGTGGCGAGCATCTGGGCGGCGTAGATGAGGTTGTTGCATAGCTTGACGACTTGGCCCATGCCGGGTCCGCCAACGTGCACGATGAGGCCGGCGAAGGACTCGAGTGCGGGGCGGGCGGCAGCGAGGACGGCGGCGTCACCACCGACCATGAGCGTGAGTTGACCCTTGTGGGCGCCCGCGGTGCCGCCGGAGAGAGGTGCCTCCAGGTACTCGGCGCCGGTCGCCTGGGCCCGGGCATGCTGGGCTCGCTCGACATCAGGATCGATCGTCGAGGTATCGACGACGACCTTCCCGGGCCCCAGTGCCGGCAGCACGTCGTCCATGACACTTACGACATCCGGCGAGTTCGGGACACAGAGGATCGTGACCTCGCTCGCGGAGACCGTCCCGAGCGGGTTCTTGCCCTCATGCGCGCCGAAACCGATCGCCTCGTCGACCGGCCTTCGGCTTCGGGACGCGACGGTGACCTCGTGTCCAGCCTCCACGAGGTGCCGTGCCATCGGCAAACCCATCGCGCCCAGCCCGATAAATCCGACCCGCATCACGACCCCCTCGGTCGAACGTGCGAATGCAACAGCTGACCCTCCCCAGGAGCGAGCGTGCCATGAGCAGGCGGGGTGACGTCGCCAGACACGACAACTCGTCGAGACGATAGGCCACCGTGCTGCGGTGCGCAGCATGACCTCCGTCGCTCGGTCCGGGCGCTCGACGGGACGCCCGCGCGCAGCGAACGGTTGCGCGGCGAGGACCAAGGGTCAGGGATAGTGTCCCCAGGATGTCCGGGGGTGCGCTCTTCGACTTCACCGTTCCCGACGAACTGTTACAAGAAGCAGTCAGCAAGCACCGCGACCAGGACGCAGTCGCTGACGTCGCATTGATGCCCGGTACCGGAGAAGGCAAGCCGCCACCGCTGATGGCGATCTTGCGCGCCGGTGGTTTCTCGCCGTTGGTGTTGATGACGGCGGCCGCGTTCGTCCCTGGCATGATCAGCAACGGACTCGGGGTGCTCGGCCCGAACGTCCAACGTTCGTTCCATCTGAGCCTGGCGGGCCTAGGCGCCGTGACGTTCGTCGCAGCGGTGGCGCAAATCGCCTGGGGGCTCCCCGTCGCGATTGCCGGCGATCGGGGGAGCCGCAAGGCCGTGACCGCGTTCACGCTGCTGGTCTTCGCCATCGCGACCCCCTTGATGGCGTTGTCCCCGAACGTGTGGTTCTTCGTCTTCTTCTACCTGATCGCGGCCGTCGCGCTCGGGACGTCCGACACGGTCATGAACTCCTATCTTTCGGACGCCTACCCGACCGAGGCCCGAGCGCGCGTGTTCGCGTGGCGGAACATCTCCGATCCGCTCGCGCAGACCATCGGCGTCTTCGTGATGACCACGGTCGCGGCCGTCACGGGTGACTGGCGCTGGTCGTTGCTGGTCGGCCTGGTGGGCATCCCGATCGCGATGATGGTCTTCAGGCTTCGCGAGCCGACGAAGGGTGAGAACGAGTCGAACCACATCCTGAAGAGCTCCGGGATGGACATCGCAGGCCAGCAGGAGGCGGCGCCAAAGGTGCTGTTCGGCTCCGCGGTCACGCGGATCATGCGGATCCGGTCGCTGTACTACGAGCTCGTCGCAGTCGCGATCCTCGGGTTCGCCGGCACCGGCGTTCCGCTGTTCGGGTCGATCTACTTCAGTCGGGTCTGGCACCAAGGCACCGCGCAGCGCGGGCACATCTATGTGATCGTCGGGCTCGCGGCGTTCATCGGCGTCCCGGTGGCCTGGGCGGTGGGCGATCGCCTGTTTCGCCGTGCACCGCAGCAGCCTCTGAAGCTCGCGGCCCTCTGCATCACCCTCTACGGCGGGCTCTTCGCCGTATCCCTCTATATGCCCCGGCTCTGGCTGGTCGTCTTGTTCCAGTTCCTCGCCAACGTCGCCGTCGCGCCGCTGTCGATCTCGATCTTCCAGACGCTCGCAGCCACGGCGCCGCCCGAGATGCGCTCGATCACCTTCGCCCTCTTCGGCGTGTACGGGTTGGTCTTCGGCGGCTTTGCGGGTGCCATCGTCTTGGGTGCGTTCGCCGACGCGGTCGGGGTGACGGGTGCACTGACGTTGATCGGCCCGGTCTGCGCTGCGGGCGGTCTCCTGCTGTACATCGGGTCGAGGTACGTCCGGCGTGACATCACGCTCGTCATCGAAGATGTGCTCGAGCGGTACGCCGAGGGGAAGCGTCGCCAGGCGGGCGGGGCCATCCCGGCGCTGCAGCTGCACAACCTGGACTTCTTCTACGGTGCCAATCAGGTCCTCTTCGATGTGAACCTGGAGGTCCACGAAGGCGAGATGCTGGCGTTGCTGGGCACGAACGGCGCCGGCAAGTCGACGCTATTGCGGGCCGTGTCCGGCCTCGACCATCCGCACCGGGGCGTGATCCGCATCTTCGGGGTCAACTGCACGTACCTCGAGCCCGAGCAGATCATCGATCAGAGCGTCGCGCTGCTGGTCGGGGGCAAGATGACATTCTCCGGGCTCACCGTGCGCGACAACCTCCGGGTCGGTGGCCATTCGTTCCGGCGTGACGGCGCGCGGGCCCGATCGGCGCTGAGCGAGGCCATCGACACCTTCCCCGAGCTGAAGTCTCGGCTCGATCAGCCGGCGGGGACGTTGTCCGGCGGTGAACAGCAGATGCTTGCGCTCGCCCGGGTCATGATGACGAGGCCCCGGCTGCTCTTGATCGACGAGCTGGCCCTCGGGCTGGCGCCTAAGACCGTCGAGCACCTGATGGAGATCGTCCGGCGCGTGAACGCCGAGGGGACCACGGTCGTACTCGTCGAGCAGAGCGTGAACCGGGCGATGAGCCTGGCGGAGCGCGCCCTGTTCCTCGAGCGGGGGGAACTGCGATTCGACGGCCCGACCGTCGACTTGCTCGAGCGGCACGACCTGCTCCGGCCGGTCTTCCTGGCCGACGCGACGACAGGCCTGGCGTAGCGGACGGTGTCGGTCCCGAGCTTCGTCCTCATCCAGGGTGTCATCACCGGCCTGAACTACGGGCTGCTCGCCCTCGGTCTCGTCCTGATCTACCGGACCAACCGGGTCCTGAACTTCGCGCAAGGTCAGCTCGGCGTCGTCGCGGCGGTGTTCCTCGCAAAGCTGCACGCCGACCTGCACTTCAACTACTGGGCCGCGCTGCTGATCGCCTTGGGCGCCGCGGCGGCGACCGGGGCGGTGTGCGAGCTGGTCCTGCGGCGGATCTTCGACCGTCCTCGGGTGCTGGTGATGGTGGCCACCATCGGGCTCTCCCAGGTGCTGTTCTTGTTCACCGCGCTGCCCTTCGTGCGACCGAAGAACCTGTCGCGACCGTTCCCCGTCCCGATTCACCTCAGCTTCAGCGTCAACAGCTTCACGTTCACGCCAGGGCAGGTGCTGACCCTGATGGTGGCCCCGATCGTGGCGCTGTCGGTCGCGGCATTCATCAAGTTCTCGCCGTGGGGTCTCGCCATGCGGGCCATGTCGGAGAATGCCGACTCGGCTCGCCTGTCAGGTGTCTGGGTGCGGCGAACCTCCACGGTGGCGTGGACGCTGGCCGGTGCCCTGTCGGCGTTCGCGGCCGTCCTGAACGCCCCCGGCCAGACCAGCGTCCTCACCCAGGTGCTGAGTCCCGACCTGCTCGTGTTGGCCCTGATCGCGGGCCTGATCGGCGCCATGGTGAACCTCACGGCGGCGTTCGTGGCCGGGGTCGGGCTCGGCATCGTGGTCGAGATCTTGAACTGGAACATCACGAACCCGGCGACGGTCGAGTTGATCCTGTTCAGTCTGCTGCTCGCGGTGCTGCTCGTCCGGGTCGCCAGGTTGCGGTTGGGGGCCCGGACAGGGGAGCGCTCCACCTGGATGCAGGGTTCGGCCGACCTGCGCCGGCGGGCTGACCGGTTCCGGGAGCGGGTCGGCGCGTCGGGTGTCGCGCTGGCGGTGGTGGTGGTCGTGCTGTTGCCGTTCGTGATCAGCACGGGCCGCTCGTTCCTGTTGTCCCAGATCTGTATCTACGCGGTGATCGCGCTGTCGTTGACGGTCCTGACCGGCTGGGCGGGCCAGGTGTCGTTGGGCCAGTTCGCGCTCGTCGCGGTCGGGGCGATCATGGCGGCACACCTGGGCAGCAGCGTGCCGCTGGTGCTGCTGCTGCCCTTCGCCGGGGTGGTGACGGCGGTCGTGGCGGTCCTCGTCGGGTTGCCGGCGCTGCGGGTCCGCGGCCTCTACCTGGCGGTGAGCACGCTGGCCTTCGCGTTGTTCATGCAGGAATCGGTGCTCGCGACCCCGTGCTTCACGCCGCCGCTGCTGCACAAGAAGTTCTGCACCGGCCTGCCCGACCCCCAGTCGACGCTGATCGGCCGGCCGAGCCTGTTCGGCTTGAGTCTGGCGTCGGAGCGGGCGTTCGCGTGGTTCTCCGTCGGGATCCTCGTGCTGTCCGTTCTGATGGTGAAGGTCTGGCGGGACCGGGGCATCGCTCGGCGACTGGTCGCGGTGCGTGACAACGAGATCGCCGCCGGCGCGATGGGGATACCGGTGGTGCGCACCAAGCTGCTCGCGTTCGCGCTGTCGGGCTTCATGGCCGGTTACGCCGGAGTCTGTCTCGCGTTCGCGACGGAGCGCTTCAACACGGGGACGTTCGACGCATCGTTTTCGATCCTCGTCGTCTCGATGGTGGTCATCGGCGGATTGGGCTCCGTCCCCGGCGCGCTGCTCGGCGCGCTCTACCTGGTTGGGCTGCCCGCGATCTTCGGGACGACGTCCACGATTCAGTTCGTGACGAGCGGGTTCGGGTTGCTGGCGTTCATCCTCTATCTGCCGGGCGGCTTGGCCGAGATCCTGCATCGAATTGGTGACCTCGTCACGACCGGTTTGGCGCGCCTGCGCTCCGGGGCCGGTGGTGGGCCTGAGCCCATCGCGACGGCCGACGCGGTGCCGCTCGATCCTGAGGCACTCGTCGACGAGGTCCTGGGATGAGCCCGCCTCCGGGGCTGGCCTCGGGTCCCGCCCGCTTGGAGATCCAGGACCTGGTCGTGTCGTTTGGTGGGGTGCGAGCGGTCGACCACGTGAGCATGACGGCCGAGCCCGGCGCGATCGTCGGGCTGATCGGCCCGAACGGGTCCGGCAAGACGACCCTGCTCGATGCGGTGTCGGGTCTCGTCACGCCGGCGTCGGGGTCGGTGCGCGTCGACGACGAGGACCTTGGCGACTACCTCCCGGAGGAGGCCGTCAGTATCGGCATGGTGCGGTCCTTCCAGGACTGTCGCTTGTTCCCCGAGCTCTCGGTCGAGGACACGCTGCTGCTGTGCGAAGACGCCCGTCGTGCGGTCGGCGTGATCTCGTCGACGCTCCAGATGCCGTGGGCCCGGCGCGCCGAGCGGGAGAAACGGGCCAAGGTCGACCGGGTCATCGCGTCGTTCGGGCTCGGGCGGTTCCGGGACCACCGGACCTCGCAGCTCTCGACGGGCACCCGGCGGGTCGTCGACCTGGCCTCGATCGTGCTCGCCGAGCCTCGGCTGCTGCTGTTGGACGAGCCCACCGCGGGGATCGCCCAGCGAGAGGCCGAGGCGTTCATCCCCCTGCTCCGCCGGCTCCACGAGGTGACGCAGACCACGATCGTGCTCGTCGAGCACGACGTGCCGCTCGTGTTCGAGCTCTGCTCGAAGGTGGTGGTGATGGAGACGGGCCAGGTCGTCTCCTCCGGGACCCCCGACGACGTGAGTCGCGACCCGCGGGCACTGGCCGCGTACCTCGGTGCCAGCGAAGAGGCGCTGCTGGTGTCCGGACCGAGCCGCAGCGAGGCAGAATGAGGCCGCACCGACCGATGGGGGACAGTCGATGAGCAAGGTCGAGCAGATCAGGTCCACGCTGGCGCGTCGGAACCCGATGACCGCGCTGCGCCGCTCCGTGCGCCGGTTCCGTCGCCGCCCCCGGGCGATGCAGATCCGCACCGCCGCGATCGTGCTCGCCACCGTCGGGGGGCTCGTGGCCTACGTCGTCAGCGCGCCGAGCAGCACTAGTACCGGCCCTGGGCTCTCCGGGACCGCGGCACGATCGGTGCGGCTGATCGCGGACCGCACCGGCGTCGCCACCGCGGGCGGCTCAACGGGCGGCACCTCGGTCGACCAGGCAAGTACCAGCACGCGGGGCGTCACAGCGAGCTCGATCAACGTCGTGTTCCCAGTCGTGAACCTGAAGAGCCTGTCCGGTCAGCTCGGCTTCGCCGGCGACGTGGAGTTCTCGGAGCAGTCCAAGGCGATCAACCTCTATGTCAACGAGATCAACTCGCATGGCGGTGTCAACGGCCGCAAGATCAATGCCATCATCGCCAACTTCGATCCGAGCAGCGCGTCGAACATGCGGTCGCTGTGCAAGGACTGGACCGAGGGCACTCCCGCCGCGTTCGCGGTCGTTGACGGCGTCGGCTCCTGGACCGGACCCGATCAGCTGTGCGTCACCCAGGAGGGCAAGACCCCGATGCTCAGCCAGTGGACCACGGTGACGAACTGGACGAAGACCGGGTCGCCATACCTCTGGTGGACCGGCACCGACCAGGCCGCGATCCTCGCGACCCTCGTGTCGTGGGGGAAGACGGCCGGGTTGATCGGCGGGACCCGCAAGCTCGGGATCATCGCGGGGGACCGCGCCAGCGACCAGATCGCGTTGAAGCAGTACCTGCTTCCCGATCTCCGCAAGGCCGGGATCACCGCCGTGGTCGAGACCTTGGCCGCGGGCCTGTCGGAGACCGCCACCACGACGACGCAGGCTCCGCTCGTCATTCAGCGGCTGCGCAGCCACGGGGTGCAGTCGGTGATCCCGCTCGTCCCGTTCCCGGCGTTCTTCCCGGTGCTCCAAGCCGAGACCGCGCAGTCGTACTACCCGAAGCTGCTGCTGTCGGAGTACGAGGGGTCCATCGAATCGGCGCTCGGGCTCATCCCGGTCCCGTACGAGAAGGCGCTCGACGGTCAGGAGGGCATCACCACCCTGACCCTGGGCGGCTTCGACGACGCCCGACCCCAGGACCAAGGCGGGTACGACCCCGGCGTCCGCAGCTGCTTCGACACGTGGCACCAGGCCTACCCGAACACCCCGCCCGGCAACGAGTCCTTCTACATCGAGGAGCAAGGACCCGTCGCCGGTTGGTGCCAAGCCGTCAAGCTGTTCGCCCAGGCGGCCACGATGGCCGGCCCGAAGCTGAACCGGCGGACCTTCGTGCAGTCGATGTCGAAGATCACCGACTACCCCGGTGCCTGGGCTCCGATCCTCACGTACGGGCCGACGAAGTTCTACGGACCCACGCAGTACCAGGTGGTCCGGATCCACAACAACGTGCCGCCGTCCTCTGAGTGCAAGCTGAAGACGAACGGCCAGCCCCAAGGCACCTGCTGGGTGAGCGAGCAAGGCTTCCAGCCCCTCGTCCCCGGGTAGCCGCCCTCGTTCGCTCGGGCCGGTCGAATTCGCTACCGATCGGCCCGTCGATGGTGACGACGTGATGCCCGCGGCGCCCGCCCGGGCGAAGGACGACGCAGGCTCGGTCGGCGGCACCGAGCCCGGAGGGGAGCCCGGTTGAGCACCGCGGACGCGACGACGGGACCCCGCAACTTCTCCCCCTGGTTCCAATGGATGACGCGCCTCGCGGCGACGGCGCCAGACGATCCGATCCCGGTCGAGGACCTGGTGAAGCTCGACGAGTGGCGAGCTCGCTGCCGGCAGCGCCTGACCGGCCTCCTCGGCCCGTTCCCCGAGCCGGTACCACTCAACTTCGAGACCCTCGAACACGAGCAGTGCGACGGCTACCGCCGCGACAAGGTCGTCTTCGACACCGAGGACACGATGTCGACGCCCGCGTACCTCCTCGTACCGGATGAACGTCGGGCGCCGGGGCCGGCGATCCTGGCCTGCCACGGTCACGGCCCCGGCAAGGCGCAGGCCGTCGGACTCGAGGAGACGGACGCACCGAACAGCGACTACGCGCATCAGCTGGCCCGGCGCGGCTACGTCGTGCTCGCGCCCGACCTCCGCTGCTTCGGTGAGCGAGCCGACTGGAACCCGCCGGGGATCTACGCCTGCGACATCAACCTGGTGCACGCCACGATGGCCGGGCGCAGCCCCCTGACCCAGAACCTCTGGGACCTTGCCCGCGGCCTCGACGTGCTCGTCGACCATCCGTTGGTCGATCCGGCGCGCGTCGGGATGGTCGGCCTCTCGCTCGGCGGGACCATGACGCTGTTCCTCGCCGCATGGGACGAGCGGGTCGCCGCCGCGGTGGTGAGCGGGTTCTTCTCCTCATGGGCCGACGCGCACAAGATGCCGTGGAACATGTGCGGATCGCAGGTCCTGCCGGGCATGCTCGGACAGCTCGAGCACGTCGATCTCGGCGCGCTGATCGCCCCCCGCCCGCTCCTCGTCCAGACGGGCACCGACGACCTGATCTTCCCCCTCGCCGCGGCGAACCAGGCGGTCGCGCAGCTCGAGCGCGTCTACGCGCACCTGGACGCGGGGGAACGACTGGAGCACGACGTCTTCGACGGCGAACACGAGTGGCGGAGCGCGGCCCCGAACGCGTTCCTGGATCGGTGGCTCCAGCCCGGGGCGACGGCGCGGTAGCGTCGACATCCGGTACCCGACGTCGGGGAGCGTGTCGAGCATGACGTCGAAGCGGTCGATCGGGATGCCCCGCTCCACCACGACGCCTGGGCCCCGCCCCGGCCGCGGCGGTCCGCACCCCGCATGACGTCGGGCACGCTGCTGTTCGTGACCCAGGTCGCGCCGTACGGCGACGGTCCCGCCGGGGTCCACGGGGTGCTCGACCAGGCGGCGGTCGGGGTGGGGCAGTGCGCGGAGCTCGCCGGGCTCGACCCGCAGCACGTGACCGACGTCCGCACGCTCGGCCACAACGCGCTCGAGGAAGCGACGGTGCTCGCCCTGTTCACCATCGGGGAGACCCCGTGGTCGGACGCACAGCGAGCGACGATCAGCCGGCGGGTCCGGTCCGGGTCGCTCGGCGTCGCGGCGATCCACTCCGCGACCGATGCGTGCTACGGGTGGCCGGACTACGGACAGCTCGTCGGCGCACGGTTCGACGGGCACCCGTGGACGCAGACCGTCGACGTCGACGTCGTCGTGCCCGACCATCCCGGGACCGCGCACCTCGGCGCCACCTGGACGTGGCACGACGAGGTGTACCAGTTCCGCGACTTGCGGGCCGACGCGCAGGTCCTGCTACGCGTGCCGCCGGCCCAGCTCGACCTCGACGCGCCGGGAGCGAAGATGCCACCGTTCGGGTTCCCGCTCTCCTGGTGCTTCCGCGAAGGGGAGGGACGAGTGTTCTCGACCAGCCTCGGGCACTTTCCGGCCGCGTGGGAGAGCCCCGCGTTCCTCTGCCACGTCGCGGGCGGTGTCCGGTGGGTGCTCGACTCGCCCTGACCCGACCGGCGCGAGCCCGACGGCACGGTGATCGACGGCCATTAGGGTTCGGTCGTGTTCGACGCCCGCCTCGAGGAGCTCGGCCTGCGCCTGCCCGGCCCGTTCCTGCCCCACGACCCGTTGGACGCCGTCGTGGTGCACCGAGGGACCGCCCGGACCTCGGGCTGCCTTCCCCGCGACGCCGACGGCCGGTTCGTCACGGGGCTGCTGGGCCGGGACGTCACGACCGCCGACGGTGCAGCCTGCGCCGACCTCTGCGCGCAGAACGCCGTCTCGGTGCTCCGCGCCGCGCTCGGCTCCCTCGACGTCATCGAGCGCGTCCTCACCGTGACGGTCTTCATCGCCTGCGTCGCCGACTTCGTGGAGCAACCGGCGGTGGCGGACGGGGCCAGCGCCCTGCTGGTGCGGCTGTTCGGCGATCACGGGCGGCACTCCCGCTCCGCGATCGGTGTCGCCGCGCTGCCACGCGGCGCGCCGGTGGAGATCGAGGTCACGGTCGCGCTGCGAGCGGAGCGCTGATGGCACCCCGCATCACGATCATCGGGGGCGGGAGCTACCAGTGGGTCCCGAAGCTCCTCGTGGACGTCGCCAACACCCCCGTCCTGCACGACGCGGAGATCGTCCTCGAGGACATCGATCCCGGGCCGCTGCCGAGGATGGTCGCGCTCGTGGAGCGCATCGCCGAGCTGCGCGGCCTCGGCCTCACGGCCCGCGCGACCACCGATCGGCGGGAGGCGCTCGAGGGGGCCGACTACGTCGTGGTGAACATCTCCACCGGTGGCTTCGAATCGATGCGCCAGGATCTCGAGATCCCCGCCCGGTACGGGGTCCGCCAGTCGGTCGGCGACACGGTCGGGCCCGGTGGGATCCTCCGGTCGCTGCGGAACATCCCGGTGTTCACCGCCATCGCGCGGGACATGGAGGAGCTCTGCCCCGACGCGTGGATGCTGAACCTGACGAACCCGATGACCGCGATCTGCCGTGCCGTGACGAAGGCGTCATCCATCAAGACGATCGGGCTCTGTCACGAGATCACGATGGCGCAGTTCAGCTTGAGCCTGCTGCTGGACCGCAGCTTCCTCGAGATCACCCCCACCGTCGCGGGGGTCAACCACCTGCCGGTCATCACCGCGCTCGACGTCGCCGGCGACGACGGGCTCGCGCTGCTCCGCGACCTGCTCGACCACGAGGCCGAGCGGGGCGACGAGCCGATCTCGAACGAGTTCGCCGACGCGCTCGAGCTGGAGAAGATCTCCGGCGGAGGCGACTGGACCAAGCGGGACGTCCTGCACGCCAACCGGGTCAAGCTCGAGCTGTTCCGCCGTTTCGGCGTCCTCCCCGGCGCGGGGGACCGTCACCTCGTCGAGTTCTTCGCCGGATTCCTCACCGAGGAGTCCGGGTGGGGGGAGCGGTGGGGTGTCACGCTCACGTCCATCGAGGACCGCGAGGCGGGACAGGCCAAACACATCCGGGACTTCGAGGCGATGCTGGCCATGACCGAGGTCGACGACATGCCGTCGGGTGAGATGGTCGCACCGGTGATGATGTGCCTCCTCGAGAACCTGCCCGGTTGGTTCCCCCTCAACATCCCGAACCACGGCCAGGTCGCCGACGTCACCGACGACGCGGTCGTCGAGAGCATGTGCGTCGTCGACGGGTCCGGGGTGCGGGGCCGCGACGTGGTGCACGTCCCGCCCGTCCTCGCCGACACGCTCCGCCGGGTCAGCACCGCCCAGGAGCTCACCGTGGACGCCGCGCTGACCGGCGACCGGGAACGGGTCTTCGAGGCGATGCTCGTCGACCCCCTCGCGGGACGGCTGGACTACGACGCGGTGCAGGCCATGACGGACGAGATGCTGGTCGCCACGAAACGCTGGCTCCCGCAGTTCGCCTAGCGGTGCACACACTCACCGTCGACGCCATGTCGGTGCAGGTGCACGACACCGACGCCGACCTCGCGGCCGCCGCCGCCGCCGAGGCGGCGGCGACCATCGTCGCCGCTGTCGCCGAGCGGGCGGTGGCGAACGTCATGTTCGCGACGGGGAACTCCCAGCTCGGGTTCCTCGACGTCCTTACCGCCCGGGACGACGTGCCGTGGGACCAGGTCGTCGGGTTCCACATGGACGAGTACCGGGGGATCTCGCCCGAGCATCCGGCGTCGTTCCGGCGGTACCTGCGGGAGCGGATCGTCGAGCAGGTGCACCCGCGCGGTTTCCACTTCATCGCCGGTGACGCCGCCGACGCTGACGCCGAGTGCCGACGCTACGCCGCGCTGCTCGCGGCGCATCCGCTCGACCTGTGCTGTCTCGGCATCGGGGATAATGGGCACCTGGCGTTCAACGACCCGCCGGTGGCGGACTTCGATGACCCGCTCGACGTCAAGGTCGTGGCCCTCGACGCGGCCTGTCGGAACCAGCAGGTGGGGGAGGGCCACTTCGCGACCGTCGACGACGTCCCCGCCGAGGCGATCACGGTCACGATCCCGGCGCTGCTGCGCGCCGGGCGCGTCCTGGCCAACGTCCCCGAGGCCCGGAAGCGGACGCCCGTGCAGATGGCGTTGACGGGCCCGGTCACGACGGCCTGCCCGGCGTCGATCTTGCGCACCCGGGCGAACGTGACGTTGCACCTGGATCGGGAATCCGGCGGGGACGTGGCCCGGTGAGCGCACCCGAGCTGCACGTCGTCACGTTCCCGAGCGTGCCGGAGCTCCGGCGGCGCCTCCCGCGGCTGCTGGCTGGGATCGTGGTGCTGTCGAGCGGCGTCGCGCTCGTGCTGCGGGCCCGCCTCGGTGTCAGCGCGTACGACGTCCTCCACCAGGGCCTGGCGAAGGTCACCGGCCTGTCGTTCGGGACGGTCGTCGTCCTGCTCGGCCTGGTGATCCTGTTGGGGTGGATCCCGATCGGGCAGCGGTTCGGGCTGGGGACGATCGTGAACACGCTCAGCGTCGGGTTCATCGTCGACCTGCTGTTGCACGTCGTCCCGACCACCGACTCGTTGACGGCCCGCTGGCCGATGCTGCTCGCCGGGATCGTCGTGACCGCGTTCGGGATGGGCCTCTACATCGGCGCGGGGCTCGGGCCCGGTCCCCGTGACGGGCTCATGACCGGCCTCGCCGCCAAGGGGTACCCGCTGTGGCTGGTGCGGACGGTGCTCGAGCTGGCTGCGCTCGCGAGCGGCTGGGCGTTGGGTGGTGACGTCGGGGTCGGGACGGTGCTCTTCGCGTTCGCGATCGGTCCGCTCGGCCACTGGTTCCTCGCCCGCCTCCACCTCGGGGTCGACGCGGTCGACCCGCTGCCGGGAGCGACGGTGGGGGAATGACGGTCAACGTCGGGGTCATCGGCACCGGGTTCGGGGCCCGGGTGGTGGCGCCGGTGTTCGCGGCCACCGAGGGGTGCGGCGTGGTCGACGTGGTCTCGGCTCGGGACGACGCGGGCGTCGTCGCCCTGTGCGAGAACCCCGACGTCGACCTGGTGTGCGTGCACTCGCCGCCGTTCCTGCACGGCGCGCACGTGCGGCGCGCCATCGCCGAGGGGCGGGCGGTCCTGTGCGACAAGCCGTTCGGGATCGACGCGGTCGACGCCGAGACGCTGTTCGCCGCCGCGGAGGCCGCGGACTGTCTGCACCTCGTGAACTTCGAGTTCCGGTACCACGCCACGCGAGTGTTGGTCCGGGACCTCATCGCCGGTGGTGCGATCGGCACGCCGGAGCACGTGGAGTGGACGCATCTCAGCGCGGGGTCGCGCCAGCCGGAGCGGCCCCACGGCTGGCTGTTCGACCGGGCGGCGGGGGGCGGCTGGGTGGGGGCGTGGGGTTCGCACGCGGTCGACTTCCTGCGTTGGACGTTCGGGGAGATCGGGGCGGTGTGGGCCGAGTGCCGGACGACGGTCAGGGAACGACGCGACCGCGACGGGGTGCCGCAGGTGTGTGACGCCGAAGACGGCTTCAGCGCGGTGCTCAGCTGCGGTGACGGCGTGACGGTCGCGATGGACTCGACGTTCGCCGCGCCGGTCGGGCTGGCCCCCCGGTTCGTGGCGGTCGGGAGCGACGGCGTGCTCGAGTGTGTGGCGGACGCCCGGGTGGTGGTGCGGCGCCCGGACGGCACCCGCGAGGAGCACGAGGGTGCGACCGGTGCCGATGCGCATGTCGAGCCGATGCGGCAGTTCGCTGTCGTCGTGCGCGACGCGGTGCGGGACGGGATCGCGCCGGCCGGGACCCCGACGTTCGCGGACGGTCTGGCCTGCGCCCGGGTCCTGGAGCAGCTACGCGCCCGCCGCGAGTGAGAAGCAGCGGTCCCAGCCCGCGGCGGTGATCCCGATGGCGTCGAGGTGCGCTTGGGCCTCGTGGGCGGCGTCGTCGGCGTCGCGATGGTCGAGGGCACGCCAGGCGTGGGCCCGGGCGAGGCGGGTGACGGCCTGGTCGAGGCGCGACTGGGTGCGGTCGGCGAACGCGACGACGGCGTCGAACGCCCCGACCGTGGCCGGGTCGTCGGCGCGGAGTCGGGCGAACGCGCTGGCGAGGCCATGTTGGATCTGGTCCAAGTAGGTGCCCCGACCCGCGGCGGTGTCGGCGAGGGCGCGGGCGTCGTCCACATGGCCGGCGACGACCGCGCCGAGGGAGAACGCGGCGCTGGCCGCGACACCGGGGCCGCTCTCGTCGTGGGCGGCCTGCTCGCGGGCCTGGCGGAGCTGGACGACGGCCTCGTCGACGCGACCCGCTTGGAGGAGCGCCAGGCCGAGCGCGAGGTGCGCGTCGCCGATGAGCTGGGCGCCGCCGTCCTCGTCGCCGACGACGTGGAGCGCGGCGGCGAGCGCGTCGGGATCACCGATGTGGATGAGCACCTGGGCTCGGATCAGATGGTTGATCAGGGGGGCCGCGTCGCTGCCCGTGTCGAGATCGGACCGGTCGAGCAGGTCGAGGGAGTCGCCGACGCGGCCGACGCACGCGAGCCCCCGGATGAGCGACGCGCGGGCCTGGGTCTGACCCCACTGGTCGTTGATGGCGTCGAAGCGGGCCTGGGTGTCCCGGGCGTAGGTGACGGCGGCCTCGGCGTCGCCGCGCCACAACGCCAGGTTGGCGAGCAGCATCGTGAGGATCCCGGCGACCCAGCGGTTCCCGGTCGCCTCGGTGTCGGGGAGCTGGTCTCGGGCGAGCGATTCGGCTTCGTCGAGACGGCCCTGCATGAACCGGGTCCAGGCCAGGATCCCGAGGCACCAGTGCAGCCCGCCGTAGTCGCCGAGCTCGCGGAACATCGCCGCCGACCGGTCGAGGCGCTCCTCGGCGCTGTCGCTGTCCCCGCGGAAGAACGCGATCGACGCCAGGTTCTGCAGCGCCCATGCCTCACCGCGGCGGTCCCCGCCGTCCCGGAACGCAGTGAGGGCCGCCGCGATGTCGTCCTCGGCGAGGTCGAGGTTGCCGAGGAACATGTTGGTGATCCCGCGGGTGCGGAGGGCGTCGGCGGCGCCGCGCTCGTCGCCGAGCTCGTGCCAGCAGTCGAGGGCCCGCTCCGCGGTGCGGATCGCGCCCGCGGGGTCGCCGTCCCGCTGGAGGATGTCGGCCAGGACGGTCAAGGCGCGTGCGGTCGTCCGAGGGTCAGGGTGGTCATCGAGGATCTCGTCGACCGCGGCGCGGGCCGCGGGGATCTCCCGTTGCTCGGCGAGCGCGGTGGCCCGCCCGATCTGGAGCCGCCAGCGGACGTCAGGGGCCGCGTCGACGGGCAGGATGGCGAGCGCCTGCGCGAAGAGGCGGCTGGCGTTGGGCCACAGCTCCGCGTTGCGGGCCCGGTCGGCGGCGTGCTCCAGCAGCCGCAAGGCCTGGTCCGGGAGGTCGGCGGCCACCCCGTCGACGACGCCGAGCTCGCGGAGCAGCGACGCGGCCGCGCCGTAGTGATGCGCGACGCGTTCGAGGGCGGCGGCGGACCCGTCCTCCTCCTTGAGGCCGGTGAAGAGCCAGTCGGCGAGCACCGCGTGGCGGCGGGTCCGTTCGGCCTTCGTCAGCGTCCCGTACGCGACGTCGCGGACCACCTCGGACGGGAACCGGAACTCGCCGTCGTGGAGCTCGAGGAGCTCCCGGTCCGCGAGGCGGTCGAGACTCGACCCCGGGTCGCTGCCCTGACGAGCGGCGACGAGCGCGGCGACGGCGTCGACCGGTCCTGCGCTGCCGATCACCGCGCAGTCCTCGATGGTGTCGCGGTCTCCGGCGTCCAGCGTGTCGAGCCGGGCGGTGACGAGCCCCTGGAGGGTGGCGGGGAGCCGACCGCCGACGAGCGCGCCGAGCGCGCCGGAGCCGGTCTCGCGGATCAGCGCGGCGAGCTCCTCGACGAAGAACGGGTTGCCGCCGCTGCGCTCCTGGAGCAGCTCGGTGAGCTCGGGGGTCGCGTCGGCGCCGAGGAGCTCCTCGACGAGCGCGGCCACCGCGGTGGTGTCGAGCGGCTCGAGGTTGAGCACGCTGAGGTTGTGGCGGCCCGGTTCGGGACGCCACCGGTCTTGGAGCTCGGGACGGGCCGTCGCGACGAGGACGAACGGCGCCGACCGCAGCCCGCCGAGGAGCCGGTCGACGAGCTCGAGGACGAGATCATCGGCCCAGTGCAGGTCGGAGAGGACGAGCACGACCGGGCGCTCGTCCGCGAGGCGGCCGAACAGCGCCTGTCCGGAACGGAGCGCGTCGTCGCGGGCCCGGCCCGGGTCGACGTCGTGGAACGCCTCCGCGAATCCGAGGAGATAGAGGAGCCCGTTGCCGGTACGGGTGACCTCCGGGTCGTCGGCCGGGCGGCCGCTGGCCTTGGCGACGACGGCGTAGACGCGTTCGCGGGCGTCGTCGTGGGTGGCGTGGAGCGGGAGCCGACAGACGGTGCGGATGGTCTCCGCGATCGGCCACCAGATGTCCTCGCCGTACGGGACGCACTGGCCTTCGAACACCGCCGCGGCCCGCGTGTCTCGGGCGTACGTGGCGACCTCGCTGGCGACGCGGCTCTTGCCGACACCGGCGCCGCCCGTGAGGAGCACCAGATGGGCCCGGGACCGGTCGAGCGCGGTGTCGACGATGGTCTGCAGCAGGCCGACCTCAGGGTCGCGGCCGACGAGGGGGGTGCGGGCCCGGCGGCGTGTCCCCGGCGGGACCGGCGCGCTGATGGCCAGCCACGCGTCGACCGGCTCGGAGCGGCCCCGCACCGTGAGCGCCCCGAGGGGCTCGTACTGCACGGCGTGGTCGGTCGCGGCGTGGGTGTCGGGACCGACGACGACCTGGCCGGGGTCGGCGACGGTCTGGAGGCGGCTGGCGGTGTTCACGACGTCGCCCATCGCGGTGTAGTCGCCGCCGGTGCGGAGCGCGCCGACGAGCACGACGCCGGTATTCACGCCGACTCGGAGCTCGACGGTGAGGTCGCGGTCGGCGCGCAGCGTGGCGAGGGTCTGCTGCATGCGCAGCGCGCAGCGCACCGCCCGCTCGGCGTCGTCCTCGTGGGCGACCGGCGCACCGAACAGGGCCAGGAGGGCGTCGCCGACGATCTTGTCGACCTGGCCGCCGTAGGCGATCACGTCGGCGGAGAGGGCCTCGAAGCACTCGTCGACGAGGGCCTTGACGTGCTCGGGGTCGTTGAACTCGGCGTAGGTGGTGAAGCCCACGAGGTCGGCGAACACCACGCTGACCACGCGGCGCTCGTCGGGCCGGGCGACGAGGGCGTGGCCGCAGGTCGGGCAGAAGCGCGCGTCGGCGGGAGCCGTCGCCCCGCACGCCGGGCAGGTCATGGTCGTAGGTTATGGGCCGCTGAACCGGCCCGACGCGTCGTTCCTGCGGGTCGGGTGGGGGTCGCGGTGGTGGGCGACGAGGTCCCGGACGAGGCGGCTGATCCGCTCCCGGTGCTCCGTGGGGGCGTAGGCGCCGCGCGCGTAGAGCTGCTCGTGGTCGGCGACGAGGTCGGGGCGGTGCTCCCGGAGCGACGCGAGGTAGTGGTCGCGGACCCCGGGGCGGAGGTGGAGCAGCACCGACGTGATCGACGCGGCGCCCGCGTCGACCGCGCCCCGGACCACGGCGTCGAGTTGCTCCGGGCGGTCGGAGAGACCCGGGAGGACGGGGCCGATGAGGACGCTGCAGCGGATCCCGGCCTCGTTGAGGCGGGCGACGGCCTCCAGGCGGCGGGCCGGGTGCGGGGTCCCGGGCTCGGTGAGGCGCCACACGTCTTCGTCGAGGGTGCCGACCGAGAAGCAGAGCGAGACGTCGGCCCGGCGGGCGGCGTCGGCGAGGAGGTCCCGGTCGCGCAGGATCAGCGTGCTCTTGGTGAGGATCGAGAACGGGTTGCGGGCCTCGGCGAGCACCTCGACGATGCCCCGGGTCAGGTGGTACTTGCCCTCGGCGCGCTGGTACGGGTCGGTGTTCGTGCCCATCGCGACGGCGTCGCCGGCCCAGCGTCTCGGGGCCAGCTCGGCCCGGAGCCGCTCGACGGCGTTCACCTTCACCACGATGACCCGGTCGAAGTCGGTGCCCGGGTCGAGGTCGAGGTAGGCGTGGGTCGGGCGCGC
The DNA here is from genome assembly GCA_035468285.1 of Acidimicrobiia bacterium. Classification (GTDB taxonomy): domain Bacteria; phylum Actinomycetota; class Acidimicrobiia; order IMCC26256; family PALSA-555; genus PALSA-555. Next base: position 1,279 of record DATISY010000114.1, on the reverse strand, counting down.
GAAGCAGTAGGTGCACGCGTGGCTGCAACCCCGATACGCGTTGATCGTGTGCCGGAACGGCATGGGCGACGTCCCGGGGAGCCGGTTGATGATGCTCCGGGCCTGCACGTGGACGAACTCCAGGCCCCGGAACTCGCCCCGACCGACCACACGCTCCTCCGCGGGGAAGAGGGCCAGCTGCGCCGCGCTGCTCACCGGGGGGCTCGACGCCCATCGCACCCGGGTCGTCGTCATCGCCGCAGCGTAGCGAACAGGTGTTCGATCGGCAACCGGCTCGCGGGGGCTCCGCTTGGCGTGCCGGGGCGTCTGCCGCCGACAATGGGGCCGTGGCGGCGCTCCCGGAGACCGAGGTCGAGGCGGAGCTGGGCCGCCGCACAGGTTGGGAGCGGTCGGGGGACGAGATCGTCCGGGTGTACGAGCTGGATTCGTTCCGGGCGGTCATCGCGCTGGTCGACGCGGTCGCGCAGGTCGCGGAGGCCGCCAACCACCATCCCGATCTCGACATCCGATACAACAAGCTGCGGGTCGCGCTCAGCACCCACGACCAGGGGGGCATCACCGCCCGGGACTTCGCCCTGGCGGACCAGATCGACGCGCTGGCGAGCTGAGTGGCGCTCATCGTCGCCGGCGTCGTCATCGTCGGGCTGTGCGTGGCGCTCGTCATCATCGTCAGCGCCGACCCTGGCCCGTCACCGGTCGATGTGGCGATGGCGTACGAGGACGCGTGGGACCACCTCGACTTCGAAGGCCTGTGGTCGATGTCGGGGGAGGAGCTGCGCGACGGGTTGAACCGCCCGGAGTTCGTCGCCGCCAAGCGGGCCGCGTACGAGCACCAGACCGGTCTCCGGGGTCTCGCCGACCGCGTCGTCGTCGACGCGGTGAGCGAGGAACGCGACTTCGCGGTGGTCCACACCCGGGTCGACCTGCGTGACGGGGGCCGCGCCTCGGACGCGCTGCAGCTCGCCAAGCGCGGGGGCCGCTGGCTGGTGATCGCCTACGAGCTCGAGCCGGACGGAGCCGGACCGACGCCCCGGTGATCGGCGACGCCCCCGACTACGTCGTCCTCGTCGTCGAGCACGTCGAACGCTCCGTCGACTTCTACACCCGGCTGCTCGGACTCCGGCTGGGACACCGGTCCGGCCCGTACGCGCAGCTCGACACCGGCACGACGCGCGTCGCGCTCTACGAACCAAGCGCGATGGCTGCGACGCTCGGTCGGCCGGACCGCGCCCCCGACGCCGACGCGCCCGCCTGCGCGCTCGGGATCAAGGTCGACGAC